>JBBQNQ010000045.1:0-24431 GCA_038330095.1 Solirubrobacterales bacterium
CACGTCGAAGGGACCGTGGTCGGCGAAGCCCTCGGGGTCGATCGCCGCGGCGCCGAGGCCGGCGACCCGCTCGCGCAGCTCCTCGCGACGGACCGTGGCGACGACCTCCGCTCCCGCGGCGCGCCCCAGCTGGACGGCGGCGGTGCCCACACCGCCCGCCGCTCCGTGCACCAGCAGCCGCTCACCCGCCCGCAGGCCGCCCTGGGTGAACAGCGCATCGTGTGCGGTGGTGAAGACCTCGGGCGTCCCTCCCGCCTTCGGCCAGTCCAGCGCGTCGGGAACGGGGGTCAGGACGCGCTCGTGGACCAGCGCGAGCTCGGCCTGCCCGCCACCACCCACGATCGCCATGACGCGCGCGCCCTCTTCGAAGCGCGTCGCGCCCGGGCCCCGGGCGGCGACCTCGCCGGCAAGCTCGAGCCCGGGGATATCGGCGGGGGAGCCCGGCGGGGCCGGATACAGCCCGCGGCGCTGAAGCAGGTCGGCGCCGTTGACGCCGGCGGCGCGAACCCGGACCAGAACCTCCCCGGCGCCAGGCTCGGGATGATCAGGGCGCTCCTGCGCCCGAACCTCCCCGTCGGCGATCACTGCGGCAAGCACGGCGCGCGATCCTAGCGGGACGTGGTGGCCGCGCCCGCGCCCGGCGATGAACGGCGGGCGACGAGGGAGGGGAAGGGGTGGGCGACCGGGTTCGGGCCGCGAGACCGACGTTAAGCCGAATTATTCGGCTTAACTGCAGTCTCGCCACTTCCCCCTCCCTCGTTGCCGCCGTTAGGGCGGAGGGCGACGAGGCACGCTGAGCGAGCGGGTAGCCTGCACGGGGTGGCGCTGCCCGTGGAGGCGTGGAAGCTCGAGGGGATCTCTCCGCGGGCCTATCAGCACCCCGCCGACCGTGCGGCGGCTGCCGCGCTGCAGCGCGTCCCCTACCTCGATCAGGTCGTCCGCAGGCTGGTCTCGCTGGGCTACGAGCGCGCGCTGCGCGCCTCGACCCTCGGCGCGGCGGTGCGCCTGGGCGAGAGCCAGCTGCCGGCGGTTTGGAGCCTTCACCGCGAGGCGTTCCACGCGCTCGACTTCGACGACTCCGTTCCGGACCTCTACCTCACGCAGTGGCCGTTCGCCAACGCCGCGACGTTCGGCGTCGGCCGCCCGGTGGTGGTCCTCAACTCAGAGCTCGTGCGGTTGCTCGACCAGGAGGGCCGACGGGCGGTGCTGGCCCACGAGGCTGCGCACGTGCACTCCGACCACGTCCTCTACCAGACCGCGCTGCTCATCCTCGTGCGGCTGGGCAGCAGCAGCCTGCCCGCGCTGGCCGGGCTGCCGCTGCTCGCCATCCGCCTCGCGCTGCTCGAGTGGTTCCGTGCGGCTGAGCTGAGCTGTGACCGCGCGGCCGCGCTGGTCACCCGCGACGCGACCGCGGTATGCCGCTCGCTGATGGTCCTCTCGGCCGGCGCGGCCGCCGACGACCTCAGCCTCGACGCGTTCATCGCCCAGGCCACGGAGTACGACGAGGGAGGCGGAGGGCTGGAGCGGCTGACCAAGCTCTCCAACGATCTCAACGTCACCCACCCGATGCCCGTGCGCCGCGTGCGCCAGCTGCTGGACTGGGTGCGCTCGGGGGAGTACGACCGGATCGTCGGCGGCGAGTATCTCCGCCGGGGCCAGGAGCCGCCGCTGCGCGAGGAGGCCGAGGCCGCCACCGACCACTATGGCCGGCGCATCGGCGACGCCTTCCAGCAGGCCGGCTCGTCGATCGGCGAGATCGGCGAGCAGCTCGGGGAGTGGCTGCGCCGCCAGCGCTGATGCGGGTCGCGCGCGACGTCCCGCTCGCTGCGCTCACCACCCTGCGGCTCGGCGGGCCTGCGCGGGAGCTGATGGAGGCGACGACCCAGGATGAGCTGGTCGACGCGGTCCGGGGAGCGCCCGAGCCGTTGCTGCTGCTCGCCGGGGGAAGCAACCTCGTGCTGCCCGACGGCGGCTGGCCGGGCACCGTCGTGCGGATCGCGACGCGCGGCATCGGGATCGAGGCCGGCGGGCGTGTGGTCGCGCAGGCCGGTGAGGACTGGGACGCACTCGTCGCCCGCTGCGTGGCCTCAGGACTGGCCGGGGTCGAGTGCCTCTCGGGGATCCCGGGGTCGGTGGGCGCTACGCCGATCCAGAACGTCGGCGCCTACGGGCAGGAGGTGGCCGACACGCTGGTTCGCGTTCGCACCTACGACCGCGAGGGCGACGCCGTCGCCGACCTCGAGCCCACCCAGTGCGGCTTCGGCTACCGGAACAGCGCCTTCAAGCGCAAGCCGGGGCGCCACGTGGTGCTGGAGGTCGAGCTGGCGCTGGCGCCGGGCGAGCTCAGCGCGCCGATCCGCTACGCGGAGCTAGCTCGAACGCTCGGGCTGGCGATCGGCGAGCGCGCGCCGCTTGGCGACGTCCGCCGCGCCGTGCTGGGGCTGCGCCGGGGCAAGGGCATGGTCCTCGACCCGTGCGACGTCGACACGGTGAGCGCCGGCTCGTTCTTCACGAACCCTGTCCTGAGCGACGAGCAGTTCGCCGCGCTGCGCCGGCGCCTGCCTTCCGGCGACACGCCACCCGCCTTTCCCGACGCCGACGGACACGTCAAGACCTCGGCGGCGTGGCTCATCGAGCGCGCCGGCTTTCACCGCGGCTACGGCGACGGGCGGGTTCGCGTGTCCTCCAAGCACACGCTCGCGCTCACCAACCGCGGCGGCGCCACCACGGCCGAGCTGCTCGCGCTGGCGCGCGAGTTGCGCGACGGCGTGCGCGACGCCTTTGGGGTGACCCTCGAGCCCGAGCCGACGCTGGTGGGCGCGACGCTCTGAGGGCCCCGGCCGAGGTCGTCGAGCAGGTGCGCGAGGCGCTGCGCGAGGCCGGGATCGACCGCTAGCCGCGCTTCGGTATCGAGAAGCGCTTCAAGAAGGCCCAGATGGTCTTCGGCGCGTCGATCGGGGCGTTGGCCTCCCGGTTGGGGAAGGTATGCGACCAGCCGTCGAGCGTCACCAGCCGGACCTCGGCGCCGCCGTCGCACCGCCGCCATGTCTGGGTTCTCACCTCGCCCTTTCGCGCAGAGGTGGATCCACCGCGACATGCGTCCCAGCGCAGCCAGCGCTTGACCATCCCCTTGGCCGAGGGAAATACTGGCCGAAGGGCTTGCCGCCGGCGTCGACCGCGCGCCCGCCGAGATAGGGGATCCGCGCGTCCGCCGTGCCGTGGACGTGGATCACCCGCACCGGTCGCGCGGGTGGCCCATCGCAGTCGCGGACCGGCGCACCGGCGACGGGCCCGATCGCCGCGACCCGGTCGGCGAGCTCACATGCCACGCGGTAGGTCATGAAGGCGCCGCTGGAGTGCCCGGTGAATAGACCCGCCGCTTGTCCACCTTGTAGGAACGCGAAACGCCCTTGATAACGCGCGAGAGAAAACGCACGTCAATGTCCCCGTTGTTACGCCAGCCCCGCTCGAAGGAGCTCGGATAGGCCACCAGCGCACCGGCGCGCTCGGCGACGTCGTCCCAGCCGCTGCGGCGTTGAAAGCCCGCGCCGCTCCCCCGGCCCCGTGAAGGGCGACGATCAACGGCGCCGGCTTCTTGGCGTCGCGTCCCGCCGGGTCGAACACGCGGTACACGCGCGCCTCGCCATCGGAGGACAGCTTCTCGGTGGTGGTCCGGCCGCTCGCGCCGAGCGCAGCCTCGGGACGGCAGCAAGCGCTGACCTGCGCCGCAAGGTCGCGGCCCACCGGCCCGACGTGGCGGTCGTCGACATCCAGATGCCCCCGACCAACACCGACGACGGCTTGCGGGCGGCCATCGAGATCCGCGCCGCGCACCCGGAGATCGGCGTACTCGTCCTCTCGCAGTTCGTCGAGGCGGGCTATGCAGTCGATCTCATCGGCGACAGCGCCGAGGGCGTCGGCTACCTGCTCAAGGACCGCGTGGGCGAGGTGGCGGTCTTCGTCGAGGCCGTCCGCCGTGTGGCGAGCGGCGGCTCGGCACTGGACCCCGAGGTCGTCGCGCGCATGCTCGGCCGCCAGCGCCGCGAGGATCCACTTGCCGAGCTCACCCCGCGGGAGCGCGAGGTGCTCGTGCTGATGGCGGAAGGGCGCTCGAACCAGGGGATCTCGGAGGAGTTGATGGTCAGCGAGGGTGCTGTGGAGAAGCACGTCACGAGCATCTTCGGAAAGCTGGGCCTCGTCAGGACATCCCACGACCATCGCCGCGTTCTGGCGGTGCTGAAGGTGCTGCGCTCGCCATGACCGCACGCGGCGACGCCCTGGTCGCCCAACGCGCGCTGGCTGAGGAGCAGGCGGCGCTGCGCCGCGTGGCCATGCTCGTGGCCGGCGACGCCGAGCCGGCGCGCGTGTTCGCCTGCGTGTGCCAGGAGGTCGGCCGCGTGCTCGGCGTCGAGACGACCAACCTCGTGCGCTTCGAGAGCAACGGCAGCGCGACGATCGTCGGCGCGTGGGCCGCCGGCGGCGCGCCCGTCTTCCCGGTGACCGAGGACGTCCCGCTCGACGGCGAGACGGTGGCTCCGAGGGTCAGCCGCAGCGGCCGTTCGGAGCGCGTGGACAACTACGACGACCTCGGTGGAGACCTCGCCCGCAGGCTGCGCGCGGTGGGGATCCGGTCCGCTGTGGGCGCGCCCGTGAATGTCGGCGGCCGGCTCTGGGGAGCCGTGATCGCCGCCAGCGCGCGCCCCTACGGCCTCGCCGACGACGCCGAGCGGCGAATCGCCGGCTTCGCGGAGCTCGTCATCAACGCTCTGGCCAGCGCCGACGCCCGGGAGCAGCTCGCCGCGTCGCGCGCCCGCATCGTCCAGGCCGGCGACGAAGAGCGCCGGCGCCTCGGCCGCGACCTGCACGACGGCGCCCAGCAGGAGCTGGTCGGCGCGGTGATCAACCTGCAGCTCGCCCTGCAGAAGTGGTCGCGATCGCCCGGGCGCGCGCGCGAGCTCGTCGACGAAGCGCTCGAGCAGGCGCAGGCGGCGATCCGCGACCTGCGCGAGTTCGCCGGAGGCATCCATCCCTCTGTGCTCACCCACAGAGGTCTCGTGCCGGCGCTGGAGGCGCTCGCCACGCGGTCGCCGGTGCCGGTCGAGCTCGACGCCGACCTGCCCGAGCGGCTGCCGACGCCGGTCGAGACCACCGCCTACTTCGTTGTCGCCGAGGCGCTCACCAACGTCGCCAAGCACGCGGGGTGCACGCACGCCCTGGTCTCGGTTCGCGCCGAGGGTGGCTGCGCAGAGGTCGAGATCCGCGACGACGGCGTCGGCGGCGCCGAGATCTCCGGTGGCTCAGGGCTGCGTGGACTCGACGATCGCGTGTGCTCGTTGGACGGGACACTCGAGGTCAGCAGCCCTCGGCGCGCAGGCACGACGGTCCGCGCGCGGATCCCGGTTCGCTAGACGCGTCCTCAGAAGTCCTCGGGCTGGCCGGTGATCAGCCGGGCGCCCCGCCCGCGGGTCGCGAAGCTGACGGTCCAGCGGATGAACACGAGCAGCCTGTTCTGGAGGCCCACGAGGTAGAACAGGTGCACGAACAGCCAGGTCAGCCAGGCGATCGCTCCGCTCAGGCGCAGCCCCTTGATGTCGGCCACGCCACGCAGCCGGCCGATGGTCGCGACGTTGCCCTTGTCGACGTAGCGAAACTCCCCGGCCTGCTTCCCGTCCAGCCGCGCGCGGATCACCCCGGCGACGTAATGGCCCTGCTGCATGGCGGTCGGCGCCACCCCGGGCAGTGGTACGACGTGGCCATCGGCGTCGTGCACCCGGACCATGTCCCCCAACGCGAAGACCTCGGGATGGCCGGCGAGGGTCAGGTCGGGCCCCACGGCGACCCTGCCCGCGCGATCGATGCTCGCCCCGGTCTCCTCGGCCAGCGCCTTGCCCAGGCTCGACGCGCGCACCCCGGCCGTCCACACGACGGTGCCCGAAGCGATGCGCTCGGGCTCGCCCGCGCCGGCCTGCACGGTCACCGACTCGTCGTCGACCCCGACGACGGCGTGGTCCACGAGCGGTGTCACCCCCAGGCGCTCCAGGCTGCGGGCGGCACGGGCCGAGAGCCGCTCGGGAAACGTGATGAGGACCCGGTCGAGGGCCTCGATGAGCAGGATCCTGTTCTCGCGCGGGTCGATCCTGCGAAAGTCGTGGCGCAGGGTGTCGTTGGCGATCTCCGCGATCTGCCCGGCCAGCTCCACGCCGGTGGGGCCGGCACCCACCACCACGAAGGTCAGCAGCGTGCGCCGGCGGTCGGGATCGGCTTCGAGCTCGGCGGCCTCGAAGGCCGCGAGGACGCGGCGACGGATCTCGAGCGCGTCCTCCACGCTCTTCAGGCCTGGAGCGAGCGGCTGCCACTCGTCGTGGCCGAAGTAGTTATGGCTTGCGCCGGCGGCAACGACGAGGGTGTCGTAGGCGATCGCCGTGGGCTCGCCGTCGCCGGCCACCCGGTTCAGCAGCACTTCGCGCGCGGCCAGGTCGAATCCCGTGACGTCACCGAGCACGACCGTGGCATTGCGCTGGCGTTTGAGGATGCCGCGCAGCGGCGAGGCGATCTCCCCCGCCGACAGCGCGCCGGTCGCGACCTGGTAGAGGAGTGGCTGGAAGAGGTGGAAGTTGCGGCGGTCGACCAGCGTGACCTCGACCGGCGCATCGCGCAGCGCCTTGACCGCCCGCAGGCCGCCGAAGCCTCCGCCGACGACCACGACGCGATGGGGCTGGATCGGGGTGACGCGGTGGCTCACGGGCCAAGTTTGGCGACTCCGGGTCACCGCCGCCATGCGGAAAGCCCTCCGCCTCGCTGCGGAGAACCCGAGCACGTGGAGGAGGGAGCCCGCCGAGGACGCCAGGGGTTACGCCTCGGCGGGCTTTGCCTCCGGCTCGTGGGCGACCCGCGGCACCCGGCGCAGCGATCGCGGCAGGTACCACTTGCGGTCGCCCAGGAGCGGCCTTCAACAACGAGCAACGCGACCCCGTTGACGTCCCGTTGATGCTCGTCGGCGGTGAGCTCGTCTTCGCCCCGCCTCAACCCGCCCTCGCTGAGCTGCTCCATAGCGCTCACGGCTGGGCCGATGTCCGGTACGAGACGATCGCCGAGGGCCGCCACTACGTCGTCGAGGAGTATCCCGACCGCATCGTCGAGCTGATCCTGGGCGAGAGCGACTAGCCCCAAGCCCTCTCCTTCGTTGCCCGCCGTTCGTCCCGCGCCCGTCGAGCGCGAGGCCGATTCAGCGCTCCAGCAGCGCCACGCACTCGATGTGCGGGGTCTGCGGGAACATGTCGACCGGGCAGACGCGGCGAAGCGTGAAGCCGGCCTCGACGAGCTGGGCGGCGTTGGGGGCGAGCGTGGTGGGGTTGCAGGAGACGTAGACGATGCGGCGCGGGGCGGCCTCGATGATCCGGCGCACGACCTTCTTGGACAGGCCGGAGCGGGGCGGGTCGACGACGACCACGTCGGGGCGGCCGCCGCGCTCGACCAGCTCGCGCATGGCCAGGCGCACGTCGCCGGCGAAGAAGCTCGCGTGGTCGATCTCGTTGCGGCGCGCGTTCTCGATCGCGTCGGCCACCGCCTCGGGCACGATCTCCAGGCCGAAGAGCTGGGCGGCGCGCGCGGACAGGGAGAGGCCGAGGGTTCCTATGCCGCAGTAGAGGTCGAAGAGGCGCTCGCGGCCGGTCAAGCCGGCCAGCTCGCCCGCGACGCCGTACAGGCGCTCGGCCATCTCCGTGTTGGTCTGAAAGAACGCGTGCGGGGAGATCTGGAGACGCAGTCCGCACAGCTCCTCGTCGAGCGCGGGGGCGCCGGCGAGGTGCTCCGTCTCCCCGCCCGCCGTGGTCTCCCCCAGCCCCTCGGTGCGCGTCCAGAAGACACCGTCCACGCCCGCGGCCCGAGCGAGGCCGTCGCCGTCGAGCCCGCCCTCGGCGGTGACGAGGCGAAGCTGCAGCCGGCCGGTCCGCCGGCCCTCGCGCACCACCAGGTTGCGAAGCAGCCCTTCCCCGGTCCGCCTGTCGTACGCGGGTAAGCCCTGCTCGCGGCACCAGGCGACGACGCGCTCGCGGGCCGCGTTGCCAGGCTCGGAGGCCAGCAGGCAGTCGTCCACCGGGTCGATGCGGTCCCAGCGCCCGGGGGCGTGGAAGCCGCAGACCAGCGTGCCGTCCTGTGCGGTGCCGAACGAGTACTCGAGCTTGTTGCGGTAGCGCCAGCGCTCGACGGCGGGGAGGATCGGGTCGAGCACGAAGCCGTCGAGGCCGCCCAGGCGGCGCAGGGCGTCGTGCGCCTGCTCGTGCTTGACCTCGAGCTGGCGGTCGTAGCGCAGCACCTGCCAGGGCGCGCCCGGATGGTCGGCGAGCGGGGCGACGCGGTCGGGCCCGGGCTCGAGCACCTCGACAGTCCTCGCCTCCGCGAAGCGGCGCTTGCTCTTCCCGACGACAGCACGCACCCGGTCTCCGGGCAGCGCTCCGGCGACGAAGACGACGTAGCCGTCGAGCCGCGCAACACCGGCCCCGCCGAAAGCCAGCCCGTCGATCGAGAGCTCGAGCTCGGCGCCGCGCTGGGGGCGGGTGGGGGTGGAGGCTTCCATCGCCGACCTAGGATCGCAGGCCCGTGAACGTTGACGCCTACCGCACTCGCGCCGAGCAGTTCCTCCAAGAGCACGACCGCGAGTACCTCCAGCACTTCGCCGGCCACAAGCCGGGCTATGGGGTCGACGCGGTCTACACGCGCCACGAGGACCTGTTCACCCGCGAGGCGGTCGAGCAGCTGCGGGCGGAGTGGGAGCGGTTCCCGGGGGCGGGGGGCGAAGGGGGCGGGGCGCGGGGTGGAGCCGGCGAGCGCGAGCGGCGCGCACGCTGGCTGCTCGCCTTCGCGGTCGAGGGGCATCTCGGTGCGGGAACGCGGGGGCACGAGGCCGAGCTTGCCCGCCGCGAGGCAACCCTGACGCTCGAACCAGGCGGCCGGCCGCTGCCCTTCCGCCAGGCTGCCGCGGCGCAGATGAACGAGCCCGACGCGCAGCGCCGGGCCATGATCGAGGAGGCGCGGCTCGAAGCGGTGGAGCGCGAGCTGACGCCGCTGCGCCGCGAGATCTGGGAGCTCTCGCACGCGCTCGCCCGCGAGCTGGGCTGGCGCAGCTACCGGGCCATGGGCCAGGAGCTCTCGGGCGTCGACCTCGACGCCCTCGCCGGTGAGACCGCCTCCTTCCTCGCCGCGACCGCGGAGCGTCACCCGCAGCTGCTCGACGCCGAGCTGCGGCGCACTGCCGGGGTCACCCTCCAGGCCGCGCGGCGCAGCGACCTGCCCCGCTGGCTGCGCGACGTCCACGCCGACGCCCGCCACCCACCCGACGGCCTGCTGCCCGCCTGGGAGGCGGTGCGGAGCGGACTGGGCCTCGATGGCTCGCGCGTGCACGTAGACGTCGAGGCACGCGCGACCAAGTCGCCGCGCGCGTTCTGCGCACCCGTCCGCGTGCCCGAGGAGGTTCACCTCGTCGTCCCGCCCATGGGCGGTCGCGACGACTACCTCGCGCTCTTCCACGAGGGCGGCCACGCCGAGCACTACGCCGCGGTCGACCCTGGGCTGCCCTTCGAGTTCCGCCGGCTCGGGGACAACGCGATCACCGAGGCCTTCGCGTTCCTCTTCGAGGGGCTGGTCGAGGAGGACGGTGACGGCGCGCGCGCCCGGCGCTCCTACCTCCTGCGCCGCTACGCCGCCAAGCTGGACTACGAGCTCGAGCTGCACGACGGAGCGCAATTGCTCGACGCGCTCGCGCCGGCCTACGCGCGCCGCCTGACCGACGCGACCGCGGTCCCGTGGCCGGCGCAGACCTTCCTCGAGGACGTCGATCCTGCGTTCTACGTCGCCTGCTACCTGAGGGCGTGGACGCTGGAGGCGCGTCTGCACGCCGCGCTGCAGGAGCGCTTCGGCGAGCGCTGGCACACCGAACCGGCGGCGGGCGCGCATCTGCGCACCCTGTGGCGCGAAGGCCAGCGGCGCGACCCCGACGAGCTCGCGGACGCGCTGGACGGCGCCGGCCCGCTGCGCTTCAGCGCGCTCGCGGCGGACCTGCTCTAGCCCACGCCCTCACCGAGTCCCGCTCAGGCGAGCTTGGCCTCGATCGCCTGCAGCACCGACTTGCGGTTGCCGTGCCGGCGCTCGTAGTCGCGCACCTTTCGCAGCTGGGCCGGCGAGAGGTCCTCGAGGCGGTCGGAGATCTGCGCCGCAGTGAGGTCGTCGAAGGAGAGGATCGGGAAGGCCTGTCCGATGCCCGCCGCGCGGCGCGCCCGGTCGACCTCGCGCAGGACGCGGTCGGCGGGCGGGCTGCGCCGGGCGGCGGTGGCGGCGCTCTCGATCTGACCGCGGCTGCGGTCGACGAGCTGCTCGAGGTCGGCGAGCAGCTCTGTGGTCTGCTCGCGTCCGCGCTTGACCATCTCCTGCACCACGTCCTCGGCGTCGTCGCGCGTCATCCGCCCGCGCTCGACGGCGTCGTCCATCACCTCCTGGATGCGCTCGTTGCTGAGCATCACCAGGTGCAGCGGGCCATCCATGCCGCGCAGGAGGAACTCTCTGAGCGCAGCCATGCTCGGGCGAACGTCCTCGGCTGGGGAGCCGGCGGGCTCGGGGGAGCGGCGCTGCGACGCGGAGCCCGAACGCGAGGTGCCAGACCGGGACTTCGCCGTGGACGAGCGACCCCGGCCGCGGGAGCCCTTCGTCCCGCCGGTGCTGCGCCCCGAGCCCGAGCCTGGCTTCTTTGCCTGTGGCATGACCCTCTCCCTCCGAAGCGGACCCGATCGAGGCTACAGCACGGCTCTCGCCGCCCCGGCGACAAGCATCTCGAGCAGCGCCTTCTGGGCGTGCCGGCGGTTCTCGGCCTGGTCCCAGATCCGCTGGCGCGGGCCGTAGAGCAGATCGCCGGAGATCTCCTCGCCGGGGTGCGCGGGCAGGCAGTGCAGGGCGATGGCCCGCGGGGCGGCCCTGTCGAGCAGCTCGTCGTCCAGGCGGTAGGGGGCGAGCGCGGCGCGCCGCTCGTCGGCGGTCGCCTCGTCGCCCATGCTGACCCATACGTCCGTGTAGACGGCGTCCGCCCCGGCCACCGCTTCGGCGGGGTCCTCGACGAACCGCGCGCCGGGGACCGGCTCCAGGGCGAACTGCGGCGGGGAGGCGATCACGACCTCGACTCCGGCGCGGCCGCCGAGCAGCGCGAGCGACCGCGCGACGTTGTTGCCGTCCCCGACGTAAGCGACGCGCAGGCCCTGCAGCGTGCCGAACTCCTCGCGCAGGGTCAGGAGGTCGGCGAGCGCTTGGCAGGGATGATGGCCCGCGGTCAGCATGTTCACGACCGGCACGCCGGCGTGCGCGGCGAGGTCCTCGAGCAGCTTGTCGGGCCCCGTCCGCACGCCGATCGCCGCGACGTGACGAGTGAGGACGAGCGCCGTGTCGCGCAGCGACTCTCCCCGGGTGAGCTGGAGGTCGTCGGTACGCAGGACCATCGGATGGCCGCCGAGCTCGACCACCCCGGCCTCGAAGGAGACGCGTGTGCGGGTCGAGGGCTTCTCGAAGATGAGCGCGACGGTGCGGCCCGCCAGGGTGTGCGAGGACAGGGGGTCCGCCTTGAGCTCGAGCGCGCGGTCCACCAGCGCGAGCAGCTCGCCGGGCTCGAGCTCGGTGCCGGTCAGGAAGTGGCGCGTCAAGCTGGGGAGGGTAGGGGGCATGCGTCCTTGCGCCGCTGCACTCCGTAGTACGGTTGTGCACCGTCCACCCCGGGAGGCTCGACCATGACCCGTCGCCTGTTGATCTCCATCGCCGTACTCGTCGCCGTCGCGGCGCTCACCGTCGCGGGCTGCGGCAGTGACAAGAAAGACTCGGCATCCACCGCCGTCAGCACGGCCCAGGCCCAGAAGAGCGGGGGCGGCACCCCGACGGTGTCGATGAAGGACATCCAGTTCGTCCCCAGGACGATCACCGCGAAGGTCGGCCAGAAGATCACGTGGACCAACAACGACTCCGTCGCCCACACGGTCACCAAGGACAAGGGCTTCAAGGGCGCCGGACCCGGGTCGAGCACGGTCAACCCGGGCTCGACGTACAGCTTCACCCCCCAGAAGGCGGGCACGATCCCGTACTTCTGCCAGATCCACCCGGGTCAGACCGGGACGATCGTCGTCACGAAGTAGCCCGTCCGCTCAGGCTCTCAGGTCTCCTTGCGGATCCCGAAGCCTCGCACGGCGAGCAGCGCTCGCTCGGCCAGCGTGCCCGACCCGGGCAGCAGGCCGAGCTCGCGGGCCACGGCGTAGGCGTCGAAGAACGCGCGCACGCGCTTGAGACGCTCGTGCTCGAGCTCCCCGTAGAAGACACCGTGCACGACCACGAAACGGCCCGTGGCGGGGAGGGGACCGAGCTTCGCACGGTGGGTCCCGAGCAGCCTGCAGGGGGCGGCGACGAAGGTGCCGTCGGTCAGCCGTGCGCCGGTCCGCTCGAAGCGAGCGTCGGGCATCGCCGCCCATAGGCGGCCGGCATGGCGGCCGAGCGCGACCGCGCCCTCCAGGGGCTCCTGGGTCAGCGGGTCCTCGTAGTGGACGTTGGCGGCGCAGAGCTCCGCGAAGGCGTCGGCGTCGTGGCCGGACCAGGCGGACTGCCAGCGGTCGATGAGCTCGTCGACCTGCGCCCGGGTGGCGCTCACGAGAGCTCGGGCAGCCCGGTCTCCGGGGTCGAGGCGTCCGCGTAGAGCCGGCGCGGGATGCGGCCCGCGCCGCGCGCGAGGCGCCCGGCGACCACCCCGGCGCGGATCGCCCGGGCCATGGCCTCGGGGTCCTTGGCCCGCGAGATCGCGCTGGCGCACAGCACGGCATCGCAACCCAGCTCCATCGCGAGCGCGGCGTCCGAGGCGGTGCCAACGCCGGCGTCGAGCACGAGCGGGAGGTCGACGCGTTCGCGCATGATCGAGAGGTTGTAGGCGTTGCGGATCCCCATACCGCTGCCGATCGGCGAGCCCAGCGGCATGACCGCGGCACACCCCACGTCCTGCAGGCGCCGGGCGAGCACGGGATCGTCGTTGGTGTAGGGCAGGACCGTGAAGCCCTCGTCGACCAGCACCTCGGCGGCCTCGAGCAGCTCGGGCGCGTCGGGCAGCAGCGTGTCCTCGTCGCCGATCACCTCGAGCTTGACCCAGTCGGTCTCGAACGCCTCGCGCGCCAGCCGCGCCGTACGGATCGCGTCGCGGGCGGTGAAGCAGCCCGCGGTGTTCGGGAGCAGTTGCACGCCGGCGCCCTCCAGCACGTCGATCAACGAGCCGCGCGCAGCGGGATCGATCCGGCGCAGGGCGACGGTCACCAGCTCGGCGCCGCTCGCGGCGATCGCGGCGGCGAGCGCCTCCATGCTCGTGAAGCCGCCGGTCCCGAGGAGCAGGCGCGAGCCAAACGTGCGGTCGCCGATGGTCAGCGGGTCGGCCGCCTCGGCGGCCGCGAGGAGGTCTGAGTGGCTGCGCTGCTCGGTGGCCATCGCGTCAGCCGCCCTGGATCGCCTGTACGACCTCGACGCGCTCGCCTTCGCCCAGCACGCGCCGCTCCCACTCGCCGCGGGGCACCACTTCCCCGGCGACGGCAACCGCCACGCCGCGGCGGGGCGAGACGCCCAGCGGCTCGAGGACCTCGGACACGGTCGCTCCGTCGGCGACCTGGGCGGGCTCGCCGTTGAGCAAGACGTTCATGCCGGAGCTCCCGCTGGTGCGCGCAACGGCGCGAAGCGTGCCGGATCGGCGGCCCGCGCAACCGCCGGAAGCCCCTCTCCGCCCAGCACCGAGGCGATTGCGTCGGCGGTGAGAGGAGCCAGGAGGATGCCGTTGCGGTAGTGGCCCGTCGCCCACACGAGCCCGGCGATCGCCCCGGCGCCGATCAGCGGCGCGTTGTCAGGCGTGCCCGGACGCAAGCCCGCGACCGCCTCCTCCAGGTCGAGCTCGAGCACTCCTGGGAGCAGCAGCGCGGCGTCGTGGACGAGGTCGCGGACGGCGCCGGCGGTCACCGCGGTGTCGAAGCCGCGCTCCTCCACCGTTGCCCCGAGCACGTAGCGCCCGTCACCGCGGGGAACGATGTAGCCCGAGCGCCGCACGGTGTCCATGCGCAGATTGCGGCTCAGCAGACCGGGACCCTCGGGGTCGCGCAGCCGCAGAACCTGGCCCTTGACCGGCCGGACCGGCACGCGCGCCGGCGCGGGCAGCCCCGCAAGCTCCCCCGACCACGAGCCGGCCGCGACCACCAGCGTGTCGGACTCGATCATCTCCCCGTCGCCTCCGGCGAGGCGCACGCCGGTCACCGCATCGTCGCGCACCAGCACCTCGGCCACCCTCGCCAGCTCGCGGACCCGCACCCCGACCCGTGCGCAGGCGGTGGCAAGCGCTGCCGTGAGGCGCCGCGGATCTACCGCGTGGTCCTCCGGCGCGAGGAGCCCCAGCCGGACGGTGGGTGCGAGCGCGGGCTCCAGGCGGCGCGCCTGGCTGCCGCGAAGCCGCTCGACCCGCAGTCCATGCTCGCGACGAAAGGCTATCTCGCGCTCGAGGGCCTCGGCCTCGTCGCGGTCGCGGGCGACCACGAGCGTGCCGCACGAGCGCAGGCCGGGATCGATGCTCGAGGCCTCGTGCAGCTGCTGCGCGAAGGCCGGCCAGCGCGCTGCGCCGGCGAGACCCAGGCCGGTGAGGCGCTCCTCGCCGAAGGTCGCCTCGGTGACCGGCGCGAGCATGCCGGCGGCGACGTGCGATGCCCCGGCACCGAGCCGCTCGGCCTCGAGCAGCAGGACCTCGCGACCCGCCATGGCCGCTCGCCACGCCACGGCTAGGCCGATGGCCCCGCCTCCGATGACCACCACCTCGTGGCGCTCCGGCTGCTCTTCGCGCACGTATCCCAGGGTAGTGCCGCCTGACAGACTGCCGCGCATGGATGAGCGACGCGAGCGCCTCGCGAAGGCACGGCTCTATCTGGTGTGCGACGCCCGTCCGCGGGCCTTCCTCGACGCGGTGCTGCACGGCGGGGTCGACCTCGTCCAGCTCCGCGACAAGCGGGCGAGCGACGAAGCGCTCCTCGAGGCCGCGCCCAGCTTCCGGGCGGCGTGCGACGCCCATGGTGCGCTGTTCGTCCTCAACGACCGCCCCGACCTCGTCGAGGCCTGCGAGGCCGACGGCGTGCACGTAGGCCAGGACGATGTGCCCGTCGCCACGGCACGTGCCGCCGTCGGCGTCGAGCGCCTCGTCGGGCTCTCGACCCATTCGACCGCCCAGCTCGACGCCGCGCGCGGCGCGGACTACCTCGCCGTGGGGCCCGTGCACGCCACTCCCACCAAGCCCGGCCGTCCCGCCGCGGGCCTCGAGCCGGTGCGCCATGCGGCGGCGCACGCGCGCGTGCCGTGGTTTGCGATCGGGGGTCTGGACCCGTCGAGCATCGGCGCGGCGATCGAGGCGGGTGCGCGGCGCGTCGTCGTCGTGCGCTCGATCACCGAGGCGCGGGACCCCGAAACCGCGGCGCGCGCCCTCCGGACGGCGCTGGACGCGGCGGCCGAGCGCAGGGAGGCCGGCGTTGGGGCAACGTAGCCGCCGCCGCGAGCGGGCCCCCAAGAGCCCCTCGTATCCGTCCCCTCCGAGCGACCGCGACCGCATGGCCGAGCGCTATGCGCGCGGGCGAGCGAGGGATGCCGAGGCCCGCGAGCGCCTCGAGCCCCTTGACCCCGACGAGCGGCCCCCCGCGCTCACCGTCGCATCAATCGTCGCCGCGCTGCTTGCCGTCGCGAACATCGTCGCGGTGTTCGTCGTCGCGGGTCACCGCGGTCAGCTGGGCTTCTCCGTCGTGCAGTCGGTGATCCTGCTCGTCGCCGCCGGGGGGATGTGGCGGGCGAAGTACTGGGCGGTGCTGGGCTTCGAGTGCCTGCTCGCGTTGCAGATCCTGGTTCTCGCCCTCGCGCTGCTGGTCGTCGAGCGCTTCGTCGTCGGCTTGGTCGTCGCCGCGATCATCGCGGCGCTCGGCTACCTCTTCTACAAGCTGATCCGCGTCATGGCCCGCGTGCAGATGCCACAGCGTGGACCGCGACACTCCGACGCGTAGTGCTTCGCCGGCGGCCCGAGTAGCCCGGGGCGGGCAGATAGACTCGCCCGCCGGTATGGCCGAGCGCTCCTACGACAGCATCGTGATCGGCTCGGGGCCCGGCGGCTACGTCGCCGCCATCCGAGCCGCGCAGCTCGGCATGAAGACCGCGGTCGTCGAGAAGGCGCCGGTCGTGGGCGGGCGCTGCCTCAACGAGGCGTGCATCCCCGCCAAGGCCGTGCTGCGCGTCGCCGACGTGAAGTCCGAGATCGACGACGCAGCGGACTTCGGGCTCTCGGTCAACGGCGTCGAGGTCGACTTCGGAGCGGTGGCCAAGCGGCGCGATCGCGTCGTCAAGACCCTCACCGGCGGGGTGAGCGGCCTGTTCAAGAAGAACGGGATCGAGGTCGTCAGCGGCACTGGCACGGTCACCAAGGAGGGCAACGTGCGCACCGGCGACGAGGAGCTCGAGGCCAAGACGGTCATCCTCGCCTGCGGGTCGGTGCCCAAGGCGGTGCCGGGGACCCGATTCGGCGGGCGGGTGATCGACACGGCGGGCGCCTGGCTGACCAACGAGCAGCCCGGCTCCATCGCGGTGATCGGCGCGGGCGCCTCGGGCGCGGAGGTTGCCTCGGCCTACGCGCGCCTGGGCACCCGGACCATGCTCTTCGAGGCGCTCGACCGCGTGCTGCCCACGGAGGACCAGGAGATCTCCAAGCTGGTCGAGCGCGGGCTCAAGAAGCAAGGCATCCAGGTGCTCACCAAGACCCTCGTCGAGGGGGTCGAGCCCTCCGACGGCGGGGTCCGCTTCACCCATGGCGGAGAGGCGGGCGAGGCCGACTATCTGTGCATCGCCGCTGGTCGCGGGCCCGACCTCGAGGCCCTGGGCATCGAGGACGCGGGCATCGAGCTCGACGAGCACGGGCTGGTAAAGGTCGACGGCGCCCAGCGCACCTCCCTGGAGGGTGTCTACGCGATCGGGGACATCGTCCACGGGCCGGCGCTGGCCCACAAGGCGTCCGACGAGGGCGTGATCGCCGTCGAGCACGCCGCAGGACAGGACCCCGAGCCGCTGGAGTACATCGACATCCCGCGCGCCACCTTCTGCACGCCCAACGTCGCGAGCTTCGGCCTCACCGAGGAGCAGGCCCGCGAGCAGGGCTATGAGGTGACCGTCGGAAAGCTGCAGTACGGGGCGGTCGGAGCGGGGACCGTCTACGGCGACCGCCAGGGCCTGGTGAAGATCGTCGGTGAGACGAAGTACGGCGAGCTGCTGGGAGGACACATCGTCGGCGCCAAGGCGACCGAGCTCATCCAGGAGCTCGTGAACGTGCGCGCACTGGAGGGCGGATACCACGAGGTCGCCCACATCGTCCACGGCCATCCGACGCTCTCGGAGGCCGTGATGGAGGCGGCACGGGCGGCGGACGGGTGGCTGATCCACGGATAGCGGTCGGCCGCCACGGCGGCCGGACGTCAACGCCGGTCTTCTTCTACGACCTCGCGAGTCCCGACGCGTACCTCGCCGCCGAGCGCGTCAACGCGGTGCTTGGAGTGGTGCCCGAGTGGGAGCCCGTCCTGCTTGCGCGGCTTCCCCGGGGCGAGGTGCTGGACGCCTGGCGCTGCGAGGCCGAGCGCGACAGCGTGATGGAGGACGTCGGCCACCGCGCCGCCGCGCGCGGCCTGCAGCCGGTTCGCTGGCCGCCGGGCTGGCCGGCCGACTCCGAGCTCGCGATGCTCGCCGCCACCTACGCCAAGGGCATCGGCCGCGCGGTCGCGTTCTCCCTCGCCGCCTTCCGCCAGGCGTTCGCCGCCGGGCGCGACCTCTCCGACGCCGACAACATCTGCATCGCCGCGGCCGCCTGCGAGATCCATCCCGCCGCGCTGCTCAAGGGAATCGAGATGCGCAGCACGCGCGAGGCGCTGGAACGCGCGACCCAGCGTGCCGCCGCCGCCGGCGTGCGTTCCGTGCCGGCCGTGCTCGCCGGCGACCGCCTATATGAGGGCGAGGCGACGATCGAGGCGGCGGCGGAGGCGCTCGCTGCGGCGTGAAGGCGAACCGCGCCTACCGGCTGCTCGTGCGCCGCGGCGGCAGGGCCCCGGCCTTCCTCGCCGACCGCGAGCGCCTCGACCACGTCGAGGTCGTCGAGATCCCCACGGGCGAGGTTGCGCTGTGCTGGGACCTCGAGCCCAAGCGGGCAGCGCGCCTGGCCCGCACGTTGCGTACCGACCTCGCCCAGCTCGACGCGCTGACCTTCATCGTCAAGTGGGAGGACGCGAAGGCCGGTCCGCCACCCGAGCGAGATTCCTGACCATCACCGCGATCACCGGCCCGTAAGTGACGCGCAGCGCCGCCTCGAGCGGCGCCGGCGCGTGCAGGTCCACAGCGACCAGCGAGCCACCCGTCCACGGCTGCGCGACGAGCGGCCAAACCGCCGGTGGAGGCGCGGCGCAGCGGGCCTCATAGCTCAGCATGATCCGTACTACGAGTCAGGCCACGGGTCAGATTCGCGTCGCGACCGCGAGCGCCGGGAACACCGCAGGGGTATCGTGGCCCCGAAGATGGCCGACCACGTCGCCCAGGCTCACCAGGAGCGCGGGGGCCGCTCGCTTCCCGACCGCGACGCCGCGCGCGAATGGCTGGAGGCGATGACGCTCATCCGGCGCTTCGAGGAGCGCGCCGGCGAGATGTACGCCAAGGCCAAGGTCGGCGGCTTCCTGCATCTGGCCGTCGGTGAGGAGGCGACGATCGTCGGCGCGGTCCGGGCCATGCGCGACAAGGACTACCTGCTGTCGGCCTACCGTTCCCACGGCCACGCGCTCGCCCGCGGGAGCAGCCCGAACGCGGTCATGGCCGAGCTCTTCGGGCGCGAGGGAGGCCTCTGCCGGGGCCGCGGCGGCTCCATGCACATGTTCGACTACGAGCGCCGCTTCCTGGGGGGCTACGGCATCGTGGGCGGCAACCTGCCCATCGGCGCCGGCGTCGCCCTCACGGCGGACTACCTCGGCACCGAGGACGTCGTCGTGTGCAACTTCGGCGACGGCGCCTCCAATCAGGGCACCTTCGGGGAGACCATGAACCTCGCCGCGCTGTGGCGGCTGCCGATCGTGTTCCTGGTCTCCAACAACCAGTTCGGGATGGGCACCTCGCTGGAGCGCCACTCCGCGGTGACCGACCTCCAGCGCAAGGGCGAGGGCTTCGGCGTGCCCGGGATGGAGTGCGACGGGATGGACGTCGTGGACACCCACGCGGTGGTGGGCGAGGCGCTTCGCATCGCCCGCGAGGATCGCCGGCCCGTGCTCGTGGAGGCCATCACCTACCGCTTCCGCGGCCACTCGATGGCCGACCCCGAGGAGTACCGGACCAAGGAGCAGGTCCAGGAGTGGCGCCAGCGCGATCCCCTCGAGTCCTTTGCCGCCCGCCTGGGCGAGGAGGGGCTGATCGAGGACGGCGAGCTCGAGGCGCTGGACGAGCGAGCCGTGGCGCGCGTCGACCGCGCCGTGGCCTTCGCCGACGACTCGCCGTTCCCGGCGCCCGAGTCGCTCTACGACGACGTCTACGTCCTCGGCGACCAGGTCCAGGGGTGGTACGCGATCGACGAGCGCGGCGCGGGGGTTCGCAGGGGCGAGGACGTGAGGGGCCTGGCCTCCGGGGAGGACCGGGCCGAGCACGCGGACGACTCATGAGCGTCGTCCGCTACCGGGAGGCGCTCAACCAAGCACTGCGCGAGGAGCTGCGCCGCGACGAGCGGGTGGTGCTGATGGGCGAGGACATCGGCGTGTTCAACGGCGCCTTCAAGGTCACCGACGGGCTGCTCGAGGAGTTCGGCGAGCGGCGCGTTCGCGACACCCCGATCTCCGAGAACACCATCGTGGGCATGGGCGTCGGCGCGGCGATGACCGGCCTGCGTCCGGTGGTCGAGATCATGACCGTCAACTTCTCGCTGCTCGCCCTCGACCAGATCGTCAACTCCGCCGCTCACATCCGCTACATGTTCGGCGGCCAGGTCAAGGTGCCGCTCGTCGTGCGCATGCCCGGCGGCGCCGGCCACCAACTCGGGCCGACCCACTCGCACTCCCTGGAGGCGCTCTACCTCCACGTACCCGGGCTCCTCGTCGCCGTTCCCTCCAGCCCGGCTGACGCCAAGGGCCTGCTCAAGTCGGCGATCCGCGACGACAACCCGGTCATCTTCATCGAGCACGAGTACCTCTACGGCCAGCGCGGCGACGTCCCCGAGGACGAGGACCTCGTGGTGCGCTTCGGCGAGGCCCATGTCCGCCGCGAGGGCGATGACGTGACCATCGTCGCGATATCGCGCATGGCCTTGACCGCGGAGCGCGCGGCCGAGAAGCTCGCCGATGAACATGAGGTCGAGGCAGAGGTGATCGACCCCCGCACGTTGCGCCCGCTCGACCTCGACACGATCCTCGCCTCGGTGCGAAAGACCAACCGCTGCGTGATCGTGGAGGAGGGGTGGCCGCACGGCGGGGTGGGCGCGAACCTGGCCGCGCTCGTCCAGGAGCAGGCTTTTGACTGGCTCGACGCCCCCGTCGCCCGGGTCACCGGCGCCGACCTCCCGATGCCCTACTCCAAGCCGCTAGAGCAGATCGCCTTCCCGCACGAGCGCGAGGTCATGGATGCCGTGCTCGCGACCTTCCGCGACCTCTAGGTGACCGGCCCTCCACCAGCCGCTGCCGCGATCGGCGGAGCGCAGGACTCACGCTTCTTCGAGCTGTCGCTGGACCTGCTGTGCACGGTGGGCTTCGACGGCTACTTCAAGCGCATCAACCCCGCCTGGACGCGAGCCCTCGGATGGAGCGCTTCCGAGCTGCTCGCCCGCCCCTACCTCGAGGTTGTGCACCCCGCGGACCGACAGCGGACGGCCGACGAGGCGCGACGGCTCGCCGAGCAGCGGGCCCAGACGCGCGACTTCGACATCCGGCTCGTGTGCCGCGGCGGCGGCGATCGCCTGGTCTCTTTCAGCGCAGTGGCCGGTGAGACCGAGGATCTGCTGTACGTCGGCGGCCGGGACGTCACCGACAGCCGGCGTCATGAGGCTGCGGTGCGCGACTCCGAGCTGCTGCTGCGCTCGGTCACCGCCTCGGCGGCCGACGCCGTCATCTCCGCGGGCGCCGACGGACTGATCACCTTCTGGAGCCCCGGAGCGCAGCAGATCTTCGGCTATCCGCCCGAGGAGGCACTGGGCCGGCCGCTGACCATGCTCATGCCCGAGCGCTACCACGACCTCCACGAAGCGGGGTTCCGACGCCACCTGGAGACGGGCGAGCGGCGCCTGCTGGGCTCGACCGCCGAGCTGGAGGGCGTCCGCCGCGACGGGCGCGAGATCCCCATCGAGCTTTCGCTGGGCGACGTCGAGCTCGAGGACGGACCTCTGTTCACCGGCGTGGTGCGCGACGTGAGCGCACGCCGCCGCGCCGAGCGCTACCTCGAGACCCAGCTCGCGGTCGCCCGCGTCATGGCCGAGGTCAGCGACCTCGAGGAAGCCACGCCGCGGCTGATCGCGGCGATCGGAGACCAGATGGGCTGGCGCCGGGGAGAGCTGTGGCTGATCACGGACAGCGCTGAGGAGATGTGCTGCGAGGCGTCGTGGACCGCTCCCGGATCGAGCGCGCCGCGCTTCCGCGCGCTTGCGGACGAGCTGACCTTCTCGCGCGGCGAGGGGATCGCAGGGCGGGTCTGGGAGGCAGGAGCCCCCGTGTGGGTCGCAGACATGGCGGCGCCCGGCGACCGCTTCCCGCGCGCCAAGGCCGCTGCGCGGGAGGGCCTGCGCAGCGGCCTCGGCGTGCCCCTGCGCCAGGCGGGAGAGCTGGTGGGCGCCGTCGCCTTCTACTCAGGGGCGATCGAGCAGCCCGACGACCAGCTCATGGCCATGATGGCGACTCTGGGAGGCCAGATCGGGGAGTTCCTGTCCCGGCTCGAGGCCGAGGCCGCGCTGGAGCGCGCAGCCGCCGAGCTCGAGCGCCGCGCGGCCGAGCTGCAGCGCTCCAACGCCGACCTGGAGCAGTTCGCCTACGTCGCCTCCCACGACCTCTCCGAGCCGCTGCGGATGGTCGCCGGCTTCGTGTCGCTCCTCGGGCGCCGCTACAAGGGCCGGCTGGACCCCGAAGCGGACGAGTTCATCGCGTACGCGGTGGCGGGGGTCGAGCGCATGCGCGACCTCATCGACGACCTGCTCGCCTACGCCCGCGTCGGCCGCAGCGAGCAGCGCCTGGGCAGCGTGGACACCCGGGCGCTCGTCGAGCGCATCCTGCAGACCCTCGCCCCGCAGGTGAGCGACGCCGGCGCTGAGATCGTGCTCGACGAGCTGCCGGTCGTCGAAGGCGACGACGCGCAGTTCGGCCAGCTCTTCCAGAACCTGCTGACCAACGCGCTCAAGTTCCGTGCCGAACTCGCGCCGCGGATAGAGGTCGGGGCGCGCCGCGAGGGGGCCGGCTGGCGCTTCCGGGTCCGCGACAACGGCATCGGGATCGAGCCGCGGCACGCCGAGCGCGTGTTCAAGATCTTCCAGCGCCTGCACGGCCGCGAGGAGTACGAGGGGACAGGGATCGGCCTGGCCATCTGCCAGCGGGTGGTCGAGCGCCGTGGAGGGAAGATCGAGGTGCACGCGGCCGCGGGCGGCGGCACCGAGTTCAGCTTCACCGTGCCCGACTCGCTGGAGGAGGCGCGGTGAGCACGACCGATCGCGTCTGCGAGGTGCTGCTGGTCGAGGACAACCCCGGCGACGTGCGCCTGACCCTCGAGGTGCTGCGCGAGGCGGGTACGCCGTCGCGCCTGCACGTCGCCGAGGACGGCGAGCGCGGCCTGCAGATGATGCGGGGGGTCGACGTCGAGGGCGAAGCGCCGCGACTGCCCGATCTGGTGATCCTCGACCTCAACCTGCCGCGCAAGAGCGGCATGGAGGTCCTGCGCGAGTGCAAGTCCGACCGGGAGCTGCGTAGGACGCCGGTCGTCATGCTCTCGAGCTCGGTTGCACAGGACGACATCGTCCGCTGCTACGAGCTGGGCGCCAACGCCTATGTCGCCAAGCCGGTCGACCTCGACAGCTTCCTGGTGGCGGTGCGCGCCATCGAGCGCTTCTGGCTGGCCGTGGTGACGCTGCCGCCCCACTGAGCGGGGGTATCCTCGTGACGATGCCCGACGTCACCATGCCTCGCCTCTCGGACTCCATGGAGGAGGGCACGATCCTCAAGTGGCTGAAGTCCGACGGCGACGAGGTCTCACACGGCGAGGAGCTCGTGGAGATCGAGACCGACAAGGCCACGATGACCTACGAGGCCGACCAGACGGGCACGCTTCACATAGTCGCCGGCGAGGGCGACACGCTGCCGATCGGCGACGTTATCGCCCGGATCGGGGAGGGCGGCGGCGAGCCCGCAACGGCCGCCGAGGAAGGCGAGGAGGGCGGCGAGCCCGCGCCGGCCGCCGAGGAACGGCCCGCCCCCGCACCGCGCCCCTCCGACGGCGAGGGGGGCGAGCGGCTCAAGGCCTCGCCGGTCGCCCGCCGGATGGCGCGCGAGCTCTCCGTCGACCTCGACGGGATGCAGGGAAGCGGACCGGGCGGGCGCATCGTCAAGGCCGACGTCGAGGCCGCCGCAGAGGGCGACGGGGCCGGGCGTCAGGCAGCGCCGCCCGAAGCGGCCGAGGCGACCGCCGAGCAGCCGACGGGCAGGGGCGAGACCGAGCAGGTGGAGCTCTCGCGCACCCAGCAGCTCATCGCGCGCAGGATGGCCGAGTCCAAGGCGACGGTACCCCACTTCTCGCTGCTCATGGACATCGACATGGAGCAGGCCGCGGACGTCCGCGCGCAGCTGAAGGACGCCGCCGGCGAGGAGCCGGCCCCGTCGCTCAACGACTTCGTGGTCAAGGCCTGCGCGCTCGCCCTGCGCGAGTTTCCGCGCGTCAACGGCTCCTATCGCGACGGGCGCTTTGAGTTGCACGGCCGGGTGAACGTGGGCGTCGCCGTCGCCGTGGAAGACGGGTTGGTCGTCCCGACCGTCTTCGACGCCGATCGAAAGGCGCTCGGGCAGGTCGCTCGCGAGTCGCGTGCGCTGGCCGAGCGCGTGCGCGCGAAGGAGGTGACCCCGCCCGAGCTGTCGGGCGCGACCTTCACCGTCTCCAATCTCGGGATGTTCGGAATCGAGAGCTTCGAGGCCGTGATCAACCCGCCGCAGGCAGCCATCCTCGCCGTCGGCGCGGTGGAGCCGCGCGTCGTCGTTCGCGACGACAAGCTCGGCTCGCGCCTGCGCATGGCGGTCACGCTCTCCTGCGACCACCGCATCCTCTACGGCGCCGACGCGGCCCGCTTCCTCGCCCGCGTCCGCGACCTGCTCGAGAAGCCCCTCTCGCTCGCGCTCTAGCCG
>JBBQNQ010000046.1:0-24427 GCA_038330095.1 Solirubrobacterales bacterium
GTCTCGACCATGGACGCGTAGTCGCCCGAGCCCCACATCGCGCGATGGCGTGCCTTGAGCTCGGAGTCTGAGGCGGGGGACGACATGGCTCCCCCTTGCTGGTGACACGCCGACCGTACCGGCACCCCGGCGCGGGGTCCACCTACGCGTAGGGACAGGCCGCCGCACCGGGAAGTACGGCGGCTTGCCACGCAACTAGGACGGGGGCGCGCCTTCCTTGATGCCCCCGCGAACCTGGTCGCGGAACTCCGGGGTGTCCTCGTGCCCGTGAACCGCAACAGCGTGCTGGATCGCCGCCTCCAGCACTTCGTCCTCGCTGTCTGCGGAGATGGCGACGGTGCAACCCGACTCGCTCGGCATCTCGCGGCAATCCACGAATCGACGTGACATGTGTTGGCCCCTTTCCTCCGGGTCGAGACGAACCTACACCCGGCGCTCCCTGAAGTGGGAGCGAGTTTTCGCCCCGCCCGGGGCTCTGGTGCCTATGGCACCTGCCCTCCCCCGATCCTGCGCACGAGCAACTCGCACAACCGCACCGCGTCTGCCACCTGCCGCCACTCCACGCGATCGGGCGTGTCCGTCGGCCAGTGGTAGTTCGGGATCTGCTTGAAGGCGTCGCACGAAGCGAGCGAGACCGTCGGATAACCGGCGCGCAGCGGCACAACGCCGTCGGTGGCAGTGCGGGTTCGCAGGTTGCGCTTGAGCTCGATCCCCAGCTCTGAGGCACAGCGTGAGACCAGCGCCAAGCGATCCTTCGGGTAGTCGAAGATCCCGAGGAAGCCCTCGCCCTCCAGCGCCAGCAGGTGCGGCGATCCAACGGTGTCGACGGAGATGAACGACGTTCGCGAGGTGGGGAGAGCCGGGAAGTGTCGGCGGCCGAAGGCCTCCATGCCCTCGCAGAACGACTCCTCCGAGCCGGTAGACAGGAAGATCACGCGGGTGTCCGGCGGCGGGTCAGCCGCCAGTGCGCCCGCGACCTCGACCAGCACGGCACAGCCCGTCGCGTTGTCATTCGCCCCCGGCACCACGCCGCGGGCGCCGATGTCCGCCATCGCCGCCGCATACCCGGCGCTGAGCAACGTGCCGAGGCGGCGTAGGCCAGGACGCCGCAGCAGCGCGCCGGCGGCCACGAGCAGCGGCCCGCCGAACGCGCCCCACCTGACCGGCGGGCCGGTGTTCGTGCGCTCGACCAGCTCGGGGAACCGCTCGCTGAAGGCGCGCGCCCCCGCCTGGTTGAAGATCAGGCCGGAGTGCGCCGCATCGTGGTGGCTTACCAGCACGACCGTTCGGGCAGCGTCTTCGGGGCCAAGCTCGCCGACGACATTGACCGTCGTCCGCAGTGACAGCAGGCGGCGCAGCGGCCGCGCTCCCATGCGCAGGTCCAGGCCCACCGAGGCGGCCCCGAGTGCGCCCGCGACCAGCGCGGGGACGCGACGCCCGACGATCCCCGCAACGGCCGCCGCCGCCGTGGGAAGCCCGATGGGCCACCAGTAGGTGCCGTGGACGCGCTCCTCCTCGAGGCGGACACGCTCGACGCCGGCGGATCGCAGCTCTGAGGAGATCAACTCCGCGGCGCGCCGCTCACCCTCGGAGCAGGACCCGCGCTCGATCTCGGCGAGCCGCGTCACCAGCGATTGCAGGCGCGTCGAGGAGTCCGCGGTCGTGGCCACTGCGGGGCACGCTACACAGCCACGGGCGCCGGTGGCCGCGGCGACGGACCGCGCGGCAGCGCGAGCGTCAGTCTGGCCGCTCGCGTCGTCCGCTCACGGCGTCCCCAATGCGAGCCGCCAAGCGCCTCGGCCGTGCGTCGCCGCATAGAGGACACGCGCCGTGCGGGGGAGCGTCAGGCCCGCCACGGCGACGGGCGGCAGGCCGCTCCCTGCGCGCTGCCACGAACTCGTGCCTGCCGGAAGCCGGGCGACGCCGAAGTCGGTGGCCGCGTAGAGGTCCCCGGTCGCGTCGTCGCGCTCTAGATCGCTGAGCGGTACGTCGCCGAGGTCGAACGAGAGGTCTCTGATCTGGGTCTCGCCCGTGACCGGGTTCAAGCGGAATTCGAAGACGTGGCCTGGTGTCGTGGGTGTGTAGGCGTCGTAACCGGAATACGAGATCCACGCATGTCCCGGGTCCGCCGGATCGATGCTGATCGAGCTGACGAAGCGGCGAGGGGTCCTCGAGCCGTCGATCCGCCTGAAGAGGACGCGCCTGGGGCGCGCCCTCGCGTTGGAGCTCACGAACACGCGGCCGAGCCGGGTCGCCGCCCACAACGTGCGCCCGTCGCTGCGAGCACGCTCCGTCGCGACCACATACTCGCCCGCCCGATCGCCGAACGCGGGACTCGTGAGGTCCGGACCGATCGCGCGCCAGTCGCCGCAGGTCACCGTCGGCGTCTCGTCCACACCGGTAGAGACGCCTTCGGGGGGAGGCGCCCCGGTGGCGAACTGGTTGCAGTTGGACTCGAGGGAGGCTTGCGGTCCGCCGCTGTCCTTGGTGCGCCAGACGTGCTGCAGGCCGACGAACAAGGTCCGCGAGACTCTCGGGTCGGCGATCAGGGGCACATAGAAGGACGCCCGCTCCTTCGAGGTCTCGAGCGGATCCCCGATGAAGTTCCAGCCGCGGGGATCTGACCCGCGGAAGTTCACCGAAGGCGTTGCGCCGAACCCGAAGGTGTGCACGCGAATCCGGGGTTGGACGGGGTCGATGGCCGACTGCCCGCCATCGCCGGTGTCGGTCTCGAACCACGTCGGGGATCCGGTGAACGCCCATGTGCCGTTGTCCTGCGTTCCGCCGAGAAGATCGCCGAGAGGATCGCGCTCGTTGACGGACAGGCTCTGGAACTGGATCGTTCTGAGCCCGTCGTTGAGGGACAGGAGTCGCTGCGGTACCGCCGACAGGAAGCGCTCACAGTCGACGAGGTCATCCCCGGTCAAGCCCCGTGCTCGGCAGCCCACCGCGTCGTCGCTGACGTCGACGTAACGACCTGTGGTGCGAAAGAGCCCGCCGTCGGTGCCGATCAGCGCGACGCCCGGCAACCGCCGTGCGAAGGCGATCGCGTGCAGGTCGGGGTGCAGGGACTCCGGCGTTTCTCCTGGCGCGAGCGTCTCGTCGGCGAAGGTCACGCCGCCGTCGGTCGAGCGCAGAGCGCTGCGCCCGTTCGAGTAGAGGGGGCCACCGAACACGAATGACTCGGTTGCGCCTCCGAGCCAGACGTCGTCCGGGTTCGAGGGATCGACCGCCACCACGTTGTCGTAGGTGCACTGGGACTGGCAGTAGTTGTAGGAGCTGAATCCAGGGGTGCCCCTGACCGCGCTTGAGAGACGTATCCATCCGGAGTTGGCTCCCGCGCGGGTGAGCTCGGCCGCCGGCCGATCGGCGTCGTCCGTCCGCCACAGCACGCTCACGTTGTCGCTTTCGTCAACCGAGCTCGAGCCGTCGCCCGAGTAGATCCGGGTGCGCCCTGACTTGCGGGTCAACGCGAATTGGGTCCGATCCCCGAAGTAGTTGCTCGGGTCCCGCGTGGCGAATACCTGCTTGAAGGTCCTGGTTCCGTCGTTGCGCGGCGACGAGCGCCAGATGCCATACCCGAACAGCGACACGTAGACCGTCTCGGGATCGGCAGGGTCGAGCTCGAGGTCGTTGACACCCGCCCGGAACGACACCAGCTGACCGGTGAGCGGGATGACCGGCCGGCCGGGCAGCGCGAAGACGAGCGAGAATGACCGTCCACCGTCCGTGCTCTTGTAGAGGCCGAGCTTCGGCGCGCCGGGCGGGGTTGCGGCCCCACCTGCGACAGAGCTGTCGCCGTGGAGGGCGACGTCGGTTCCGATGTAGATGGTCCGCCGGTTCCGCGGATCGACGGCGATGGCGCCGATGGAGCGATCGTGAGCCACCGCGAAGCTGCCGGGTACTGCCCGCCACGACCGCCCTCCGTTGTTCGACCTGAACAGGCCGACGCCGGCCTGTGAGTCGCTTCCGTTGGGTTCCCCCGTCCCGGCGTAGAGAGTTTGCCGCCCGCCCCCGTTCCCATCGACGACCAGCGAACCGATCGCGTTCGAGGGCAAGCCGTTCGAGCTCGGCGTCCACGAAGGACTGGCCGACAGCGCGTTGTCGGTGCGCCATACGCCTCCACCCGCCGCGGCAATCCACACCCGACAGCCCTTGAAGGGCCGCCCGCACGCAGGATCGACCGCGAGCGCCGTGATCCTGCCGGAGTTGGTCGTCGGCGCAAAGCCGAAGTTGACCACCGAGGGCACGAAGGGCGTAACTGGGCCCAGCTCCTGCCACACAGGGGCCGGCCGAGCGCTCGCATAGGCCTGCGCAGCGGGCTCGCTGCGAAAGGCCGAGCGGCCAAGCTCGCCGGGCAGCGACAGATACGCACGCCGCGCCGCGAGGGCCTGGGCGGCCGACACGTACGGCCGTGGATAGGCCTCCTCGGCGACACGCGCCTGGCTCGGGCCGTTGACCGCCGGCGGAAGCCCCGGGGGAGCCGAGCGAGCGGCCGCCGTCCCCGGAGCGCCCGCCGGCGCCGCGGCCGACGAGGCCGCTGGCAAGCCGAGCGCGAGTAGGAGCGCCGCGAGTGATGTGAGGAGGCCGCGAAGGACGGACGCCCTACGGGTCTCGGTCGGCGGGAAGCACGTAGCCGGCCGGTCGTTGGATCGGTTAAGCGCCACGATGATGTCTCTCCCCCGGCGAGCCCGCGACGGTGAGCCTTGCCGTCGCCGCTCAGATGGACCGCACCACGAGCCTCCTGCTCGTCTGACCGCGCGACCCTCCCAATTTGCCAGATGCTTGTCAACCCGGCGCTGGCGCAACCCTCGTCGCGCAGTTCGCGGCCTTCGCCCTCGCCGACGCGTCGCGCGAACGCCAATCGACGTTTGCGCCCGGCGCGCCTATCATCGAGGCAACCGTTTCCCCGCTGTCCAGCCACTCTCGACGGCCGGCGGATCGCCCGAGGAAGCTGGAAAGCGATGAGCTCCCCTTATCACGAAGGCTCACGCCGGATGCAGGACCGGTTCGACACCCGCCGGCTGGCCGACCGCCTGGATGAGAGGTTCCTGCAGGATGCGGTGATCGGGCCCAGCGATCGGGAGTTCATCGAACGCATGGACATGTTCTTCCTCGCGACGTCTGACGCGTCGAACGGGCCGCAGTGCTCCTACAAAGGAGGCGAGCCCGGCTTCGTCCGGGTGCTCGACGAACACACCGTCGCCTTCCCTAACTACGACGGCAACGGGATGTACCTCTCGATGGGCAACCTGGCCGTGAACCCACACGTGGGGATGCTGTTCATCGACTTCGTCTCCGAACATCCATCACGACTGCGGCTGAACGGCGTCGCCGGCATCGACGAACGCGATGAGCTGCTCGACGCTTACCCCGAGGCGCAGTTCGTCGTGCGCGTCCAAGCGACACAGGTCTTTCCCAACTGCCCGCGCTACATCCACCGCATGGCGCTCGTCGAACGTTCGCGCTTCGTTCCAAAGGTCGATCGCGAGACTCCCGCGCCGGAATGGAAGCGAACGGACTGGGCCCGCGACGTGCTTCCCGCGAACGATCGAGCACGGCGCGACTGAGCTTGCCCCGCCACTGTGCGGGCGGTACGATCGCTTCGATCCGCACCAGGAAGGAACGATCACGGTTCCCAGGTCGGAAGAGATGGAAGGGAGCGGGAGGTGCCGGCCCGAGGGCCCTGGCCTGACGGCCCTTTCGCGTTGCCAGTTATTGGGCCGGGGCGCAGGCGCGCTCGGAGGGTTGGCGGGGCTCAGTCTGCTCGACGCTCCGTCGGTCCTGGCGAGGCCGCGCGGCCGCGGGATGCCGAGGCCGATTCCCGGCGGGTTCGACGAGACCTTCAATCTCGTTCCAGACGGCGCGTTCGCGCACGTCCTTCCGCCCGGCATCGGATTCGAGATGTCGACGATCACCGACTTCAACGGCGTCGTCGGCGCCTCGGAGATCCGCGGAAAGGCCCGAGGAAGCGACGGCAGCCAGTACAGCTTCGACACCGACATGCGCTTCATGCGGGGGGCGTACGTGGGGTTGGATGGCCGGCTGCGGCAGGGCGCGTTCGGCTTCATCTGAATTGACTTGTTCGATCCGGACGCCGTGGGCGATCCGACCAGGCAGCACCACGACTGGGAGCCCGGCATCGCGCCTTCCGGCCTCTTCTGGACCATCCCGGTTCCGCGGTCGTGGATCAAGGTGAGCCCGGGCAGCGGTAGGGCGCGGCTGACCGCCCGCAACGTCCCCGTGACCGACTACCACGACGGCATCAGTGCGGTCCTGGGAGGCGGACCCACGCCGCTCCCCTCCCATGTGAGCTTCGACGTCCGCTGGGCCGGCCGCGGGGAACGCAAGAAGATTCGCGACGAGACCTTCGGCTTCACCGGGCGCTACACCACCGGCGAGGCAAACATCAGGTTCACCGCGTCTGACGATGGCGCCGGGGTCGTCTATCGGTCGGATCCGGATGGGCAATACAGCCCGACGCCAGACCAGGGCGGGGCGGGCTCGCCCGCAGTCGGACACGAGCGCAACGGCGTCTTCTTCGCCTGAACAGGGTTCGGCGAGCCCACGCGGGCAGGAAGGCGGGGGCGCCCGCGCGGATGCGCGGGCGCCCCCGTCCGCTACGGGGCGATGTTCTGGTTGAGCTGGAACAGGTTGGTGGGGTCGTAACGGCGCTTGAGCGCGACCAGCCGCTCGTACTTCGCCTCGCCGTAGGACGCCCGCAGCCGCTCGTCACGGGCGTCGCCCATGAAGTTCACGTAGGCGCCGTCGCGGCTGACCGGAGCCAGCGCCTCGGCGGTCTGGCGGGCCCAGTCGACGTTGGCGTCGAAGCCTTCGGCGTCGGGCGAGCGCGCGATCACGTTGAGCACGTACTGCCCGGACCGGTCACCGAACGCCGCAGAGTCGTAGTCGACGCGCGCCACCGCCCCACCGAAGTGATGGAAGTGGATCTCGGAGCTGGGTGAGGGCACCGCCCGGTGGCGGCCGACCGTCGCCTCGATCGCCTCGTCACTCAGCTCGTCGACGTACGCCGAGCGCATGTAGTTGTGCGCGCCGCGCGCCCACAGCGCGTCGAGCAGGCTCTGCATCATCGTGTAGGGCATGACGTCGAGGAGGTCGGCGATCGGGTCGCCGAGGTCCTTGAGGGGCTGCACCAGCGTGCGGCCCTGCTCGGGCTCGCCGGCGTGAACGGCGATGACCGCGACGATCGGCTTGCCGTGCACCGCCTCGGGGAGGAACGGCGCCGGCGGCGCGGTCGTGAGGTTGACCAGCGTGGTCACCTCGTCGGGCAGCTCGCGGACCCAGTCGCGGTAGAAGCGCAGCACCTCTTCGGCACGGTCGCCCGCGAAGAAGATCGGGCCGGCGAGCAGCATCGGGCCGACGGGATGCAGCCGGAACTCCAGCGAGGTCGCGATACCGAAGTTCCCTCCGCCTCCGCGGAGGCCCCAGAGCAGCTCGGGGTTCTCATCCTCGCTGGCATGCACGAACTGTCCGTCCGCGGTGACGACGTCTGCCGCGATGAGGTTGTCGGCCGCCAGGCCGACCTTGCGCATGAGCCAGCCGATGCCTCCGCCGAGCGTGAAGCCCGCGATCCCGGTGGTGGACACCAGCCCGCCGGTCACCGCCAGCCCGAAGGCCTGGGTCTCGTGGTCGAAGTCCGCCCACGTGGCGCCGCCCTGGGCGACGGCCGTTCGGGCGGCCGGGTCGACACGCACGGCGGTCATGCCGGACAGGTCGATGACCACACCACCGTCGACGGTCGAGAAGCCGGGGAGCGAGTGCCCGCCGCCGCGAACGGCGACGGCCAGGTTCTCGCTGCGCGCGAAGTCCACCGCGCGCATGACGTCGGCGACGCCGGCGCAGCGGACGATCAGGGCCGGCCGCCGGTCGTGGGCGCCGTTCCAGATCCCGCGCGCCTCGTCATAGCCCTCGCCCCCGGGGCGGATGAGCCGGCCGCGCAGGCCCTGCTCCAGCTCGCCGAGCGTGGCTTCACCGAGCGTGTGAGTGATGGTCGTATCTGTCGTCGTCATGGTCGAGCTCCTTGGGCATCGAGATCATCGGACGCGCTCAACCCTGCCGGGACCGACTTAGTGGCCCCTTAGCGACCGCTTGATCGAGCTCTAAGCAGCGGGCGACCCCCCACCGGTCGCCGATCGGACGCAGGTGCTCGAGCGCCGCGTCCAGCAGCCCGGCGGCGCGCTCGGTGTCGCCGCCGGCGATCGCCAGCTCGGCGAGCGTGAGCGCCGCCCAGCCCGCGCAGCGGAACAAGCGCAGGGCTTCGGCCATCGCCCGACCAGCTTCGAGCAGCTCTGGAGCACGTTCGGGGTCGCCGGAGTCGGCGGCTATGTTGCCGAGATTGAGCAGCATGCCCATCCTCCCGGGAACGTCGTCGGTCTCCTCGAACAGCGCGAGCGCCTCGCCGACGAGCGACCGGCCTCGCTCGAGATCTCCGGCGCGGGCCGCGAGGACGCCCAGGTTGCCCAGCGTCATGCCGACCCCTCGCCGGTCGCCAAGCTCGCGGCGGAGCGCCAGAGCCTCCTCGAGCCACTCGCGGCCGAGCTCGTGCTCCCCGAGGCCCCCGGCGAAGTTGCCGAGGCGGTTCAGCGCGAACGCCGTGCCCATCGCGTCGCGCGCCTCACGGAAGTGAGCCAGGCTCTCGGTCAGGCGCTCGCGCGCCGGCTCGCTGAGGCGTTGGGCGCGGGCGACGTCGCCGAGGCCGGCGAGCACGTACCCGATCGCGCGCCACGCGTCCACGCGGCGGAAGAACTGCACGGTCTCCTCGAAGTACAGCCGCGGCGCTCCGCCCGGACCCTCCCCCGCGACGAACAGGCCCACCGTGTGAACCCGGAAGAACCGGTCGCCGTCGCCGGGAGGAAGCTCGCGCAGCAGGGCGAGGCTGTCCAGCAATGCCTCGCGGGCGCTCGCGAAGTCGCTGCGGCACTGGGCGAGCACGCCCTGGGAGTGCAGGACGGCCGCCGCCACCTTGCGATCGTCGAGCTCCTCGCCCAGCGCGCCGCTCTCGGCGTAGAGGCGCTCGGCGCGGTCGTAGCGCCCGGCCATGTACTCGTAGACACCAACTTCGTCGAGCGCGTGGGCGACGGCGGAGCGGTCGCCGAGCGCCCGGAAGATCTCGACCCGCTCGGAGCCCAGCTCGCTCAGTCGTTCGGGCCGCCCGAGGCGCACCTCCAGTCCACACGCCGCGCGTAGAGCCTCGGCGCGAAGCTCCGTGGGCTCGGGGGCCGCGGCGAGCGCCGCCTCGAGCCACCGGCTGCCCTCCTGGAAGTGACTCCTGGCCATCCACATCGGCCACATGTGGACGGCCAGCGCCAACGCCTGCCGGGGCTCGTGCCGCAGCGCCCACCCGAGCGCCGCGCGCAGGTTGTCGTGGTCGGCCTCGAGCCGGTCAGGAGCGACGATCGTCCCGGCCGCCGCGCTCTCTGGATCGGCATCCCGGGCGACCTCGAGGTAGAAGGCCTGATGGCGCGCCTCCAGGGCCGCCGCCTCGCCCGCCTCGACGAGGCTCTCGCGGGCGTACTGGCGCATGGGCTCGAGCAGGCGATACCGATAGCCGTCGCTGTCCTCCTCGGTTACCACCAGCGACTTGTCGACCAGTCGCCCCAGGAGGTCTGCCACCTGCCGCTTGTCGACGCCTTCACCGGCCGCGACCTCCTCTGCGCCCTCCAGCGCGAAGGTCCCGGCGAAGACCGCCAGGCGTCGGAACAGCGCCCGCTCGGCGCTCGTCAACAGGTCGTGGCTCCAGCTCAGCGTCGCCCTGAGCGTCTGCTGGCGGTCGAGCGCCGAGCGGCTGCCGGCCGTCAGCACGGCGAGGCAGTCGCCGAGTCGCTCGGCGATCTGAGCGGGTGAGAGCGCGCCCACCCGGGCGGCGGCGAGCTCCAGCGCGAGCGGCATCCCGTCCAGCCGGGAGCAGATCTCGGCCACCGCGCCGGCGTTGTCCTCGCCCAGCGCGAAGCCGGGCGCCACGTCGCGCGCGCGCTCGCAGAACAGGCGAACCGACTCGTTGGAGGCCAGCTCCGAGGGGCTCACGGACCGCCCCGACGTCGGAAGGGCGAGCGACGGAACCCGCCAGGTCACCTCTCCCGGCACGCGCAGCGGCTCGCGGCTCGTCGCGAGGATGCGCAGCTCCGGGCAGGCGCCCAGCAGGCGCTCGGCCAGCAGGGCGCAGGCGGCGATCAGATGCTCGCAGTTGTCGAGGATCAGCAGCGTAAGCCACCCTGCGAGCTGAGCGCTGAGGCCTTCGACGGCCGGGCGCTGGGACGGAAGGGTGAGGCCCAGCGCGGAGGCGGTCGCGGCCGGCACCAGAGCCGGGTCGCTCAGGCCCGCCAGCTCCACCAGCCACACGCCGTCGCGGCACGCGCTCACCCGTGCACCCGCGGCTTCGAGACCGAGACGGGTCTTTCCCGCGCCGCCGGCGCCGGTCAGCGTGAGCAGGCGGTTGCGGTCGAGCAGCCGGGCGACCTCCCGCAGCTCGCGATCGCGGCCGACGAAGCTGGTCAGCGCGATCGGCAGGTTGTGACGTGCAGGCTCAGCCGGTACCCCGCGCGGCGTGCGCCCCGTCTGCTGGGCCGGCTCCGCCTCGGATGGGTCAGGCTCGGCCTCCTCGCCGCGCAACAGCGCCCGATACAGGCGCGCGGTCTGCGGGTCGGGTTCGGCCTCGAGCTCGCGCCGGAGCGCCTCGCGCAGCTGGTGATACTGCGCCAGCGCCTGCTGGCGGCGCCCGGCCTGCGCGAACTGCCGCATCAGTGCGCGGTGTGCGGCTTCGTGCAGCGGATTGATCACGACAGCCTGCTCGAGCGCCTCGACGGCCGCGCCCGTGTCGCCGCCCTCGGCCAAACGGGCCGAGAGCTCGAGCAGCATTCCCAGCTGAGCTTCGCTTAACGCCTCCCGCCGGCCGGCCGCCCACGCTTCGAAGCGATCCTCGGGCAGCAGCTCGCCGCCGTAGAGCCCGAGCGCGGCGCGGTAGTCCCCCAGCTCGCCGGTCTCGCGGGCACGGACGACCGCCGCGTCGAAGGCGTCGACGTCGACCTCCACCCGGCCGCCCGGGTAGAGCACGAGCATGTCGTCGCGCAACGGAAGAACGGCCGAGGCGTCGGCGCCCGCCGCCTCAAACGCGCGCCGCGCGACGTACAACGCCTGATGGAAGTTGTTGGCCGCCGCATCGGCCGCTCGCTCGGGCCACAACAGCTCGGTCGCCCGCTCCCGATGGACTCGACGCTCAGGCGCCAGCGCGAGCAGCTTCACAAGGCTCTTGGCCTTGCGCAGGCGCCACGCGCCCTCGGGCACAACCTCCTCGCCGACACGGACGGCGAAGGCGCCGAACAGCCGTATCTGCACGGCGTTTTCCATCTTCCCTTCATCCACCCTAAGGGAGCGCGCAAGGGACCCGCAAGCCGCTCAGCGAGGCCGCCGCGCGCTCCTGGCAACGCTCAGCGCGAGTACCGCGACCACCCCGGCGAGGACGATGAATCCGCCGACGTGCTCCCAGGCGTCGCCGATGACAGGGTGCGCGAGCAGGCCCGCCGTGGCGACGACAGCTCCGATGCCGATCGGGAGCAGCCAGGTCTCGCCGAGAACCAGCTTCTTGAGCGCGCGAAGGGTGCTCATGCTCCTCGTGACTGCGCCAGCCAGTGCGATTGGGCCTGGCTGAAGGCCGCGAAGGCGGCGATCAGGTACAGCAGAGCGGCGTCGCCACCTGGCCACGTGACGCCGAGTCCTTCAGAGGCGAAGAACACGCCGAAGGCGCTCAACAGCACTCCGACGCCCCATTTGAGCTCGGTCTCGGGGATCCTCGTCAGGGGCTTGCGCAACAGCGCACCGCTCGGCACCACGACGAGTCCCGCGATGCCGGCACCGATCAGCGCGGGTGCGGGGCCGCTGGGTCGAGCGGCCAGTGCGCTGACGATGACTACGACCTCGACCCCTTCGAGAAGCACGCCTTTGAACGCGACGAGCCGACCGGCCCAGTCCGGCCGCCCGCTGGGCGGTAGCGGCGCGTCGCTCAGCTCCTCCTGGGTCTCCAGGTACTCGGCCAGCGAGGAGGAGCGCGAGCGACGGCCCGCGAGGCGCAGCGTGGCCTTGCGCAGCCACTCCAGCCCGAACAGGAGGAGCAGCAGCCCGATCGCCACTCGCAGCGCGTCCAGCGACACCGAGGCCAGCACCACGGGACCCAGCACCAGTGCCAGCAGCCCGCACACCGCGATCGCGCCGGCGGCGCCGAGCAGCGCGTCCGACCACCGGCGGCTCACTCCGACGGCCAGCACGATGGCCAGCGCCTCCAGGAGCTCGACGCTCACGGCCACGCCCGAGCCGAGAGCGACGAGCAGGAACGTCATCGGTCCACGGCTAGGAGCCGGTGAGGCGTTCCCAGCTCAGGCGACGCGTCGCGCGTTCCCGGAGTCGGTCTGAAACCACGCGAAGACAAGGGCTCCGAGGCCCAGGAGGGCGGCCGCGATGCCGTGCTTGACGTGGTGATGGGAGGAACCGGCTTCGTGGCCGGGGAGGAACGAAGGGAGCGCGTCGGCCGTGCTGACGAAGTAGACGACGGCGAGGGCGAGCAGGAGTAGGCCGAGGATGATGGCCGGGACGATGAGGGCGGGGCGTTTGGTCATGGGTCTCCGGTGTCAGGCGAGCAGGAAGTAGACGGACAGCGCGGCGCCGGCGAGGGTGCAATAGACCGCGAACGGGGTCAGGCGGTTCGTTTCGAAGAACCGCACCAGGAAGCGCACGGTGAGGTAGGCGGTGACCGCGGCACCGAGCGCACCGAGGGCCGCCGGACCGCGGATCCCGTCGCCCTTGGAGCCCAGGAGCTCGGGCAGCTTCAGCGCCGCCGCCGCACCGATGATCGGGGTGGCGAGCAGGAAGGAGAAGCGCGCTGCGTCCTCGTTGGACAGGCCGACCAGAAGGCCGCCGGCCATGGTGGCGCCCGAGCGCGAGAAGCCCGGGATCAGCGCGATCGCCTGCGTAGCGCCCACGGCAAGGGCATCGCTCCAGCTTGTCGTCGCGGCGATCCGGGCGTCGCCATCGTCGCCCCCCGGTGCGTCCGCCGCCGGGGCTTCAGGGGCCCGGCGGCGCAGCCGCTCGGCGCCGAACAGCATGAACCCGTTGAGCATCAGGAAGAAGGAAGCCGACTGGGCGGAGGCGAAGGCGTGGCGCAGGGAGTGCTCGAGGAGCAGGCCGAGCAGGCCGGCGGGGATCGTCCCCATGACCAGCAGCCACCCGAGCTTGGCGTCCCTGTCGTCCGGATGGATCTCGCGATCGCGCAGCGAACGAAGGATCCCGCGCGCGATGCGCACCCAGTCGCGCCAGAAGAAGCCGAGCAGGACCAGCGCCGTCGCGAGATGGGTCGCGACCAGGAAGGTGATGAAGTAGTCGTCGTTCTGGTGGATGTTCCAGCCCAGGAGGCGAGGCAGGATCACGCTGTGCCCGAGGCTCGAGACCGGGAACAGCTCGGAGGCGCCCTGGAGGAGCCCGAGAATCAGCGCTTGCAGGTAGGAGATCGGATCCATCAGCTCACCGGCTGAGTGTCTTCAGTTAGTTCGCGCTCGTCGCCAGTCATCCTCGATCGCGCGCATCCTCGCAGGGTCGGTCAACGGGGACTCGACCCAGGTCGCCTGAGATAGTCGGAGCGCGGCGAGAGTACGCTCGTCCTGCGGCACTGAGCTCGACCATGCACTGCCCATCCTGTGGCCATCGGAATCGTGAGGGCGCGCGCTTTTGCGCGGAGTGCGCGAAGCCTCTTGTCGCCGCGGTTACGGTGTCCGTCGTGTGGCACAGCGAATCCGCCGGCGAGGGCGAGCGCAAGCAGGTGACGGTGCTCTTCGCGGACGTGATCGGCTCGATGGAGCTCGCCGAGCGAAGCGACCCGGAGGAGTGGCGGCGGATCATGGATCGCTTCTTCTCGATCCTGTGTGAGACTCTTGCCAGCCTGGCGCTGGCGCGGGTGCTGGGCTCCAACGGCCCTGCCGGGTGAGGAGATCGAGGCGGCACTCGCACGCACCCTCGAGCTGACGCGCGACGGCGACACGAAGGCGTTCGAGCCGCTGGTGCACGTCGAGCTCGCCGAGCTCGCGGGGCAGAGCGGCGATCAGGAGAGGCGCGAGCGAGAGCTGCTCGAGGCCCACCGCCTCTTCACGCAGATCGGCGCGACCGGCCATGCCGAGCGCGTGGCGGCCGAGCTCGCGATCCCGGCGAGCTAGCCGCCCTCGGCCGGGCTTCGAGCTCACCTCCGCAACGCTTCCGACGTCGCCGAGCCTAGTGGAGGCTGCGTTCTAGTATTGGTGGGATTAGAGATGCCTCGGCCACAGGTTCACCTAACCGACACGATGCTCGACGCGGCGCGTGACCTCCTCCTCCAGGACGGATCGAGCAGCGCGACGATGGAAGCGATCGCCGAGGCCAGCGGTGCCCCGACCGGATCCATCTACCACCGGTTCGGCTCTCGGGACGAGCTCATCGCACGACTCTGGATGCGCGCGGTCTACCGTTCGCAAGCTTCGTTCGTGGCGGCGCTGGAGCGGCAGGACGCCAAGGACGCGGCGCTGGCGGCAGCGATGTCGATCATCGACTTCTGCAAGGACCATCCTGAGGATGCCCAGCTCCTGGTCTCGTTCAGGCGCGAGGACCTCGTTCGCACTGCAGCCGAAGGCCCTCTGGCCGAGGAGCTGGAGGAGCTGAACCGACCGGTAGAACGTGCCGTCCTCGACCTGGCCCGGCGGCTCTACGGGAGACGGTCTCGGGCGGCGCTTGATCGCACGCTTCTAGCCGTCTTCGATCTCCCCTACGGAGCGGCGCGGCGTTATCTGATCGCGGGTGAGCCGCTCCCTCCGGGCTTGCGGGCCGATCTCACTCATGCGGTCTGCGGCGTGATCGATCCTCCCGCCCGCTCGAGGAAGGCCAAGACGGCAGCGGTGTCGTAGTGGAACATCTGCGCGCGGGCAAACCTCCCGTCGCGCACCTCGTACAGGCCCATCACCGGGGCTTCGAAGCGCTCGCCGCTCGCGCTCCTCGCGCGTTGCGTGTAAACGACCGTGACTTCCTCGCCGGCAATCGCCACCACGCGCGGGTCCATCCTGCGCTCCGCCTCCGTCGGCTGAATCGGACCCCAGGTGCCCAGCCACGTCTCTTGAGGCGTCGCTATGAGCTGTTCCCAGAGCGCCGCCTTGCCACGCGTCGTACCTCCGTAGGGGAGCGACGGCGCATCGTGGAACTCGACGTCGTCGTGGTAGAGGGCGAAGAGCCGCTCTCTGTCTCGTTCCTCGACTGCGCTGAATGTGTCGAGCACGATCGCTGCGTGGTTCTTCATCGGAGCTCCGATCTCGGTGGGGCGATCGAGCATAATAGAAGATGTATTCTATAATGCCCGGACACGACTACCGCCGCTCCCAGGCGCTCGACCGGCTCACGCGGCTGCACGAGGCCCAGCGGGCCTTCCACCGCGGTGGGTCCGGCGAGCCACTGCGCGCACTACTGGCGAAGGACATTCGATGGACCGTGCCCGGCAGGAGCGCGATCGCGGGCCGTTACGAGGGAATCGACGAGGTGATCGCGTACTTCGCAAAGCGGCGAGAGATCTCCTCAGGGACCTTCGAGATGCATACAAGCGAGGTTCTGACCGGCGACGGCGACTACGTCGCCGCGTTGACAGAGGGCACCGCCGTTGTCGCCGGCCGCGAGGAACGGTGGTCGACGGTGGGCCTGTACCGCTTCGGCGGTGACACGCTTGCAGAGTGCTGGCTCTTGCCCCTGGATGCGGATCAGTTCGACCAGATCTGGGGCGCCGCCAGCCGTCGGTGATGCACGGCCAAAGATGGCTCAGGCGCCTGCGAGCACCGTCAGCGCAGCCAGTCCGGCGAGGCCGGCTGCGCACGCGCGCCTGCGCGGGCGGCGGGCCAGGCGCTCCCAGGTGTGTGAATCAGCCGCCGGCCGGCGCGAAGTCCCCGGCGATGATGACTTCAGCGGAGCAGCCCAGGGCGATCTCGGCGTGCTCCGGCAGAGCGACGATTCGCGAGCCGGCCGTTCGGGGGCGCAGGCTCAGCGTCGCCGCCTCGCCGTCGCGCCGCGTCGCCAGACGGCAGGAGACCGCCTCGGGCGCCGTCACGCCGATGGTCAGCAGCAAGCGACGTGCTCCGGGCGGCGCGGTCACGCCCGCGAGGCAGCGCTGCTGGACCTTGTCGTCGGCCGCGGCGCCGCAATCGGGGCTGTCGGGAGCGCACCCCGCGAGCGTCCCGAGACCACTGACCGGCGCCTTGGCGACGGGAAGCCCCGCGCGCCCGCACAGGCCACTCGGCCCGTCGGTGGCCACCCGGGACGAGGTCTCGAGCCGGGGCGCCTGGCTCGCCTTTCCGCAGCCCGCCGCGGCGACGGCCAGCGCAACGAGGAGCGCCGCCATGGTGGGTAGGGGTTCGGTGGTCACGAAGTCCATGATGATCTTGCTGCACGGCTCGGGCGGCGCGGGCAGGACCGCGTACTCTCACGCCGGTGTCTGCGTATGGCCGTAGCGCGGTCGCCGTCGCGCTCCTCGTCGCGCTGCTTCTCCCAGCGCGCGCGTCGGCTGAGCCGACGAGGCTCACCGTCGCCGCGAGCGGCGACCTGCTCATCCACGCGCCGCTCTATGAACGCGCGAAACGCCTCGGAGGCGGCAGGCGCTATGAGTTCCGGCCGTTCCTGCGCTACGTCCGACCGTGGATCGAGCAGGCTGACCTCGCGCTCTGCCACGTCGAGACGCCGATGACCTCCGCTTCCCCGTCCGGCTACCCGCTGTTCAACACGCCGCCCTCGCTGGCGAGCGCGATCGCCGCCACGGGCTGGGACGCCTGCTCGACGGCGTCCAACCACTCGCTCGACCAAGGGCTCGCCGGCATCGCCGGCACCCGCCGGGCACTGGCACGCGCCGGCGTCAAGTTCACTGGCTCCTTCCGCACCGCCGGGCAGCGCGCCGCTACCACCTTCCTCGAGGCGAAGGGGATGCGGATCGCCTTTCTCTCCTACACGGAGATGACGAACGGGATCCCGCTCCCTCGCCCGTGGTCGGTCAACCTCGCGCGCGCGACGCGGATTCTCGCCGACGCGCGCCTCGCCCGCCGCCGCGGCGCCGACGCCGTGATCGTCAACCTCCACTGGGGCGAGGAGTTCAGCTCGGCGCCGAGTGCCTTCCAGCGCCGCCTCGCCCGCCGCCTCGCCGCCTCCCGCGACATCACCGCGATCGTCGGCCAGCACGTGCACGTCGTGCAGCCGATCCGCTTCATCGGCAAGACCCCGGTCGTCCTCGGCGAGGGCAACCTGCTCTCCAACCAGTCCTCGGCGTGCTGCCCCGCCGCTGCCCAGGACGGGCTCGTCGCCCTCCTGGATCTCGTCGCCCCCGCCGCTGGTCGCGTTCGCGTAGAACGCGTGCGCTACCTGCCGACCTGGGTGCGCCGCCGCGACTACGCCGTCCTGCCCGTCGGCGACGCGGTCAAGCGCCGGCTCGCGCCGAAGGGCACGTTGCGGGCCTCGTGGCGGCGGACGATCGCTGCGGCCGGGCGCTTGAAGCGCATCGTCCCGGTCCCCGCGGCAGCGCCCTGACCTCACCGACAAACGTGGACGGTGATGGTGTGGCCCTCAAGCCTTCGGCCGGCACCGCCGATGGAAGGCTATGGGTACAGCGCGCCTAACGACGAGAGCCTCCATGAGGCGCCGCGACGTTCCTGAGCCCCACGCTCTCGCTGCGCGTTGATCAGACGCAAGCCGCTTGCGGCTCTTACAGCGGAGGGGGAGGGATTCGAACCCTCGAGGGACGAAACCGCCCCTAACGGTTTTCGAGACCGCCCCGTTCAACCACTCCGGCACCCCTCCAGGAGTCGAGGCGGCGTTCAGGCTAGCGCCGGCCCCCGAAGAACGTCGTGAGCAGCAGCGCGCAGTCGGCGGCAAGCAGGCCGCCCGTCACCTCGGGGCTGTGGTTGAGCCGGGGCTCGGCGAGGACGTCCAGCACCGAGCCCGCCGCTCCAGCCTTGGGGTCGGCGGTGCCGTACAACAAACGTGGAATGCGGGCCAGAACGATCGCTCCAGCGCACATTGCGCAGGGTTCGAGGGTTACATAGAGCATGGTGTCGAGCAACCGCCAGCTCTTTAGGCTCCTGGCCGCCTCGCGCAGCGCGATCAGCTCCGCGTGTGCGGTGGGGTCGGCCCGTAGCTCGCGCTCGTTGTGGCCGGCGCCGATCACCTCTCCCTCGTGGACGAGCACCGCCCCGACGGGCACGTCATCATGCTCCAGCGCGCGCTCGGCCTCCCGAAGGGCTAGGCGCATGAAGTACTCATCGCGAGGGAAGAAGCGAGCAGGCATCGAAACTGCGGAACACTCCTGGTGAATCGGATGTTCCGACCTAGCATGCCTACCCTGATCGTCCCCCGCTTTCTCCTCCTCCTGACCCTCGCGACGCTGCTCGCAGCACCGCTGGCCGCGCCTGGGCGCGCGCACGCGCAGGGGATCGTGCCCGGGGAGGTCGTGCTCAAGTACGACGGCGGCACCTCGCGCGCGCAGCGGATCGCCGTCCAGGCCAAGACGGGCACCGGCGACCCCCAGCCGGTCGGTGGCGGCACCCGCGTGCTGCGCGTGAAAGACGGCGAGAGCGTCGGTGAAACCGTGCGCGAGCTGCGCCGCCGGGGTGTGGTGCAGTACGCGGCGCCCAACGTGGTGGCCCGCGCCGCAGCCTTCCTGCCCGACGATCCCGGAACCGGCAAGGCGGGCGACTGGCAGAAGCAGCAGTGGAACTTCCTACTGGACTCCGGCGTCAACGCTCCCGACGCGTGGGCCAACGCCCGCGCCGCCGGAGCGCCGGGCGGCAAGGGCGTGACCGTCGCGGTGCTCGACACCGGTGCGGCCTACGCGAACCGCGGTCGCTTCCGCCGCTCGCCGGACTTCGCCGGAACGAGCTTCGCCACGGGCTATGACTTCGTGGCCGACGATGCCTTCCCCGACGACGAGAACGGCCACGGCACGTTCGTCACCAGCATCCTCGCCGAGGCCACCGACAACGGCACCGGCCTCACCGGCCTGGCCTACCGCGCGCGCATCCTGCCCGTCCGGGTGCTCGACGCCCGCGGCGAAGGCGAGGCGTCGGTGATCGAGCGGGGCATCCGCTACGCGGTGCGCCGTCGCGCGAAGGTCATCAACCTGAGCCTGGAGTTCGGCACTGAGGTGCAAGCGCGGGAGATCCCCGGCGTTATCGCGGCGCTGCGCGCCGCCAGGCGCCGCGGTGTGGTCATCGTCGGTGCCGCGGGCAACGAGGGGGCGCCGGCGATCGCCTATCCGGCTCGCGCGTCGCAGGTCATCTCGGTGGGGGCGACGACCACCCACCGCTGCCTGGCCGACTACTCCAACGGCGGCAAGGGCCTGGACCTGGTCGCCCCCGGCGGCGGCCCCGACGCCGACCTGCCCTCCGACCCGGCCTGCCACCCCTACCAGAGCTCCGGGCGCCAGATCACGCAGATCAGCTACAAGCGCGGCACCTTCAAGCGCTTCGGGCTGCGCAAGGAGGAGGGCACCTCGATGGCCGCGCCCCACGTCGCGGCTGCCGCGGCGCTGGTCATCGCCTCACGCGTTCTGGGCGCCAACCCCAGCCCCACCGCGGTGCAGCGTCGCCTCGAGAGCACGGCCCAGGATCTTGGGTCCAGGGGCACCGACTCGCTCTACGGAGCGGGACTGCTCGACGCCGCGGCGGCCACCGCCCCGTCCGGGGCGTCCGGCCGCTGAGCGAGGCGGGAGCGAGCCGGCTCGGCTTCGCCCTCAGGTGGTGCGGATGATCATCACCGAGCACGGCGCGTGGTGGGAGACCTTGTTGGGCACCGAGCCCAGCAGGAACCGCTTCGCGCCGGTCATCCCCTTGTTGCCGACGATGATCAGGTCGGCCTTGCGCTCCTCGGCGACGTCCAGGATCGCGTCGGCCGGGTCGCCCTGACGGGCGAACGTCTCTACTTCCACGCCGGCCGAGCGCAGGCTCTCAGCCGCCTCGTCCAGCGTCGAGTCCACGTCTTCGCGCGGGTTGACCGCCCACGCGACGTCCTCCGGGGCCTCGCGGCGCTCGTCGCGCAGGCGCTGGTCGGACACCGGCTCGTAGGCGCTGACCAGATCGATGCGCGCGCCGACCGCCGCCGCGAGCTCCATCGCCTCGCGCACCGCCTGGTGCGCCGTCTCGGAACCGTCGGTCCCCACCACGATCGAGCGGAACATGTCCTCTCCTCTGCCGGATCCCCTACAAGCCGCGCGCATCATAGCCGCGGCCGGAGCTTCGATCGTGGACGGCGGGGCCCATTACGCTCGGGGCTAGGGTTCGCGACGTGATCGACCTTCACGCCCATCCCCTACCAGGCATCGATGACGGGCCGCCGGGTGTCGAGGACGCTCTGGCCATGGCCCGGGCGGCCGCGGATGCCGGCACGCGGATGATGGCGGCCACACCGCACATCGACTACCGCTGGGGTGTCGATCCGGCGGAGGTCCCCGAGCGGGTGCGCGAGCTCAACGAGCGCCTCGACGCCGAGGGCATCGAGCTCGAGATCGTGCAGGGCGGCGAGGTCGCCGCCTCCCGGCTCACCGATCTGGAACCGGCCGAGCGCAACGCCGTCCGCCTCGGCACCGGTCCCTATCTGCTGGTCGAGTGCCCGCACACCACCGTCGGATGGGCGTTCGGGCTGATCATCTTCGACGCCCTGACCCACGGAGAGCGTGTGCTGCTCGCCCATCCCGAGCGCAGCCCGGTGTTCGCCGGAGACCTCGAGGGCATCGAGCGGCTGGTCGGCGCCGGGGCGTTGTGCTCCATCACCGCCGGCTCTCTGAGCGGTCGCTTCGGGCCGGCCGCCAGGCGGGCGGCTCTCGACCTGCTCGCGGCCGGCCTCGTCCACAACGTCGCCTCCGACTCCCACGACGCCGCGAAGCGTCCGCCCGAGCTCCTCGCCGGGCTCCGGGCGGCCGATCTCGAGCTGCCGGGCATCGCCGACCAGGCCGAGTGGTACCTGGAGGCCGCGCCGGCGGCGATCCTCGCCGGTGAGGCGCTGCCCGAGCGGCCCGAACCGCCCGCCCGGCGCAAGCGGCGCTGGCTCGAGCGCCTCAGGCGAGCTTGACGATCGCGATCACCATGCCGGCGAGCACGAAGACGCAGATGGCGGCCTGCAACCAGATCCACGAGGGGGACATCGCCGTCTCAGGGTAGAGGCCGTAGCGGGCCGTCTCAGCCGGCGCTCACTCCAGCGGCCGACCGGCCCGCCGCCAGCCCGGGATGCCGCCGTCGGCGACGTGCAGCGCCTCGTCGACGCCCAGGCGGCGCAGCAGGCTGGCGGCGACCGCGCTGCGCTGCCCCGAGCTGCACACCGCGGCGACCGGGCGGTGCGGATCCAGCCCTTCGGGCAGCTCGTGCAAGTCGTGATAGGGGACATTGAGCGACCCGGGTATGTGGCCCTCCTCGAACTCGGCCCGCTCGCGCACGTCCAGCACCTGCAGCTCCGGCTGCGAGCGCGTGAGCTCCCACAGAGCGTCGATACCGATCCGCTTCAGGCGCTGGACCGGCCTGTGCTCCTGGCGCCAGGTGGTCATCCCGCCGTGCAGGTAGCCGGCCAGCCTGCGGACCCCCACCGCCGCGGCGAGCCCCGCCGCCCGGCGCGCATCCTCCTCGTGGCGCCCGACGATCACGATCTCCTGATCGCGATCGACGACCCAGGCGAGCTTGGTGCCGAAGCCGGCCCGCAGCGCCGAGAGGCAGATCGCGCCGGGGATGTGCGCGTCGTCGAACTGCTCGTCGGTCCGCACGTCGACCAGGGCGGCGCCGTCCCGGCGTTTGAGCTCGACCTGACGCGGGGTGAGCGGCGAAGCCATGATCCCGTCGGTCACCAGCGGCCCGCGGTTGAGGTCGACGATCGCGCGGAAGTTGGGCGGCTGGGGGCCGAGGCTGGCGAGCGAGCGCTTGACGAACGCGGCCTCGTCGTCCTCCCGCAGCAGCGCGTTGTTGCGCCGCTCGTAGCCGATCGTCGAGCTCACCTTCATGTCCATGCCCGGCCCGCCGCACAGTGAGCCGCCCAGGTGCGCGGGCCACACCTCGGTCTCGGGGGCCAGCTCGAGCAGGCGCCCCTGCAGGCTGCGGAAGACCTCGCGGGCACCCTCCTCCTTCTCCACCGCCAGGTCGGGCCGCGCGACGTCGCCGACGAACAGCGAGTCGCCGCTGAGCAGGGCCCAGGGCTGGTCGCCGCGTTCGGTGTCGGTGAGCAGGAACGCCGTGTGCTCGGGCCGGTGGCCGGGGGTGTGCACAGCCTTGACCCGCACCGCCCCGAGCTCGAGCGTCCAGCCGTCGTCGAAGGGCTCGTGGGGGTACTCGGCGCCGGCGAGCCGGTTGACGTGGATCGTCGCCCCGGTCGCGGCGGCGAGGCGTCCGTGTCCCGAGACGTGATCGGCGTGGTTGTGGGTCTCGAGCACGTGCTCGATCTCCACGCCGACGTAGCGGGCCAGCTCGAGATAGTCGTCGATCTCGAAGCGGGGGTCGACGACGGCGGCGACCCCCGCGTGCTCGTCGCCGATCAGGTAGGAGGCGCAGCCGAGGTCGTCCTGCGTGATCTGGCGGAAGACCACGCGCCCATCCTACGCCGACCGGCGGTCGCGCTCAGGAGCCCGGGCCCCCCCTTTCCTCCTGGCGCTCGAGCTTCTCGCGCTTCTTGCGCTCGCCGGGCAGCTCCGGTGAATCTGGATCGGTGGGCCCGCCGGGGATCGGGGCGCCCTTGTACTCCTCCGGGTTGTCCACCTTCTCGCCGCCGATGCTCACCGAGCCGTCCTCGTGGTGGCGCAGGTCGCTGGGACCGAGGTTCGCAGTCGGTCCCTCGTCGTAGGTCTGCTCTCCCTCGGGACCTCCGAGGGTCCGGTACTTGGCCTCGTCGTCGGGCCAGTCCTCGAGCTTTGAAGGCGGATCGTCCTCGAGGTCCTTGATCTTGTCCTCGCTCTGGTTGAAGCTGACCTGCGCCTCTTCCTCCCGGCCCTGCTCGCCGTCCTTCGCCATTGCCCCTCCCTGTGGTCGTTTCGTGCCATAGAGGGTTTTCCGTTGTGCGGCGGCCGGAAACCTCACCGCGGGAGGCGGAGTCCCATGCGCCGCTTGAGCGCGATCACGCGCGCCGCGGCGTCGCGGACCCGGGCCCGGAAGGCAGGTGAGCGCCGCGTAGCGGCCAGCAGCGCGTCGTAGACGTCGCGGTAGCTACCCGACCCGGTGCTGAGCACGATATCGGCGCCTGCGCCGACGCTTCGCACGGCCGCGGCGGCGACGCCGGAGCGGGTGAGCACGGCCCGCGCCTCGATGCTGTCGGTGACGATCACGCCGTCGAAGCCAAGCCTCCGGCGCAGCAGGCGCCCGAGGATGAGCGGGGACTGTGAGGCGATGCGGCGCGGGTCGAGGGCCGGGTAGAGCGCGTGGGAGGCCATGACGAGCGGCACGCCGGCGGCGATGGCGGCGCGGAAGGGAGGCAGGTCGCGGGCCTCGATCTGCGCGCGGGTCGCGTCGACCGTGACCGGGCCGTCGTCGGTGTTGGCGGGCGCCGCGCCAAGGCCGGGAAAGTGCTTGACGGTCGGCGCGACAGGCGGGCGCGGCCCGTACCCGCGCACGGCGGCGGCGGCGGACGCGCCCACCGCACGGGCGTCGCCGGGAAAGCTGCGCCCGCGCAGCGCGCCGCCCGGCGTGGCCACGTCCACCACGGGCGCGAGGTTCACGTTGACGCCGAGGCGCGCAAGCTCGCGGCCGGCGGCGGCCGCCGCCGCGCGGGCCGCCGCCGGGCCGGCCAGCTGGGCCTGCCCGTCGCCGGGGCCGGCGAACGGGATGATGCGAGCCTCGCCGCCCTCCTGATCGGTCGCGACGAGCGCGCTGCCGCTCGCTGCGCGCTGCAGCGTGGCGGTGAGCCGGCGCACCGCGCCGGGGCCCGCGACGTTGTCGGCGAAGAGGATCACCCCACCCCCGCGGCCCTCCCGCAGGATCCTGCGGACGTAGCCGGGCACCACCGGTCCCTCGAAGCTGAAGACGATCGCCTGCCCGACCTGCTGGGAGAGCGTCAGGCGGTCGACGGCCGGACGGGCACGGCGGGGTGTTTTCGCGTGGGTTGGAGGCCTCGCCGGGGACGGTTGCCCTCCGTCCTCGCCGCATCCGCCGACGATTGCTCCCGCTATGACCGCGAGAACGGCGGCGGCGAGGAGGGGGAAGGGGCGGCGCTGGGGAGCTGACACGCGCGGCGGAGCGTAGGGGAGGCGGAAGGAGGGGGTGGGTCGAAAAGCGGTCGCAGTGCGTATCCGGTTGGCTCAGGTTGCCTAGGCGGCGTGGGTTGTGATGTCGGTGTAGGTGCTGGGGCGGTGTTGGGTGCTGAGGCCGAGCAGGGTCTGGAAGGCGGCCATCGGGGTCTTGCGGCGGTTGTGGCGAAA
>JBBQNQ010000047.1:0-24221 GCA_038330095.1 Solirubrobacterales bacterium
CAGGAGCGCGGGATCCCCTCGCTCGACCTCATGGAGCGGGCGGGAGAGGGGCTTGCGAGGCTCGTCGCCGAGCTGGCGCCGGACGGTCCGGTCGCCGTGGTCTGCGGCAAGGGCAACAACGGTGGCGACGGCCTCGTCGCAGCGCGGCTGCTTCGGGGAGAGGGCCGCGAGGTCGCGGTCGCCCTGCTCGGCGATCCCGGCGAGCTTCGCGGCGACGCCGCGGCCAACCTCGAGCGCCTGGCGGGCCCCGCCCCCGTCGTCTTCGCACCCGCCGTCCTCGGCGGCGCGGTGGCGATCGTGGACGCGGTGCTCGGGACCGGCTTCTCGGGCGAGCCGCGCGAGCCGGCCGCCGGGGCGATCGAGGCGATGAACGCCGCCGGGGCGCCGGTCATCGCCGCCGACGTCCCGAGCGGGGTTGACGCATCGACGGGCGCGGTGGCGGGCGCGGCGGTGAAGGCGGCGGCGACCGCGACCTTCCACGCCGGCAAGCCCGGCCTGTGGATCGCCCCGGGGAAGGCCCACGCGGGTGCGGTGCGCGTCATCGCCATCGGCATCCCGCCGGACGCGCCGGTGCAGGCCGACGTCGGGCTGATCGGCCCGGGCGTCGTGGAGGCGATACCGCGCCGCGGCTCGGACTCCACGAAGTTCAGCTCCGGCGCGGTGCTCGTCGCCGGGGGCTCGCGCGGGCTGACCGGCGCGCCCAGCATGGCCACCGAGGCGGCCGGCCGTGCCGGTGCGGGCTACGTGACGGCCTGCGTGCCGGCTTCGCTGAACCTGGTGTTCGAGATCCGGCTGCTCGAGGCGATGACCGTGCCCCTCCCCGACGAGGACGGGGCCTTGACGCCGGGCAGCGCCCAAGCCGTGCTCGAGCGCGCCGCACGTGCGAATGCGCTGGTGCTGGGCCCGGGCCTCGGCCGCAGCGAGGGCGCGCTCGCCTTCGCCCGCGAGGTCGCGCCCCGTGTGGAGGTCCCGCTGGTGGTCGACGCCGACGGCCTCAACGCACACGCCGGCCGGCTCGACGGCCTCGCGGGCCGGGCCGGGCCCACGGTCCTCACTCCTCACGCGGGCGAGCTGGCGCGCCTGCTGGAGACCGACAGCGCGGCGGTCGGCGCACAGCGGCTCGGCCATGCGCGCGAGGCCGCGCGCCTCTCGCGCGCCGTCGTCGTCCTTAAGGGGGACGACACGCTGGTCGCCGAGCCGGAGGGTCGCGTCGGAGTGAGCCGCGGGAGGAGCCCCGCGCTGGCCACAGCCGGCACCGGCGACGTGCTCTCCGGCGCGCTCGGCGCGCTCCTCGCGCAGGGCCTGGAGCCATTCGACGCGGCGTGCGCGGCGGTCTGGGCGCACGCGGAGGCGGGGCGTATCGCGGCGCAGGAGGTGGGGACGCCCGAGGGCGTGGTGGGCGGCGACGTCATCGCGGCCCTCCCGCGGGCGATCGCCGCGGGGAGGAGCGCCTGAACGTGTCCCTTCGCGCCGTCGCGCGCATCAATCTCGCCGCGATCGAGCGCAACTGCGCCCGCCTGACCGGCGAGCTGCGCGCCGGGGCGGGGCTGTGCGCGGTAGTGAAGGCCGACGGCTACGGTCACGGTGCGGCGCAGGTGGCGCGCGCGGCGCTCGCCGGCGGGGCGAGATCGCTCGCGGTGGTCGCCGGCGGCGAGGCGGCCGAGCTGCGCGCCGCGGGCATCGATGCGCCCGTGCTGGTCATGGGTGCGCTGTCGCCCGAGGAGCTCGAGCCGGCGCTCGGCGCCGGCGCCGAGATCGTCGCCTGGCGGGAGGGCTCCGTGGCCGAGCTGGAGCGCATAGGCGTTGCCGCTCGGGTCCACGTCAAGCTCGACACCGGCATGGGTCGCCTCGGGACCCGCGACCCCGCCGAGGCCACCGCGGTGGCGCGGGCGCTCGCCTCCTCGCAGAACCTCGAGCTGGCTGGAGCGATGACCCATTTCGCCACCGCCGACGAGCTCGACGACCCGTTCCTCGACGAGCAGCTCGAGCGCTTCGCCGCGTGGGTGCGGGAGCTGCGCCGCGACCACCCCGGAGTCCTCGCCCACGCCGCGAACAGCGCTGCGACCCTTCGCGCGCCCGCCACCCACTTCGACCTCGTGCGCTGCGGGATCGCGATCTACGGGATGGACCCCTTCCACGCGGACCCCGGGCTGCGGGGCCTGGAGCCGGCGCTCGAGCTGCACTCCTACGTCGCCGAGGTCAAGCCCGTGGCGCCCGGGGAGAGTGCGGGCTACGGGCGGCGCTACGTCGCCGAGCGCGCGACGTCGCTGGCCGTGCTGCCGATCGGCTACGGCGACGGCGTGCGCCGCGGCCTGACCAACGACGCCGACGTGCTGATCGGCGGCCGCCGCTATCCGCTGGTGGGGACGGTGAGCATGGACAACGTGACCGTCGACGTAGGCCCCGAGCCCGCGGTCGCGCCCGGGGACCGCGCGGTGCTGATCGGCAGCGACGGCGAGCAACGCGTACTCGCCGAGGAGTGGGCCCGGCGGCTGGGAACGATCAACTACGAGATCACCTGCGGCCTGACCCAAAGGGTGCGGCGTGCCTATCACTGGGACGGCGAGCTGGAACGGCCGGCGTGAACGCTGCGCTCGAGGCGACCCGCGGCCCGCTCGCGGGTGCCCGCGTGTGGGTGGTGGGGGGAGCCCTGCGTGACCGGCTGCTCGGTCGCCGGACCGACGACGTCGACCTCGCCGTCGACGGCGACCCGCGCGAAGCCGCGCGGGAACTGGCCCGCGCGACCGCCGGCACGGCCTTCCGCCTGAGCGAGGCGTGGGGTGCGTGGCGGGTGATCGGCCCGGCCCGCGCCTGGCAGGCCGACCTGCTCGCGCTCGCGGCGGGCGGCCTGGAGGCCGACCTCGCACGCCGCGACTTCACCGTCAACGCGATGGCCGAGCCGCTGGCCGGCGGGCCGCTGGTCGACCCTCACGGCGGTCGCGCCGACGCGGCCGCGCGGCGCTTGCGGATGGTGGCTGAGGGGAGCTTCGACGACGACCCGGTCCGGGTCATGCGCCTCGTGCGGCTCGCCTGCGAGCTGGGCCTGGCACCCGAGCCGGCGACCGTCGCGGCGGCGCGGACCCGCGCGGGGAGGCTGAGCCAGGCGGCCCAGGAGCGGGTCTTCGCCGAGCTTCGGCGGATCGTGATCGCACCGGAGGTGCTTGCCGGGCTGGCGCTCATGGACGAGGTGGGGGCGACGGCGAGCGTCCTGCCCGAGCTCGCCGCCCTGCATGGGGTGCAGCAGAGCGCTTACCACCACCTCGACGTGCACGACCACACGCTTGCCGTGCTCGCCGCGGCGGTGGAGCTCGAGCGCGACCCCTCGCCGCTGGGCGAGCACGCGGCGGCGGTCCGCGCGCTGCTCGACGAGCCGCTGGCCGACGACCTGTCCCGAGGCCAGGCCCTTCGCTTCGGCGCGCTGTTGCACGACGCCGCCAAGCCGGCGACCCGCGGCGTCCTGCCTGGCGGGCGCGTCACCTTCATCGGCCACGACTCGGTCGGCGCGCAGCTCGCGCGCGACGTGCTCGGGCGGCTGCGGGCCAGCGAGCGCCTGGCCAGCCACGTCGCCGCCCTCACCCGCCACCACCTGCGGCTGGGCTTCCTCGTCCACGAGCGACCGCTCGAGCGCCGCGCGCTGTACCGCTACCTGCGCGCCTGCGAGCCGGTCGAGGTCGACGTGACGGTGCTCTCGGTGGCCGATCGCCTGGCGACGCGCGGCCGCAAGGCCGACGATGCGATCCGCAAGCACCTCGAGCTCTCTCGAGAGGTGCTCGGTGAGGCGCTCGCGTGGCGGGCCCGGGCCGGCGAGCCGCCGCTGGTGCGCGGCGACGAGCTGGCGCGGGAGATCGGTGTCGAGCCCGGCCCAGAGCTCGGGCGCCTGCTCGCCGCGGTGGACGAGGCGCGCTTCGCGGGCGACCTTGCGACCCGCGAGCAGGCCGTCGCGCTGGCCCGGCGGCTTGCCGCGCAGTGACCCGGAACATGGTCTACGGTCACCTTTGATGACTGACGAGTCGATTGCCATTCCCGGCTACCGCGTCGAGGGTATGCTCGGGCGGGGCGGGATGGGCGTTGTCTATCGCGCCTACCAGGAGCGGCTGGACCGCTGGGTGGGGCTGAAGGTCATCTCGCCGGAGATCGCCCAGGACGCGGGCTTTCGCGAGCGCTTCCAGCGCGAGTCGCGGCTCGCGGCGGCGATCGAGCACCCGAACGTCCTGCCGGTATACGACTCCGGCGAGGCCGACGGGGTGCTCTACATCGCGATGCGCCTGATCGACGGCGTCGACCTGGGCGAGGCGATCGTCCGCGATGGGGCGCTAGACCCGGCGCGGGCCGCGCGCATCGTGGCCGGCGTCGGCGACGCCCTGGATGCCGCCCACGCCAAGGGGCTCGTCCACCGGGACGTCAAGCCGGGCAACGTGCTCCTCGCCCGTCCCGGCCAGGCCAGCGAGCACGCCTACCTGTCGGACTTCGGGCTCAGCAAGCTGGTGACCTCGGACACCTTCGCGCCCGGGAGCGGCAGCGACGCGCTGGTGGGCACCGCGAACTACATGGCCCCGGAGCAGTGCCGCGGCGAGCGGGTCGACGGGCGCGCCGACGTGTACGCGCTGGGCTGCGTCCTCTTCCAGGCGCTGACCGGCAGCGTCCCCTTCCCGCGCGACTCGATGATCGCGACGGTCTGGGCGCACGTCGCCGATCCGCCGCCCGCCCCGACCGCGATGCGGCGCGACCTCCCCGGAGCGCTCGATCCGGTGATCTCCCGCGCGCTCGCCAAGGCCCCGGAGGATCGCTTCCCGTCGGCCGGCGACCTCGGGCGGGCGGCCGGCGCAGCGGTCGCCGGCCTCCCGCTACCGGGGGCGGAGCGGACCGTTGCGCGCGGCGAGGCGGCGCCGCCGAGGCCGGGAGACGCGCCGACCGTCGTTCCCGGCCCGGGCCCCGGCCCCATTCCGGTTCCCGGCGCCGGCCCTGGGTCGCCGCCGACCGGCCCGACCGCGCCGCTCCCCGCGGCCGTACCCCCCGAGACGCGCCGGCGCAGGCGACTGGGGCCCGTGCTGGCGGTCATCGCGGCGCTCGTGCTGGTTGCCGGCGGGGCCGCGGCGGCGATCGCGCTCAGCGGGGGAGGGAGCGACGGCGGTGGCACCACGACGGCAGGGACCTCCCGCCGCGCCGCCGCGCCTGCGCCGTCCACCACGGCGTCACCGCCAGCGAGCACGTCCACGCCGACGCCGGCCTCGCAGCCCGTGGACGTCGCAGGCGCACAGAACGAGGTGGCCCGCGTGCTGCGGACCTACGGGCGTGCCTACGACGATGAGGACCTGGCGACGCTGGGCGCCCTGCTGACCTCGACCGTGCGCCGGCAGGGCGCGGGGACTCCGGATTGCCTCCAGTTCGGCCGCGACCAGGTGCTCGAGGCCTACCGGCAGCAGTTCGACCAGGGCGACGTCGCCTACTCGCTTGACGTCAGCCCCTCGGACGTAAAAGTCAACGGCGACCGCGCGAGCGTTACTGCGATCTACACCGCGGACGCCAACTCCGACGACATCGCCTTCAAGCTGCAGCGAGTGGGCGACCAGTGGAAGATTGATTTCATCGACGCCGTACAGCGAAGCTGCCCCTAGCGGCGCTGGCGGCGATCGTCCTCGCGACGGCCGCGATCGCTGCGTGCGGCGACGGCGGGCGATCCGCAGCCGCTCCACCCTCCAAGGCGCCGGCTACGCAACCCGCTCGCGCGGGCGACCAAGCGGCGCCCTCGACGGCCCCAACGCCGTGGCGCGCTCCGCGCGCGCTGGTCCGCGAGCTGGACGCGATCGCCGTGCGGGCGGAAGCACCGGCGGGGGCCGCGCTCGCCGCGCTCGCGGGCGGTCCGGTCGCGGCCGCCGGTCCGCTGCGCGAGCAGCGCGCGTGGAGCACCATCAAGGTTCCGCTGCTCGTCGCCTACCTGCAACGCGTGCGCGGGGCGCCGTCGCTCAGCGCCGAGGGCCGCGCCGACGCGCGCGCGGCGATCACCGTGTCGGCGAACGAGCCCGCAAACCGGCTGTTCCTCGCCCTCGCCGGCCGCGAGGGCGGGATCGCCCGCGGCGTGCGGGCCATCGAGCGCGTCCTGCGGCGGGGAGGCGACGAGACGACGCGCGTGACCGCACTGCGCCCGGACGGCCGCCGGACCTTCACGTGGCTCGGCCAGACGCCCTGGCGGCTCGTCGACGGGGTGCGCTGGTATCGCGCGCTGGCCCGCGGGACGGTGGCCGGGCGAGCCGATACGCGCTTCGTGATCGGGCTGATGCGGAGCGTCGAGGGCTCGGAATGGGGGGTCCGGACGGCGCTGCCGGCGGCCGTGCCGCTCGCCTACAAGGTCGGTATCGGCAACGACCCCTCGGGTGCGGTCGAGGTCGAGCAGTACGCGATCGTCGGCCGCGGAGCGGGCGCCTGCGTGGTCGCTCTCGCTGCGCGCGGTGGACAGGAGGCCGGCGCGAAGGCCACCGCCGACCGCCTGGCGCGCGTCGTCACGCGGCCGGTGCGCTCGGGCCGGGGCTGCCGTCAGCGCTGACGGCGTCTGCCAGCTCGCGCACGATCGCGTCGCAGAGCTGCGCGCAGGCCGCGACCTTGTCGTAGTCAACGTTGTCGGCCGTGTCGGAGGGCTTGTGGTAGTTGGATGGGAGCTTGTAGCGGTTGCACGAGCCGATCGCGGCCGTGGGGTAGCCGGCACGCAGGGCGATCAGGCCGTCGGTCGAGAAGCGCAGCTGCAGGCCCCGGCGCAGATGCACCCCGGCACGCCGCGCGGCGCGGGCGACGAGCTCCTTGACGGCGTCGGGGTAATCGCGCAGCACGATCATCCCCTCGCTCTCCACCAGGAGGAGCTCCTGGTCGCTGCCCACCGTGTCCAGGCACACCACCGTCGTGCTCTGGGGGTTCAGCGATCCGAAGTGGCGGCGGGCGAACGCGCGCATGCCCTCCATGTGGGACTCCTCCGAGCCGGTCGAGACGAGCAGCACGCGCAGCCCGTCCACCGGCTCCTCGCGCAGCGCGCGCGCCAGGTCGACTATCACCGCGACGGCCGTGGCGTTGTCGTTGGCCCCGGGGACCACGTCGCGCGCGGCGATGTCGGCGAAGCTCGCCATCACCAGCGCCGTCAGCCCGATCCCCGCGCGCAGCGCGCCGCGCCGGCCCGTGGCCGCGGCCGCCGCGACGAACACCGCCACGCCGAAGGGGAGGCCCGCGACCGGCGGCCACTTGTCGGCGCGCTCGTAGAAGTCCGGAAAGCGGTCGGCGAGCCACCGCAGCCCGCTGTCGTCGAAGATCGCCCCGCCGTGCGCGGCGTCGTGGTGGGCGACGAAGACCATCGTGTGCGAAGCGCCGGCGTCGCCCGCCTGGGCAACCACGTTGCAGGTGTCGTGCCACGGCAGCAGGCGGCGAAACCACTGGCTGCCCCCGCTCACGTCGTTGAACATCGCGGCGGCGGCCAGCGAGGCCGCCGCCGAACCGACTAGGCGCCGGCCGCGCAGCGCGGCGATCCCCCCGGCTCCGGCGAGAGCCGCCTGGGCGAGGGCCGGCCACCAGTAGGTCCCGTGCGCGCGCTCGTCCTCGAGGCGGACGTCGGCTCCGTGCTCCCGAAACCGGGCGACGATCCACTCGGCGGCCTCGCGCTCGCCAGCGGACGCGGAGGGGCGGCTCAGCGTCGCGAGATGGCGGACCGTCGCCTCCAGGGCCTGGCGGTCGGGGTTCATCGGCGCGCAGAGTACCGACCGACCGAAGCGCATTGCCGGTCGTCCGCGGTAGCGTCGGGCCATGCGGGGTCAGTGCCGGAGCGGGCGGGTCGCCGGCGCGCTGCTCGTTCTCGTGCTCCTCGGCGGGTCGGGTGCGGGCTGCGGAGGGGAAGGGATCGGCGACGTCGAGAAGCGCCTGCGCGACGAGCTCTCCGACCAGCTCGACCGCCAGCGGGCGCGCGAGGACAGCCTGCGCGAGAGCGGCGGCCTGGACTCCGGTAGGACGCTGACTCCCACCGTCGACCGCGTCGACTGCCCCGGCGGGGCGAAGACCGACGCCGGCTCGAGCTTCCGCTGCCGGGCGATCGGGCCGGGAGACCGTGTCGTGGGCACCCTCTCGGTGACCATGCTGGGCGGCGGCAAGCCGGCGTGGCAGTTCACCGCGGCGGTCGGTCCCTGAGTAAGCTGCCCCGCCGATGGCCGATCCCGACTGCCTGTTCTGCAAGATCGTCGCCGGCGAGCTACCGGCCACCATCGTCGACCAGGACGAGCGGACCGTCAGCTTCATGGACATCAACCCGGCCACGCGCGGCCACGCGCTGGTCGTGCCGCGCGCCCACGCGGCAGACTTGCTCGAGATCTCCCCCGAGGACCTGAGCGCCTCCGCGGTCGCTGCCCAGCGCCTCGCGGCGCGGGCTAAGGAAAACCTCGAGGCAGACGGCGTGAACCTCATCAACTCGTGCGGGCGCGCCGCCTGGCAGACCGTCGACCACTTCCATATCCATGTCATCCCCCGCTACCGCGGCGACCCGCTCAAGCTGCCCTGGAGTCCCGCGCCCGGCGACCGCGAGGAGATCGAGGCGGCCGCGAAGGAGCTCGGATGAGCGCGGGCCCGGTACGCCTCGACCGCGACGGCCCGCTCGCCGTCGTCACCTTCGACTCGCCGCCGCTCAACCTCTACGACCGCGCGCTGGGGACGGCGCTGGAGGAAGTCGTCGACACGCTCGAACGCGAGCCGGCGCGCGGGCTGCTGTTCCGCGCCGAGGGCCGCGTGGTCACCGGCGGGGTCGACGTCAAGCTCTTCCAGGAGCGCGTCGATGCGGGCGGGACCGCCGAGCACACCTTCGGCGACCTGCTCTCGATCGGCAAGCGCGTCGAGGCCATGCCCTTCCCCACGGTGTTCGCCGCCCACGCGCTGTGCCTGACCTGGGCCTTCGAGCTCGCGCTGGCCTGCGACGTGCTGCTCGCCGGCCGGTCGGCGAGCTTCGGGCTCGTCGAGCGCCGGGTCGGCCTTACGCCGGGAGCGGGCGGCACCCAGAGAGTCGCCGAGCGTGCGGGCCCCGCCCGCGCGCGCGAGCTCGTGTACACCGCCGACGTCTTTCCGGCCGAGACCCTCGAGCGCTGGAACGTGGTCAACCGCGTGCTCGAAGACGAGGGCTTCGACGAGGCCGCCCGCGCCTTCGCGCAGGATCTCGCCGCCGGGCCGACGCGCGCCCACGCCGCGACGAAGGCGATCGTCCGCGCCTTCCTGGACGGCGGGGTGGCCGAGGCCGACCGCCTCACCGCCCAGACCGCCGGGGAGCTCTTCGCCACCCAGGACCTGCGCCGCGCGGTGGCGTCGTTCCTGAAGGAGGGTCCCGGGGCCGCGGTGCCCTTCGAGGGAAGCTGACGCAAGCGCGCGCAACTTGCCGCCGGTCCGTGGTGTTCAATGCCTCTGTATGGGTCGCGTTCGCGCCACGTTGCCGCTCGCCCTGGGCGTGCTGGCGGTTGCACCGGCCGGCGCGTCCGCGCGGGTGATCGAGATCGGTGCCACCACCGACCGCCCCGCGGCCTCCTGCCCGTCCGACCCCTGCGAGACGGTGACCCGTACCACCGGCTTCCAGGTCACGGTCGCCGGGAAGAAGAAGCGTGGCCTGTTCAAGGCTCCCCGCGACGGTCGCGTGGTCGCCTTCACGATCCGTCTCGGCAACCCCACCAGGGCGCAGACCGACTTCTTCGACGGCAACTTCGGCGGCTCGGCCCAGGGGCGGCTGACCATCCTCAAGCCGCCGCCCCGGGGCAACGTCTACAAGGTCACGGGCCAGAGCGAGGTCTTCAACCTGTCGCGCTTCTTCGGTCGTGAGACGCAGTTCCCGCTGCTGCGCTCGCTCACGGTGCGAAAGGGCTACCTCGTGGCCCTGACCACGCCGACCTGGCTTCCCGCGCTTGCGCTCGGCATGGACCGGGGCAACGCCTGGCGCTCGAGCCGGCTGACCAACGACTGCAATGTCGAGTTGCCGCCGCAGTCCGCCCAGCAGCGCCTTGGGGGGCGGCGCGACTACCGCTGCCTCTACCGCGAGTCGCGCCTGACCTACCGCGCGACGATGGTCACCATTCCCCGGCCGAACTCCTAGGCCGAACCGGGTCCGGCCCCCACAGCCTTCGGGCGTCAGCAGGCGCCGGGGTTCTGCTTGCAGTAGCGCTCAAAGCGATCGGCCGGCGATCCCGGCGGTGGGGAAACGTCGTTGCCGGCGGAGTCCGCCGGAGCCCGGGAACCGCCCGAGCCGGAACCGCCGCCCGAGCCGGAACCGCCGCTTGAACCCGAGCCTCCGCCCGACCCCGACCCCGAGCCCGAGCCCGAGGACGAGGACGAGCTGCCGCTGTCGTCAGACGAGTTGCCGTCGGTGGTCGTCGTGTCGGTCGTGGTGGTGGGCTGCGTGGCGGTGGCCGTCGCCGTGGACCGCGCGGTCGTCGGCGTGCTGGCGGTCGAGGCGCTCGGCCCGCTCAGCGTGGGTCGGTCGATGCCCTTGTCGGCGCTGTCGCCGCCTCCACCGCAGGCAGCGACGCCCAGCGCGGCGGCGACTCCCAGGGTCACGGCGAGGAGAAGCAAGGACAGGCGCAGGCACATGGGCGAGATGCCGCGGCGGATCAGGCGTCCAGCGCGTCCATGCGCCGGCCGCAGGTGGGGCAGTCGTTGAGGTCCTTCTGGGCGAAGGAGCCGCACCAGTTGCAGATCCGCAGTGTCTCGACCGACCAGGGAAGGTTCGAGGGCGACGGCGCGAGCGGCAGCAGCTTGCCGACGACCTCCAAGGGCTCGCCGGTCTCCTGGTCGACGTAGACCTTGTCGGGCTCCGCCTCGATGATCAACTCGCGGCCCGTGGAAGGCGCGCGCAGACGGTATCTCTGGCGAACGCTCACCGGACGCGAGAGCCTAGCAGCGGCCGATTTCCGCCTGTCCCTGCACCCACGGGTATGGTGGCCCGCCCGGTGCGCTTCCTCATCTTCCACGGCTACCTGCTGCGCGGCACGGGCTCGAACGTCTACAACGCGAGCCTCGCTGCGGCGCTGGTGGGGCAGGGCCACGAGGTCCATCTCTTCTGCCAGGAGCCCCGGCCCGAGGAGCTGCAGTTCGTCGACGCGGTGGGCGAATGGCGCGACGGGTGCCTCGCGGTGCGCGTCGTTCGCGAGCCGGTGCGCTGCACGGCCTACCGCCCCGACGTCGGAGCCGTGCTGCCCGTGTACGTCGCTGACCGCTACGAAGGCTTCGAGGCACGACCGTTCACGGAGCTCGATGACGAGGGGATCGAGCGCTATCTGGGCGCCAACGTCGCCGCGGTGCGCGACGTCGTGGCCCGGGTCGGCCCAGAGGCGGCGCTGGCCAACCACCTGGTGATGGGCCCGGCGATCCTCGCCCGCGCGCTGGAGGGGACCGGAGTCCCCTTCGCGATCAAGGTGCACGGCAGCGCGCTCGAGTACACCGTCAAGCGCGACCCCCGCTTCCTCCCCTATGCGCGTGAGGGGATCGCCTCGGCGACCGGCGTGCTCGTTGGCTCGCACCACACCGCCGAGAGCCTGTGGGCCGCGCTCGAGGACCCCGGGCTGCCGGCGCGCACCCGCCTGGGCCCCCCGGGCGTCGACGTGGACATCTTCGCGCCGCGCGAGCCCCAGGCGGCGGCCGCCGGCGTGTCCCGCCTGTCCGAGCGCCTGCGCGCTCGCGCGGACGCAACCGAGGGCTACGGCTCCTTCGCGCGCGATCCGCTGGCGGCGGGCGCGGCGCTGGCGCGGCTCGAGCCCGTACGGCGCCCGCTGGTTGCCTTCGTGGGCAAGCTGATCGTCTCCAAGGGCATCGACCTGCTGCTGGCCGCCTGGCCACTCGTCCTGAGCCGGGTCCCCGAAGCCCAGCTGGTGATCGTCGGCTTCGGCGCGTGGCGGGAGACCGCCGAGCGGCTCGTCGCCGCCCTGGCCGCCGGCGACCGGGAGACCGTCGCGGCCATCGCGCGCGAGGGCCGGGAAGCCGAAGGTGGTCCGCCCGCGCCTCTGCGCTACCTGGAGGCCTTCCTCGGCGACGGCGGGCGCGAGCCGGCCTACGACCGCGCGGCGGCAGCCATGGCCGGCTCGGTGATGTTCACCGGCCGCCTGGAGCACGGAGAGCTCGCCGAGGTCCTGCCCGCCGCCCAGGCGCTCCTGTTCCCGAGCACCTTCCCGGAGGCTTACGGGATGGTCGCCGCCGAGGCCGCGGCGTGCGGCGTGCTCCCGGTGAGCGCCGCGCACTCGGGGCTGCTCGAGGTCTCCGTGCAGCTGGCCGAGGGGGTCCCGCCCGAGGTCCGGCCGCTGCTCTCCTTCGCGCTCGGGGAGAGCGCCATCCCCGCTATCGCCGAGCGCCTCATCGAATGGCTGCAGGGGCCCGAAGACCTGCGCCGGCACGCGCGCGAGGCGCTCGTCGCCACCGCGCGCGCGCGCTTCTCCTGGGACGGCGTGGCCCGCGGCGTGACGGCTGCTGCGCAGGGGGATCTGGATGCGCCTGCGCTCCGCGCCCTCGGGTAGAGTGCCGCCCCGATGCAAGGGGCCAGGGCCAGAGCGCGTGCAGGGGTCGTGGGCGCCTTGGGCGCCGGAGCGGCGCTCCTCTCGGTGCTGGCCGGCTGCGGTGGCATCGAGTTCTCGGGCGGCGAGGGCAACCTCGTGGCCGGAAAGCAGCAGTTCGTGGCCAAGTGCGGCTCGTGCCACGTCCTGAACCGGGCCGGGACCAAGGGCGTCGTCGGGCCCAACCTCGACGCCGCGTTCAACCGCGCGCTGCAGGACGGGTTCAAGCGCAGCACGGTCGAGGGAATGGTCAAGGAGCAGATCGCCTATCCCAACCCGCGCGGCATCCAGTCCGGCCCGACTCCCAAGAACGGCCAGCCCGCGCCCCGCACGATGATGCCCGCCAAGCTGGTGAAGGGCAAGCAGGCCCAGAACGTCGCCTCCTACGTCGCCTTCGCGGTAGCCAAGCCGGGCAAGGACAGCGGGCCGCTGGCCAACGCCGTCCAGCAGGCCGGCGGCGGGAAGCCGATCGCGGCCAAGAACGGCCTGATCGACATCCCGGCTGATCCCACCGGGCAGCTCGCCTACGTGACCAAGCAGGCCACCGCGCCCGCGGGCAAGCTGGTGGTCAGCTCGACCAACAAGTCCTCGACCGGGCACAACATCGAAATCCAGGGCGCGGGCATCCAGGCGCCACCGGGCCCGGTGGTCAGCAACGGCGGCATTTCCAAGCTGGCGCCCGTGACCCTCAAGGCCGGCAAGTACGTCTACTTCTGCACGGTCCCCGGCCACCGCCAGGCGGGGATGCAGGGAACGCTGACGGTGAAGTAGGCGAGGCGCGGCGCGGGCGCGCTCAGCGCCGGCCGTGCGCAGCCGCGGAACGTGGTACGAGGGAGAGAGAGGGGAAGAGCACGCCGCCGGACCCAGGCAGAGGCCTCGCCCCTCTTCCCTCCCTCGTTGCCCGCCGTTCGCGCTGCCGCCCGCCGCTCACCCCGACGCGGGCGCCGCGCGCTTCGCCGCCTCTCTCTCCGACCGGTCGTGGTCGGCCGCCGCCCTCCAGAAGAAGAACGTCAGCGCGAAGAGGATCACGAAGAAGTCCAGACCGAGCATCAGTCCGCCAGCCAGTTGCTGGTCGGCGACGGGGGAGAGGCCGTGGCGGAGAGGCCGGTCGCCGTAGATGCTGAAGTAGACCGGCCGGCGAGTGAGCACGAAGGCCATCCCCAGGAACATCCCCATGAAGCGCGCCGCGAGGACGTGGCCCGCCTTCCAGAGCTCGCCGCGCAGGCGGCGGCGGTCGGGCTCCAGCACGGGCCACCACACGAGCAGGGCGCCGCCCACGAAGCACAGGTGCTGGACGGCGTGCAGGGCGGGATGGCGCATGGCCGCGCCGAAGGCGAAGGTGAAGTGCCAGCCGTAGAGCAAGACGACGAACACCGGGATGGCCACCAGCGGACGGCGCAGGACCGCCAGGCCGCGGCGCAGCCAGCGCTGCCGGGCGAGCGGCACGAGCACCGGCGGGGGAAGCATGTTCTGGAGCACCGGGGTCCGCAGGCCCACGAGCAGCAGCGGCGCAGAGAGATCGGCGATCAGCAGGTGCTGAGCCATGTGGGCGCTCATCAGATCCTCTGAGAGGGTGTCGATGGGCCCGACCAGGCCGGCCGTTGTGGCGAGCAGCCCGGCGCAGAACGCGGCCTGCTGCCAGCGTCCCACGCGCCAGCCCCGTCCCGCGAGCACGTGGATCGCGCGCCAGTACAGCAGCGCGCCCGCAGCGATCAGGATCAGCGGGCCGGGATCCATCGCCCCATTGTGACGGTCTGCGATCCGGCGCTAGAGGATCGCGCGGCCGAGCACGACGACCACCACGATCGCCAGCACCACCGCGGCGACCCAGATCAGGAAGCGGAAGGCCTCGGCCTCCGAGCGCAGCGGGTTGAGCATCAGCGCCGCGGCGGCCCGCCGGCTGCGGCCGCTCGGCGCCGCCCCACGGCTCTCACAGGATGTAGACGCTCGAGTAGACGATGATCCACATCACGTCTACGAAGTGCCAGTAGATGCCCGGCACCTCGACGCCGCGGTGCTCTGCGGCGGTGAAATGCCCGCGGAAGGCGCGCACGGTGACCATGGCGAGCAGCGTGAGGCCGATGAACACGTGCGCTCCGTGCAGGCCGGTGAGCCCGTAGAAGACCGAGCCCTGCGCGCTGTCGTGAGGCGCGAAGCCGATGTGCACGTACTCGTTGATCTGGACGAACAGGAACGTCGCGCCCAGCAGGAAGGTGGTGAGCATGCCCGCCCGCAGCCCGAAGCGGTTGTCGTTCTTCACCGAGGTGAGCGCCCAGTGCATGGTCAACGAGGAGGACAGCAGGATCGCCGTGTTGACCCCTGCCACCGCCACCGGCAACTCGGTGCCGTGGGCGGGCCACGGGTCGTTGGCCACGACCCGGATGAAGAAGTAGGCCGTGAAGAACGCCCCGAAGATCATGATCTCGCTGACGATGAACAGCAGCATCCCCAGCGTCTGGGGATCGACCCGCGAGGAGCGGTGCGCGGCCGGGGGGCCGTGCGCGTGGTCGTCGTGCCCGTCGGTGGCGGTCGCGTGCGAGGCGGCGATGGATCCGGCTTCCATGGCTGCTCCTAGCCGGCCGCCGCCGGCGCGTGCTCGGCGACGACGTGCTCGACGGGCTTGCCCGAGGCGTTGCGCACGCGCTCGATCAGGTCGGTCCGCAGCCAGCCGGACTTCGTCTCGGGGAAGGTGGAGATCACGATGTCGGTGACGTGGAAGGACTGCAGTGCGTTCACGGTCGCGTCGTAGGGATCGGGCTCACCGATCATCCCCGCGCATACCAGGCCCGACTCGCGCATGCTCACGAGCGTCTCCTGGAGTCGCACACGTGCCTCGCTCGCCGCGCTGCCCTGCCCGTGGGGCTGGGGGACCAGGACGACGAAGAGGTGCGGGCCGTCCTGCGCCTTGGCCTTTAGACGGTCGAGCAGGACCTGCTCGCCGACCGTCTGGTTGGCGACCACCAGCGTCTCGGGGAACGGGAGGCCCTCCCGGTCGATGTCGACCACCACGTGCTCGACCGGAAGCCCGGACTCCTGCCGGATGCGCTCCACCAGGTCGCGGCGCAGCCAGCCCGAAACCGTCGCGGGCTTGGTGGAGACGATCACCGCGTCGGGCTGGAACTCGGCGATCGCGTCCATCGCGGCGGCGAAGGGGTCGCGATCGCCCACCTCGCCCTCCGCCTCGATGCCCTCGCTCGCCAGGAACTGACGCGCGAGGTCGACGCGCACCTTCGCGGCGTCTTCAACGGCCTCGAGGTAGATGATCCCGCCCGACTTGGGGCGGTTCCGAGGCACCACGAACACGAACGAGGTATCGCCCTCGCCTGCCAGCTCGCGCACTCGGTCGAGCAGCGCGGCGCCGCCGATCGTCTCGTTGGCGACGACGAGCACCTTGCGTGAAGCCACGGCTCAGTCCCCTCTCACTCGCTCGTCGGTCTGGTCGCGACGGTCCCGGCCGGCTTGGCCTCGGCGGGCGTCTTGAAGATCCCGTGCACTGCGCCGGGGATCCCGTACTCGTAGGGCCCCCCGACCACGGTGGGGACGGCATCGAAGTTGAACACCGGCGGCGGCGAGGAGACCTGCCACTCGAGGGTCAGCGCCCGCCACGGGTTCGCCCCGGCGCGCGCGCCGCCGCGCCAGCTGGAGATCATGTTGTAGACGAACACCAGCGTGCTGAGCCCGACGACGAAGCTTGAGATCGAGATGAAGAGGTTCCAGCCCGCGAACTTCTCGGCGTAGTCCGACACCCGCCGCGGCATCCCCTGCAGTCCGATGATGTGCATCGGGCCGAAGGTCATATTGAAGCCTACGAAGGTCAACCAGAAGTGGAGCTTGCCCAGCGTCTCGTCGTACATCCGTCCCGTCATCTTCGGGAACCAGTAGTAGACCCCGGCGAAGATCGTGAACAGCGAGCCGCCGAACAGCACGTAGTGGATGTGGGCGACGATGAAGTAGGTGTCCGAGACGTGGATGGTGATCGGGATGATCGCCAGCATCACACCGCTGATCCCGCCCAGCGTGAACATCGTCAAGAAGCCCAGGGCGAAGAGCATCGGCGTGTCGAGGTGCAGCACGCCGCGCCACAGCGTGGCCAGCCACGAGAAGACCTTGATCCCCGTCGGGACCGCGATGATCGCCGTGGTGATCATCATCGGGATCCGGATCCATGACTGCATGCCCGAGACGAACATGTGGTGCGCCCACACGGTGAAGCCCAGCACCACGATGGCCAGCAGCGAGAAGGCCATCATCCGGTAGCCGAAGATCGGCTTGCGGGCCTTGACCGCGAGGATCTCGGAGATGATCCCGAAGCCCGGGAGCATCATGATGTAGACGGCCGGGTGGGAGTAGAACCAGAAGACGTGCTGGTACATGAGCACGTCGCCGTTGTTGCCCGCCGCCAGGCCGGTCTGGAAGAAGTTGAAGCCGAGCGACCGGTCGAGCAGCACGAAGAACTGCGAGGCGGCGATGAAGGGCGTCGCGATCACCACGAGCAGCGAGGTCGAGAAGTTCGCCCACACCAGCAGCGGCATTCGCCAGAAGCTCATGCCCGGCGCCCGCATGGTGATGATCGTCACCAGGAAGTTCAGCGCCGTCAGCACCGATGAGGCGCCCGCGAACTGCACGGCCACCGTGAAGAAGGTCTGGCCGATGGGCAGGTCGGTCGAGAGCGGCGCGTAGGCCGTCCAGCCCGAGGAAAAGGACCCTCCGGGCGCGAAGAAGCTCGCGATCATCATCAGCCCGGCGATCGGCAGCAACCAATAGGACAGCGCGTTCAGCCGCGGGAAGGCCATGTCCGGCGCGCCGATCATTAGAGGCAGGACGAAGTTCGCCAGCCCCGCGAAGACCGGGATGATGAACAGGAAGATCAGGATCGACGCGTGGACCGAGAACAGCCCGTTGTAGGTGTCGGCGTCGACGAACTGCGACCCCGGCGCGGCGAGCTCGGCGCGGATCAGCATGGCGAGCATGCCGCCGACCAGCAGGAAGAAGAAGGAGGTCACCGTGTACTGGATGCCGATGACCTTGTGGTCCGTGTTGATCCGGAAGTAGTCCTTCCAGCTCTGCGCCCCGTGACCCGAGTGGTCCTCCGGTCGGGTCGGCTTGCCCGCGGCCCAGTAGAACCAGTAGTCGAACCCCCCGAAGCCGACGAGGAAGAACAGCGGGGCCGCGATGAGCGCCACGGTGAGCACGGCGTTGCCGTCGAGGACCGGGTCCGCGCCGAGCAGGGAGCGAAGCAGGATCGTGAGGCCGTAGGCGAAGCCGATGCCCAGGGCGAAGGTCCAGGCCCCCCGATACCAGCCGGGTGCGCGCAGCCGAGCGGCCATCTCTAAAGCTTCCTCCTCACTTCGCGGCCACCTTTTCCAGGTAGGCGACCAGCGCGTCGATGTCCTGCTTCGAAAGCGTACTGCCGAAGTTCGGCGGCATGATGTTCGGCCCGTAGCCCTTGGCGATCTGCGCGTTGGGCTGGAGGATCGACTGGCGGATGAACGCCGCGTTCTTGCCCTTGAGGACCTGGCCGAGATTCGGGCCGGTGGTCGCGGTCGTCCCCGCGTCCGCGAGCGTGTGGCAGGCGCCGCACGTGGGCGAGGCGGACTGGGTGAAGACCTGGCGGCCGCGGGCCGCCAGATCGCCGCCGGCGGGCGTCTTGGCGCCGCCGCCCGCCGGCGCGGGGCCCGCCGCCCCGGCCTGCTTGGCCATCCACGTCTTGAAGGCCACGGGGGTGACGACGTAAGCGTTCTGGCGCATCGCAGCGTGGCCCAGCCCACACAGCTCGGCGCACACCACGGCATATCTCCCCAGCCGGGTGGGGGTCACCCGGTACTTGGTGGTGAGCCCCGGGACCGCGTCGATCTTCATGCGGAAGTCGGGCACCCAGAAGTCGTGGATGACGTCGGCGGAGCGCACGCGGAACTGCACGGGGCGATCCTTGGGCAGGTAGAGCACGTCGGAGGTCACGGCCTTGCCGCCGGCACCCTGCGCCGGGTACTCGAAGGTCCAGGCGAACTGCTCGCCGGTCACGTTGACGACCATCGAGTTGGGCAGCGGCTTCTCGATGCGGTGCAGGACGACGTACGCGTAGGTGCACAGGCCGACGAGCAGCATGGCAGGGACCGCCGTCCACACCACCTCCACGCGGGTGTTGCCGTGGATGGGCACGCCGTCCTTGAGCTCCTCGCCCGGACGCATGCGGAACTTCCACACGCAGAACAGGACGACGACCTCGACCCCCACGAAGACCGGAATGGAGACGACCAGCAGGACGTTGAACAGGTGGTCGATGTCGGCCGCCTGCGTCGAGGCCTGCGTCGGGAACCAGTTGATGGTCAGCGCCAGCGCGATGCCGACCGCGGATGCGATCACCCCCAGCACGAGCATCTGCACCAGCGGATGCCGCCTCAATCCAGCCCTCCGAGCGCCATGATGCGCGGCATCCTACGGGACGCCGTCGATGGAGGACGCGCTCGGCTGGGGACTCGGCTGGGGAGGCGGTCGCGCGCGGGTCAGGCGGCGCGCGCGACGAGGGGCTCGGCGCGGGCGGAGAGTGCCCGGCGGCTGACCTGGTCGTTCAAGCGGTACTCGCTGGGCGCCACCCCGGCATGGCGCCGGAACGCCTTGGCGAACTGCGCCGGCTGCCGGTAGCCGACCCGGTTGGCGACCTCCCGGACGGTCAGCCGCTCGGCGGAGAGCAGCTCCGCGGCCCGCTGCATCCGGACCCGCGTCAAGTGCTGGCGGAAGGTGGTGTGGCCGATCTCGGCGTAGGCCCGCTGCAGCTGGCGGCGCGAGGACGCCACCCGGCGCGCGAGGTCGTCGAGCGACAGCTCGGAGCCGTACTCCGCCTCGACGATCGCGACCGAGTCCTCGAAGAGGCGGGCGCGAAAGCGAACGGTGGTGGGACGCTGCAAGGGCACGCTGGTCCTACGCCGAATCCGGCCAGGCGGATGAGCGCGAGCACGCCCGACGCGCCAAGTTGGCGCGCCGGCACTCCCCGGCATCGGGGTCGGAGGCGTGGGAGGGCTTGGTATGGTGGCGCCGCTGGCCTCGCGCCATTCGTTGCAAGCGGCTCCCCGTGGGAGGTTTGTCCAAGGATGCAGGTTCGAGACGCGATGAGCATCGTCATCCTCAGCGTCGGCCCGGGGCACTCCCTGCGCGCCGCCGCGCGGCTGATGCGCGAGCGCGGGGTCGGCTCCGCGGTCGTGATCGATCCCGAGCAGCCCGGGCCGGGCATCCTCACCGAGCGCGACGTCCTGGACTCGGTCGGCGCGGGCCAGGACCCCGACTCCGAGGTGGTCGCCGATCACCTCACGGGCGAGCTCGTGTTCGCGGCTCCGGACTGGTCGCTCGAGGAGGCCGCCGCGGCGATGGTCCGCGGGCGCTTCCGTCACCTCATCGTGGTCGACCGCGGCGACATCGCCGGGATCCTCTCGGTGCGCGACATCGTCCGCTGCTGGACCGACGACGGCGCGAGCTGCGAGGTGCCGCCGAGCGCCACGGTCGCCTCGGCCACCTGAGCCGGGCCACGCGCCGGCTGGACGGAAGGTACTTGCGGGAGGGGCGGCTAGTGCGTGTCGCGCGGCAGCGCGTCGATGTCGCGGCGGGTGTCCCGGATCCAGCGCACGAGCGTCCAGGCGAACAGCAGCGAACCGGCGATCGTGAAGCCGATCCACGTGGTGACGCCGACGAGCGCCACCGTGATCCCCACCGTCATGAGCAGCGGCAGGATGGTGTTGTCGGGGAGGTGGACCTCCTCGCCTACCGGCGGCGTGTTGGCGGCCGGCGGCGTTCCGGGGCTTCGCTCGTCCATCGTCGCTAGGAGATGTAGATCGCGGCGGCGAGGAACGAGACGCCGAACATGAACAGGACGACGGCTCCCAGGAGCAGGCCGGTCCGAATGTTCTTGCGTGCGAGGCGGCGGTCCATGGCGCGGTGCGGATCGAACCCTACACGTGCGCGTCGACCACCATCGCGATGAACAGAAGCGCGAGGTAGGCGAGCGAGAAGAGGTACAGGCGCAGCGCGGTCCGGCGGTCGGCGCGACGCCACAAGAGCCCCGCGCCGGCGACGAAGGCGAGGCCGAGGACCATCGAGCTGGCGAGGTAGACGGCGCCGAAGCCGCCCGCGCAGAAGGGAAGCTGGGTCACCGCGTAGAGCAGTGCGCTGTAGAGGAGGATCTGGCGCCGGGTCTCGCGCTCGCCGCGGACCACCGGCAGCATCGGGATCCCGACCTTGGCGTACTCGTCCTTCATGAGCAGGCTGAGGGCCCAGAAGTGCGGAGGGGTCCAGAAGAAGACGATCGCGAACAGGTAGACGGCGATCGGGTCGACGGTGCCGGTCACCGCCGCCCACCCCACCAGCGGTGGGACCGCGCCTGCAGCGCCCCCGATGACGATGTTCTGGGGGGTGGAGCGCTTGAGCCACAGCGTGTAGACGAGCACGTAGCCGACGAAGCCCGACAGTGCGAGGGACGCCGCCAGCACGTTGACGAACACGCTGAGCTCGACGAACGAGGCGGCGCCCAGGAGCAGGCCGAAGGCGAGCGCCGCACGCGGCTGGATGCGCCCCGCCGGGACGGGACGGCTCGCCGTGCGCGCCATGCGCGCGTCGATGTCGCGGTCGTAGTAGTGGTTGATCGCCCCCGCGCCACCCGCCGACAACGCGCCGCCCAGGCAGGTGAGGGCCACGAGCAGCAGGTCGGGGTCGCCCGCCACGTACATGGTGGAGACCGTGGTCAGCAGCAGCAGCGACTGCACCTTGGGCTTGGTCAGCTCGAGGTAGTCGGCTGCCTTTGACGTCCAAGCGCGCGCGGGCGCGCGTACGGCGACGGCGGGGGCCTGGGAGGCGTTCACGTGGGCCGAACCCTACCCCGGTCAGGCGCGGATCGCGGGCGCGGTCGTCTCGGCCGGCTGGTCGGCGCCCGTCCGGCGCTCGATCGAGCGCCGGATGTCCTTCATCGGCTCGACGGAGCGCACGCGCGGGATCACGTCGAAGTTGTTGACGGGCGGCGGCGAGGTCGTGAACCACTCCAGGGTGTTGGCCCGCCACGGGTCGGGCCCCGCCTTGGCGCCGTGCTTGACCGAGCGCACCACGTTGATCGCGGTGATCAGCACGCCGAGCCCGAGGATGAAGGAGCCGACGGTCGAGATCAGGTTCCAGGTCGCCCAGTGGCCGACGTCGGGGTACTCATAGATGCGCCGTGGCATGCCCGACAGCCCGAGCGAGTGCTGGATCAGGAAGGTGACGTTGAAGCCGATGAAGGCCAGCCAGAACGACAGCTTGCCCAACGTCTCCGACAGGTAGCGCCCCGTCATCTTCGGGAACCAGTAGTAGAGCCCGCACATGATCGCGTTGACCGAGCCGGCCACCAGCACGTAATGGAAGTGGGCGACCACGAAGTAGGTGTCGGTCACCTGCCAGTCGATCGGGAAGATCGCGAGGATCACGCCAGAGACGCCGCCCAGCGTGAAGAAGGCGAGGAACCCGCAGCCCCAGTACAGCGGTGTCTTGAACTCGAGCTGCCCACGCCACAGCGTCGCGATCCAGTTGAAGATCTTGATGCCGGTCGGGATGCCAATGAGCATCGAGCTCAGCATGAAGAAGGCCAGCACCGCGGTCGCCGTCGGGGTGGCGAACATGTGGTGCGCCCACACCAGCATGGACAGGAAGGCGATCCCGACCGTGGCCCCGGCGATCGCCTTGTAGCCGAAGATCGGCTTGCGCGCGAACACGGGCAGGACCTCGCTGATGATCCCGAAGCCGGGCAGGATCATGATGTAGACCTCGGGGTGGCCGAAGAACCAGAACAGATGCTGCCAGAGCAGCGGCGATCCTCCCTGGCTCGCGTCGTAGAAGTGGGTGCCGAAATGGCGGTCGGTGAGCAGCAGGGTGACCGCAGCGGCGATCGTCGGCAGAGCGAGGATGAGCAGGATCGCGAAGGTGAGGATCGCCCAGCAGAACAGCGGCAGCCGGCCCCAGCCCATGCCCGGCGCGCGCATGTTGGCGATCGTCGCGTAGAAGTTGATCGCTCCCAGCAGCGAGGAGATGCCGGTGAGATGGATGAGGAAGATCCACGCGTCTATGCCGCCGTTGGGCAGGTAGGCGTTGTCGGACAGCGGCGCGTAGCTCGTCCAGCCAGCGGCGGGCGGCGACCAGAGCAGCGACGCGTAGAAGACGATGCCGCCGGCCAGGAAGAGCCAGTAGGACAGCGCGTTCAGGCGCGGGAAGGCCATGTCGCGCGCACCGATCATCAACGGGACGATGTAGTTGCCGAAGCCCGCCATCATCGGCACCACGAACAGGAAGACCATCGTCGTCCCGTGCATGGTGAACAGCTCGTTGTAGGTCTGGGGATCGAGGAAGGTGTTGTCGGGCGCCCCGAGCTGCACGCGGATGAGCAGCGCCTCGACTCCGCCGACCATGAAGAACACCCACGCGGTGACCAGGTACATGATCCCGATCTTCTTGTGATCGACGGTGGTCACCCAGTCGAGCCACCCGCGGCGCGGGTTTTTGACGGCGTGCGCAGCGACCTGCGGGAGGGCGCGGGCGGGGGCTGCGGTCGTGGTGGCCATGGAGCGCTCGGGCTTTCTCAGCTCAGTGAGTCGCGGCACCCGCCGGGCGGCGGGACGACCGGCTTGTTGCGGTTGGCGGGCGTGGTTGCCTTCTGCGCCTGCGCGATCAGCCCCTTCTGGCAGATCAGGTAGGCCTTGAACTGCGCGGGGGTCACTGCGCGCACGCGCGCGTACATGTTGGCGTGGCCGTTGCCGCACAGCTCGGCGCACTGGCCCCGGAACGTCGTCCCCGCCTTGTCGGCCGGGATCTTGAACCAGGTCTTGTTGGTGTAGCCGGGGATCGCGTCGAACTTGCCACCCAGCTTGGGTATCCACCACGAGTGGGCCACATCCTGCGAGCGGATCCGCAGGATTACCGTCGTGTCGGTCGGGGCGACCATCTCCTCGTAGGAGAAGGCGCCGTTGGGATACACGTAGCGCCAGATGTACTGCTGGCCGTTGACGTCGATGTTGAGGCCCTTGCCGCCGGGCGGCGGGGGCTGGTCGACCGAGGCGACGATCGCGCCGCCTGCTACGGGCACCAGGCCGTTGGCGCCCGTCCTGGGCGGATCGTTGATCGCCGCGAGCTTCGCGAAAGCGACGATCGACAGCACGACGACAATCACCGCGGCGCCCACGGTCCAGCCGATCTCCAGGCGGGTGTTGCCGTGGATCTGCGCCGCGACCATGCCCTTGCGGCTGCGGAAGCGGATCACGGTGTAGAGCAGCAGGCCCTCGACCCCGAACAGCACGATGAGGGCCAGGGCGAGGACGATCTTGTAGAGGCCGGCTATGTCGTCGGCGTTCGGCGAGCCGCCTGACTCGGGGGTCAGCGCGCCGGCCAGGGCCGGTCCGGCGGCGGCGAGGCCGACGGCCAGGGCCGCCAGGGCGACGATCGCGACACGGCGAAGGAAGCGGGCGGAGGGCAAGGCGCGCTGCATCCTAATCGACCTACGGGCGGCCCGACGCCGATGTCTCACCGGCGGCGCGCCCGCCGGTTCGGGCGGCGGTGCAGCGCCTCCCCCTCAGCCGCCGGCGAAGCGGGCGGGGCGCTTCTCGACGAAGGCCGCGACGCCCTCGACGAAGTCCTCCGACTCCGCCATCTCCTGCTGGATGCGCGCCTCGAGCTCGAGCTGCT
>JBBQNQ010000048.1:0-22873 GCA_038330095.1 Solirubrobacterales bacterium
TCGACCACGGCGCGGCGCTCTACCGCCATCATGGCGAGGACGACGTCGCGAGCGCTCGCGAGCAGTTCGGTCAGATCGCAGAGCACGTCCTGCTCGGCCGCGCCGGGTCGGTGCTCGAGGCCGACGAGCGCCTTGCCCCGCGCGTGTCGGGCGAGCTGCTGGCGCGGCTAGCAGGGCTGGTGCCCGAGGATTGGGGCGTGGACGCGAGCGCGTACGCGCAGGAGCTGGACGCCCGACTGCAACCGCCGCGGACCTTCGCGCAGGAGGCCGAGCGTGCCCGGGCGTGACGCGTTCTCCTACGCCGTGGTGCGCGTCGTCCCGCGCGTGGAGCGCGGTGAGCGCTTCAACGCGGGGGTCGTCCTCTTCGCCCGCACCCAGGGGGAGTTTCTGGCCGCCCGCACGCACCTCGACGAGGCCCGCCTGGCCGCGCTCGCGCCTGGCTCGGACGCCGCCGAGCTGCGCGCCCACCTGCAGGCTCTCGAGAGGGTCGCCGCGGGCGATCCGGCGGCGGGGCCGCTCGCGGCGCTCCCGCCCTCCGAGCGCTTCGGAGCGCTCGTGGCGCCGTCGAGCACCGTCCTGCAGCCGGGCGAGGTCCACAGCGGCGTCTGCGAGGACCCCGCGGCCGCGCTCGAGCGGCTGTTCCGCACGCTCGTGCTCGCGCCGGAGTCCCCGGCCTGAGCTGATATGGCTCCGGTGTCGGCCGGCTGCAATAGCCTTGCCCCAACGGCGAGGAGGAGGAGCATAGGTATGGCGGAGATCACGCGGCGGCGGCTGGTCGGGGCTGCGGCCATCGGGGCGGCAGGGACGGCGGCCGGGGTCGTCCCCGCGACCGCGGCGGGGCGGCGTCGGGTGCGGCGCGTGGACGTGGCGGTCGTGGGCGCCGGGCTCGCCGGGCTCACTGCGGCCCGCGCGCTGCGCAAGGCCGGTCGGTCGGTCATCGTCCTCGAGGCGCGGGATCGCGTCGGCGGGCGCACGCTGAACACCAGCATCGGCGGCGGGGAGATCACCGAGCTCGGCGGGGAGTACGTCGGGCCCACCCAGGACCGGATCCTCGCGCTCGCGCGGGCCGTCGGCGTGAAGACCTTCCCCACCTACAACCTCGGCGACAACGTCCAGGTCTTCGACGGGGTCCGCGGCACCTACCCGGCCACCGGGCTGCCGACGCAGGCCGACGTCGCGGCTGACATCCCGCGTCTCCTTGCGCTCGAGACCATGGCCCAGGAGGTTCCCGTCGACGCCCCGTGGCGCGCCCCTCGCGCCGTCGAGTGGGACTCCCAGACCCTCGAGACCTGGGTTCAGGCGACGGCCAAGACGGAGGCCGGCAAGGCGGCGTTCCGAGCCGCCGTCACCTCGCTCTTCGGGGCCGATGCACGCGACCTCTCGCTGCTGTTCGTCCTGTTCTACATTCGCGCCGCGGGCAACGAGACGACGCGAAGCGGCCTCGTCGGCCTCATCAGCACCGCTGGCGGCGCACAGGAGCGGCGCCTGCGCGGCGGCTCGCAGGTCATCTCGCAGCGTGTCGCCCGTCAGCTCGGCTCGCGGGTCACGCTCCAGACCCCCGTGCGGCGCATCGTCCAGCGCGACGGCGAGGTGCACGTCGAGGCCGACGGCATCTCGGTCATCGCGCAGCGGGTGATCGTCGCCATTCCGCCCTCGCTGACCGCCCAGATCGACTACCGCCCGGCCCTGCCCGCCCAGCGCGCGCAGCTCATCCAGCGCATGCCGCAGGGCTCGCTGATCAAGTGCGAAGCGGTCTACGACCGGCCGTTCTGGCGTGACAAGGGCCTGTCAGGCCAGGCGGTGAGCGATACCGGCCCGGCGCGCACCACGTTCGACAACAGCCCGCCCGACGGCCGGCCCGGGGTCCTGTTCGCCTTCGTCGGCGGCTCGGACGCGCGCGCCTTCGGCCAGCTCTCACCGGCCGAGCGCCGCAAGCGCATCCTGCGCCAGTTCGCCGAGTACTACGGCGACGAGGCGCGCAAGCCGCGCGACTACGTCGAGCAGGACTGGTCCAAGGAGGAATGGACGCGCGGATGCCCTGTCGCCTACACGGCACCGGGCGTGCTGCTCGACTACGGCCCGGCGATCCGCCGGCCGGTCGGGCGCATCCACTGGGCCGGAACCGAGACCTCGACCTTCTGGAACGGCTACATGGACGGCGCGGTGCGTTCGGGCGAGCGGGCGGCGCGCGAGGTGCTGAAGGCCTAGCCGGCCGGGTGGAGCTCTGCGCGCGCGCTCTGCTGCTCGGCTTCGTCAAGCACGCGCGGCTCCCCCACCGCGCTGGCGTGCACGTAGACCTGGCAGCACCATTCGAGCAGCAGCGCCAGCTCCACCGCCTCCTCCACCCCATCCGCCTGCACCACCGCGCCGTGGCTGCCCATGAGCGCCGCCCGGCGATCCTCCAGCGCGTCGAGGACGGCCGCCGCGAGCTCCGCTGTGCCGAACGTGTGGTAGGGCGCAACACGGATCTCTCCGCCGAGCAGGAGCATGTTGTAGTGGACGACGGGCAGCGTCTCGTGCACGCAGCTCACCGCGGTGGCCATCGGCGAGTGGGTGTGGACGACCGCGCCGGCGCCGTGACGCTTCATCGCGCCGAGGTGCAGCGCGAGCTCTGAGGTCGGCGCCCTGGACCCGGGCGCGAGCTCTCCGGCGAGGTCGACCTGCGCGACGTCCACCGCCTCGAGGTCGGCCAGCGCGGCGCCGGCCGGCGTCACCAGGACCGCGTCGCCATGTCGCAGGCTGACATTGCCCGAGCTTCCCAGCACCAGGCCCTCGGCTGCCAGCCGGCGCGCGGCGGTGGCGACGCGCTCGCGCTGCACCGCGTACGGCAACCCGGGCACGGCCCCGAGGCTACACGGCGCAAGCGGGCGCCCGCGCGGTCGAGCAAACGGGCCTCAAGGTATGCTCAGCGCACCATATGGAGGTGCCTCTCCCCCGTCCCCCGCTGCATCTCGAGGCCCGTGCCGGCCTGGAGCTGCGCGCGCTGCTGCGCTCCAGGACGTGGCGCGGCGAGGGCATCCCGCGTGGCGACGGCGGGCCCGTCCTGCTGATCCCCGGCTTCCTGGCCGGCGACGTGACCCTGCGTCTCATGGCCGGCTGGCTCGAGCGGCTCGGTCACCGGGCGCTGGTGACCGGGATTCGGGCGAACGTCGAGTGCTCGCAGGCCGCAGTCGGTCGCCTCGAGCAGCGGCTCGAGGAGGCCGTGACCGACTCCGGGCGTCGCGCGATGATCGTTGGCCACAGCCGCGGCGGCATGTTCGGCCGCGTGCTCGCCGTGCGGCGCCCCGACCTCGTCGCCGGCGTGGTCACGCTGGGAACCCCGCACCTGGCGACGCTCGAGGATCTGCACCCGGTCCTGCAGCGTCAGATCGACGCGCTCGCACGCCTGGGCGACCGGGGCCGCCCGGTGATCACCAACCGCTGCCGGATCGGCGCGCCCGGCATGGGGGCGTCGCCTGAGGCGACCGACGGCTGCTGCGAGCCCTTCTGGCGCGACCTCGGTGCCCCCGTCCCCGCCGGCGTCGGCTTCACTTCGCTCTACTCGCGCTCGGACGGCATCGTGCACTGGAAGGCGTGTCTCGACCCCTTCGCCGAGGCGGTCGCCGTCTCCAGCACGCACTGCGGCATGGCCGTCAACCCGCGTGTCTACCGCGAGCTCGCGATCCGGCTGCACGCCTTCGCGCAGCCCGAGCGCCCGGGGCGCGCGGCTTCCGGAGTGCGCGGCGTTCTGCCTCTCGCTCTCTCGCCCTCGATCGTCTCGACGCCGAGCCGCGCTGCTTAGTCGGCCTCGGCGGCCGCCTCCACGCGCTCGCGCCGGTCAGGCAGGCAGCTCCGAAGCTGCCCGCGGCGCGTTCGCCGGGGCGCTCGCGAGCTTGTCGCGCTGGCGCCCGGGGTCGATCCGGGTGACGTTCCACGCCAGCCCGAGCCGCTCCATGAGCGCGATCATCGCCGCGGAGGGGTCGATCTCCCACCAGCGCAGGCCGTGGCGCGCCGAGCGCGGGAAGGCATGGTGGTTGTGGTGCCACGCCTCGCCGAGCGAGGGAAGGGCGAGCCAGAAGACGTTCGTCGAGTGGTCCTCGACGGCGAAGCGACGGCGCCCGAAGAAGTGGCACACCGAGTTGATCGACCACGTGACGTGGTGCAGCAGGAAGATTCGCACCAGGCCGCCCCACAGCAGCCCGCGCAGCGCGCCGCCGAGCGTGCCGCTCAGCGCGTAGCCCGCCGCGAAGGGCAGCGCGAGGGTGGCGACGGCGAGCAGCGGGAAGCCGCGCTGGATCCGGCGCATCCCGGGGTCCTCGACCAGCTCGCGGGCGTAGCGGCGGCGGTCCGCCTGGCCCTGGGTGCTCCACAGCCAGCCGACGTGGGCGTACCACAGCCCCTGCAGCGCGCCGAGCAGTCCGCCGGCGTGGCCGGCGTGGGGCGAATGCGGGTCGCCTTCCTGATCGGTGTGGGCGTGATGCTTGCGGTGATCGGCGACCCATGAGATCACCGGGCCCTGGAGGGTCATCGAGCCCAGGACGGCCAGCAGGTACTCCACCGGCTTGTGGGTCTGAAAGGCCCGGTGGGTCAGAAGGCGATGGAAGCCGAGGGTGACCCCGAAGCCCCCGGCGAGGTAGAAGACGGCGAAGATCGCGAGGTCGGTGGCGTCGACGGCGCGGTTCCACAGCAGGACGACGGCCGTGAGGAAGGCGGCGAAGGGCACGACGACCGCGGTGAGGTTGGCGTAGCGCTCGAATTTGCTCATGTGCATGAAGGTAGGCACGAAGAACGGGTGCGTCTTGACACAGCGATGCCATACCAGACGGCAAAACTTGTACGCTCGTGATAAATGCCTGATCCGGTCGCTGCCCCGTGGGAGGAGCTCCCGCCCGAAGTCGCCAACCTCCTTCGCCCGCAGCTCGGGCCGCTGGCCGACGAGATCGTGGACACGCTGGTCCGTAGCGTCCCCGCCTACACGCGGCCGATGCAGGGGGACTTCGGCCGCGGGATCCGGGTTGGCGTGGAGGAGGCCCTGCGGCGCTTCGAGGGCGTGATCGGCGGGACGGGCGGCCGACCGCAGGAGGGCCGGGACGTCTACCGGGCGCTGGGCCGGGGAGAGCTGCGGGCGGGGCGCAGCCTCGACGCGCTGCAGTCGGCCTACCGCATCGGTGCGCGGGTCGCCTGGCGCCGGTTGGCCGCGACAGGGACCAGCGCGGGCCTGGAGCCTGCCACGCTGCACCTGCTCGCGGAGTCGATCTTCGCCTACATCGACGAGCTCGCCGCGGAGTCCGTCGAGGGCTACGCGCAGGCACAGGCGCAGCTCGCCGGGGAGCGCGAGCGCCGCCGGCAACGGCTCCTCGCCGCCCTGACCAGCCCCCCGCTCGATCCGGTGGCGATCGAGGCGGCGGCCGAGGAGGCCGGTTGGTCGCTGCCAGAGCACGCGGCCGGCATCGCCGTCCGAGGCTGGTCGCCCGGCCGGCTCGTCGCCCGGCTGGGCGACGACGTGCTGGCCGGCACCGAGGGCGAGCTCACGCTCGCGGTCTGGCCCGATCCCGGCGGCCCGGGGCGCGCCGCGCTCGCCCGGCGCGTGCTCCACAGTAGCGCGGCGATTGGCTGGGCCGCGCCGGTCCTGGCGGTCGAGCGCTCGCTCGCGGCAGCCCGCGCCTGCCTGGCGCTCGGGGAGGCCGGCTTGCTGGGGGATGGGCCCTGGATGGCCGACGACCACCTTCGGGCGCTGGCCCTGCGCGACGAGGGCGGCGTGATCGCCCGGCTCGACGCGCGGCGCCTGGCACCGTTCGAGGGCCTCACCCCCAAGTCCCGTGCCCGCCTGGAGCAGACGCTGCTCGCCTGGCTGCGCGCCGACGGGCACCGCCCGACCGTCGCAACCGAGCTCGAAGTCCACCCCCAGACCGTCCGCTACCGGGTCGGGCAGCTGCGCGAGCTGCTGGGCGACGCCCTCGATGACCCCGACGCCCGCTTCGAGCTCGAGCTAGTGCTGCGCCGGCGCGCGACGCTACCTGGACGATGAGGCGAGACCGATGAGTCTCGCGCGCCCGGAGTGTCTGAAGTTGTGACCGCAATCAGCGAGGTATGACGCAATGTCAATCGAACATGTCCTGGCCGTAGTTCCCGTCTCCGACATCGAGCGAGCCGACCGCTGGTACGAGGCGCTCTTCGGGCGCCCCGCGGACAACCGCCCGATGCCCACCCTGGTGGAATGGCAGGTGACCGACGCCGGCTGGGTGCAGGTCACCGTCGATGTCGAGCGCGCCGGATCTGCCCTGCTGAACTTCGCGGTCGACGATCTGGCGGCGACGAAGGACGAGCTCGCGGCTCGAGGAGTGAGCACCGACGCGGTCCAGTCCGTGACCAAGGGCGTAGAGCTGTCGGAGACGACCGACCCCGACGGAAACGCGATCACCCTGATCGGCAACTTCCGGGTGAAGTACTAGAGCCGCAGCACCGTCGCCTCACGCGGCAGCCTCCCAGGATCAAAGCGCTCCACCAGCTCGCCCGGCGCGGGCCGCTCGCCCGGCGCGGCGAGCCCCAGGCTCACCGCCATCCATCCCAGCGCGCAGCGTGCGTCCTCGCCGCGCGCCGCGCGGTCGGCGAGCGTGACCGCCCCGTGACGCTTGGCCAGCCGCCGGCCGTCAGGGCCGACGACCAGGGGGACGTGCGCGTGCCTCAGGGCCGGAAGGCCCAGCAGGGTCGCGAGGAGCAGCTGGCGCGGGGTGGAGTCCAGCAGGTCCTCGCCGCGCACCACCTCCCCCACTCCCTGGTCGGCGTCGTCGACGACCACGGCGAGATTGTAGGCGGGGGTGTCGTCGTTGCGCCACAACACGAGGTCGTCGACCGTCCCCGCGACGCGGCCGTGGAGGCGGTCCTCGAAGGCGACGTGCCGTGCGCCGGCGTCCAGACGCAGGGCCGGCGGACGGCCGCGGCGCTCGCGCTCGGCGCGCTGCGCCAGCGTCAGGCGGCGGCAGGTCCCGGGATAGGCGCCCTCCGGGGAAGGCCCGTGCGGCGCGCTTGCGGCCGCGCGGATCTCCGCGCGCGTGCACCAGCAGGGGTATACGCGCCCGGCCGCGCGCAGGTCCTCGAGTGCCTCGCGATGGCGCCCGCGGCGCTCTGACTGGCGGACGACCGGTCCGTCCCAGTCGAGCCCCAGCGCGCGCAGATCGTCGAGCTGGCCGGCTTCGTGCTCGGGCCGCGAGCGGACGGGGTCGAGATTTTCGACGCGCACGAGGAATCGCGCACGGGCCGCGCGCGCGAACAACCACGCGAGCAGCGCGGTGCGCAGGTTGCCGAGGTGAAGCGGCCCGCTCGGCGAGGGCGCGAAGCGTCCATCGGGCGCGAGCGTCGGCATCCGCCGAGGGTAGGCGCGCGGCCCACCTCGCTCATCGATAATCCCCGCCGTGGACGCCGCCCTCCTCGCCCAAGCCGTAGCCGCGGGCATGCCGCAGGCCCGGGAAGACCTCGAGCGCCTGGTGCGCATCCCGTCGATTGCCTTCCCCGGCTTTCCGCGCGAGCCGCTCGACGAGGCCGCCGCCGCAGTCGCCGCGTTGCTGCGCGAGGCGGGGCTCGCCGGGGCGGAGGTGCTCGAGCTCGGGGACGGACCGCGGGCGGTCTTCGCTTCGGCGCCCGGGCCGCCAGGGGCGCCGACCGTGCTGCTCTACGCGCACTACGACGTCCAGCCCAGCGGCCCACTGGAGGCCTGGTCGACGGCCCCGTTCGAGCCCACCGTGCGCGACGGGCGCCTCTATGGCCGCGGCGCGGCGGACGACAAGTCGGGCGTGGTCATGCACGCTGCTGCGCTGCGCGCGCTGGGCAGACGCGCGGGCGTGGGCGTCAAGGTGCTGGTCGAGGGTGAGGAGGAGGTCGGCACGTCGGGTCTGGAGCGCCTGCTCAGCGCGGAGTCCGAGCGCTTCGCCGCCGACGTTGTGGTGATCGCCGACAGCGGCAACTGGCGCCTGGGCGAGCCGACCCTGACCACGTCGCTGCGAGGGCTCGCGGTCTGCGACGTCGAGGTCCGTGCTCTCGAGCGCCCGATCCACAGCGGCGCGTTCGGAGGGCCCGCGCCCGATGCGCTGCTCGCCCTGATCCGCCTCCTCGACACGCTGCTCGACGAGCGCGGAAACGTCGCGGTGAACGGGTTGGAGAGGCGGCCGTGGGACGGCCTGGACCAGTCACAGGACGACTTTCGCATCCTCGCGGGCGTGCTCCCCGGCGTCGAGCTGCTGGGTGACGGAACCGTGGCCGAGCGGCTGTGCACGCGACCGGCGCTCAACGTGATCGGGCTCGACGCGCCGCCCGTGGACGGCGCCCAGAATGCGCTCATCCCCCGCGCGCGCGCCCGGGTGAGCATGCGTCTGGCGCCGGGCGACGACCCGCAGCGGGCCCGCGAGGCGCTCGCCGTGCACCTGCGCGCGGCGGCCCCGTGGGGCGTCGAGGTGGAGGTCGCAGAGGCACTGGGGGCCGACGGTTTCCTCGCCGACACCGGCGGCCCCGCTTACCGGGCAGCGCTAGCCGCGATGGAGGGCGCCTACGGAAAGCCGGCGGTCAAGCTCGGCAGCGGCGGCTCGATCCCGCTGGTGACGCTGCTGCACCGTGCCATGCCGGGGGCGGAGATCGTCATCTGGGGTGCCGAGGACGCCGGCGCCAACATCCACTCCGCCGACGAGGGGGTCGACCTCGCCGAGCTCGAGCGTGCGATCCACGCCCAGGCCGCTTTCCTCGTGGCTCTCGGCGAAGCTCGCAGCTAGGTACTGTCGCCTGACCCCGGCCCGACCGGACGGGAGGCCGATGACGACGGCGTGACCTTGCCCTGCTGCTCCCCCGCGTGCTCGTCCTCTTCCACCGCCTCGACGTGCTCGTTGGCCTTGCGCTCGGGGTCGGCAACGCCCTCCTCCTCCAGACGCGCGACGGTCTCGGGCGCGGGCTTCTCGACCTCGGTCGTCGACCGCAGGGTCAGCCACACACCGAGGCCCACCGCGCCGAGCAGAACGACCACGACGACGGCCAGCGCCCACCACTTGGCGGCCGAGAGCAGGACAACGCCGCCGACGATCGCCGCCGCGGCCACGAGCGCACCCAGCACGAAGCGAGCGGCTCCGAGGGCGGCCAGCCACCCCTGAGCCTCTGCCCCACGCTCCGTCCGCGAGCTCGAGGCCGCCCTTCCCACCTGCGGGTCCTCCTCGTCAGCCCGCGACGCGAGGCGGTCTGTCTCCAGGCGCTCGGGCCCGTCGGATCCACCGCTCGGCGTCATCGCAGGCCCGGTACCCCCCGCCCGCAGCCGGGAAACGGCGCCCGCGCGCCACTACACTCGGACGCCGTGGCCCCCAAGCAGCGCCAGATCAGGATCGAGCAGAAGGGCGCAATGGAAGCGATGGAGCGCCTGGAGACCCGCTCGGACGAGGAGCTGCACGCCGAGACCAAGCTCAAGGCCGCGGCACAGGCCATCCTCGGGGCGCGCGCCGCCGAGCGCTACGACGCCAAGGCCGCGCGAGCGCACTTCTCCAAGGCGATCGCCGCCGCGCGGCCCCAGGAGCGCATGCAGCTTCGCCGGATGGCCAACGCGTCGCTCGCACTCGCCGAGCGCCGGCCGGACGACCTCAAGGAGGCCGTGGAACGCCTGGGCCAGACTCCCCCCAGCGGCCGCCAGCTCCTCGCCCTGCGCTTCATGGGGCTGGTCGCGCCGCCGCCGGGGGCGAGCCTCTGGATCCGCGTCCGCGGCTGGCTGATGCTGCTCGGGATCGTGATCCTGCTGCTCGCGCTGGGCCTCGGAGTGGTCGAGCTGGTGGCGCTGCCGTTCGGCGGGGTCGGGATCGCGGGCGGGCTGCTGCTCGGCATCCTCGTGGTCGTCGCGGTGCTCGGCGTCATGACCCTCTTGGGCCGGCGCCGCCAGCGGCGGATGAAGGCGGAGCGGGGGTCCGGGGGGCCCGGTGGCGGCGCGCCACCCCCAGGCAAGCGCTGAGCTGCGCGGTGCCTAGGCCTGCGTGATCCGCACGCTCCGGATGACCACCGGGATGTTCGGCTGCTCGGTCTGAGGGTTGGCCTCCAGGTTTCCGATGAACTGCACAACGTCCAGGCCCTTGGTCACGCGGCCGACCAACGCATAGTCAGAGGGCAGCGAGAACGGCGGGTCGCTGGCGGAGGGCGCGGTGACGATGAAGAACTGGCTGCCCGAGGTGCCCGGCAGCTCGGTCTCGGTCTTGGCCATGGCGACCGTCCCGCGGGTGTAGGGCAGGTTCGCAGGCGGCGGCTCGTTGACCGAGTAGCCGGGCCCGCCGGAGCCGTCGCCCTTGGGATCGCCTCCCTGGATCACGAAGCCCGGCGAGATGCGGTGGAAGGCGAGGCCGTTGTAGAAGCCGCGGCGCGCAAGATAGGCGAACGACGCGGCGGTCTTGGGAGCCCGCTTGACGTCGAGGGCGATGGTGAACTGGCCGCACGAGGTGCTCACCACGGCGCTGTAGCGCTTGGCGGGGCTGAGCTTGACGCTGGGCTTCGGCAGCCCCGGTGTATTGCGCGGGGCGGGCTTGCGCACACGCTGGCAGCTCGGAGGCTCCCCGGGCGCGGGCGGCGCGGTGCGCCCCTTCGGAGCGGCAGTGGCGCTCGGGGTCGTCGCGCCCTGGCTGCCCACCTTGCCGTTGCCGCCGTCATCGGAGCCGCAGGCGGACAGCGAGATGACGGCCGCGAGGAGCAGCGCGGCGATGCAGGCCGGGATACGCACGGCGGCGAAGCATAATCACCGTCCCGTGCCTCTCTCCCCGCTCGCCCGCCGCTATGACCACCTGCTGCTCGACCTCGACGGCTGCCTGTGGGTGGGCGACTCGCCCACTCCGCAGGCCACCGACGCGGTGGCGGCGCTTCGCGAGGGAGGCAAGCGCGTGGCCTTCATCACCAACGCCGTTCGCGAATCGGGAGAGGAGGTCGTCCGCCGTCTGTGGCGCCTGGGCTTCCAGGCTTCGCTCGAGGAGGTGGTGACCGTGGGCGGGGCGCTGCAGCACCGGCTGTCCGAGCGCGGCGGCGGCAGCGCGTTCGTCATCGGGCCGCCTGCCATCCATCGCCACGTCGAGGCCGCCGGGATGCGCATCGTGAACGGCACCGACCTCGCCGGGCGCGCAGACGTGGTGGTCGTCGCCGGTCACGAGCGCTTCGACTACGGCGAGCTGCGCACGGCGATCCGGGCGGCGCTTCGCGGCGCCGACCTGGTGAGTACCGGGCGCGACCCCACCTTCCCGATGCCCGACGGCCCGTGGCCGGGCACCGGAGCGCTGGTCGCAGCGGTCGAGTACGGCTCGGGGCGCACGTGTGACAGCGTCGGCAAGCCCGAGGCACAGATCTTCGCCACTGCCCTGGACCGGCTGGGGCCGGGCCGGGCGCTGGTCGTCGGGGACCGCCTGGACTCAGACCTGGCCGGCGCACGCGCCGCAGGCCTGGACGGGGCGATCGTCCTGAGCGGGGTGACGGCGAGGGCACAGGCGGAGGCCGCCACCGATCCCCGTCCGGTTGCGCTGGCCGAGACGCTCGCCGAGCTGATCCTCGACGGGAGGGCGTGAGCGGTGCCCAGGCGCACCCATCACAAGCACTCCTCGACCAAGGGCTATCGCCGCCTGCTCGACGCGCTCGCCGACCACGAGGCCGTCCATTCGGTCGCCACCGGGCGCGTCACGCCGCGCATGGGCTCGGGCCGGCCGATCGCGCCGATCTCCAAGGTGCGCCGCGTGACCTCCGGCCTCTCGATCACCATCAACGCCGACGGAGCGATGATCGACGCCTACGTGGTCACCGACCGGCCCGAAGCGGTCGAGGCGTTCATGCGCGAGCAAGGCTGGGCGCGGTGAGCGACCGGTCGCGGGTCGCGCTCCTCTACAACCCCGCCGCCGGCGGTGGCCGGGCGCAACGGGTGCTCCCCTCGGTGCTGGACGCGCTGCGCGCGCTCCAGATCGACGCGGGCAGCACGGCCACCCGGAGCCTCGAGCACGCCGAGGAGCTCGCGCGCGAGGCGGCCGGCCGCGGAGACGTCGTCGCGACGCTGGGCGGCGACGGGCTGGTCGGCCGGGTCGCGGGCGCGCTGCGCGAGCCCGACGGGCTGCTTGCCGTGCTCCCCGGTGGGCGCGGCAACGATCTCGCCCGCGTGCTCGGTCTGCCCCAGGACCCGGCTGCGGCGTGCGCGGTCATCCGCGACGGGGTCGAGCGGCGCCTGGACCTCGGCGATGTCGACGGGCGCGCGTTCGTCGGCATCGCGAGCTGCGGCTTTGACTCCGACGCCAACCGCATCGCCAACGAGGCGCCGGCCAGGCTGGGCAATCTCGTCTACGCCTACGGCGCCCTGCGCGCGCTCGTGGCCTGGCGCCCGGCGGCGTTCGAGCTCGAGCTCGACGGCGAGACTTACGGGTACCGCGGCTGGAGCGTCGCCGCCGCCAACTCGAAGGCCTACGGGGGCGGCATGTTCCTCGCGCCCGACGCGGCGCTCGACGACGGGCTGCTCGACGTCGTGTGCTCGCGCGCGTCGAGCAGGCGCCACTTCCTGCGCCAGCTCCCGCGGCTCTTCAAGGGCACCCACCTCGACGACCCCCACGTCGAGGTCCGCCGTGCACGCGTGCTGACGATCCGCGCCGACCGGCCCTTCGACCTCTACGCCGACGGCGACCCGATCGCCCGCCTGCCTGCGACCGTGCGCGCGGTCCGCGGCGCCGTCCGCGTGCTCATGCCGGCGAACGCCGACCCGGCGGGAACCGGCCCGGTGGCGGGTAGGCACCGGGGATGAGCGCGGGCCACGTGCTGTGGCACGACCTCGAATGCGGCGGCTACGACGTGGACCTGCCGTTCTGGCGCTGGCTCGCCGGGCGCGAGCGCGGCCCCGTGCTCGACGTCGGTGCCGGCACGGGGCGCGTGGCCCTCGCCCTCGCTTCTCGCGGCGTCGAGGTGGTCGCACTGGACCGCGACCCTGTGCTTCTCGCCAGCCTGCGCGAGCGCGGGGAAGGCTTGCCGGTGAGCACCGTGGAGAGCGATGCACGGACGTTCGCGCTGGACCGTCGCTTCGGGCTGATCCTCGCCCCCATGCAGAGCATCCAGCTCCTAGGCGGTCGCGATGGCCGCGAAGCCTTCCTGTCGTGCGCGGCGGCCCACCTCGCCCCTGCTGGACTGCTGGCCGCGGCGCTGGCCGAGGACCTCGAGGACTTCTCGGCGGGACTCGACCTGCCCGAGCCGGACGTCACCGCGGGCGGTGGCTGGACGTGGCGCAGCCAACCAATCGCCGTCCGCGACGAGGGCACGCGAGTCGCGATCGAACGAGTGCGCGAGACCATCGCACCCGAAGGCACGCGGAGCGCGACGCATGACCTCGTCCACCTGGACCGGGTGTCCGCCGACACGTTCGAGGAGGAGGGGCGCCGCGTCGGGCTGCGCGCGCTAGGGCGCCGAGCGATTCCGCCCACCGACGATTACGTCGGCAGCACGGTGGTGATGCTCCGTGGCTGAGCGAGGGTCCGTGGGGCTGTAGCCCGCGGGCGCCCGGTGAACCGACTGCCGAGTCAGGCCAGGTCGCGCTCCAGCACGCACTCCAGCCGCGCGACGTTGGAGTCGCCGAGCACCGTCTTGTCGACGCGCAGGCTCGCGCTGCGGCCGTGAAGCTCGATGGTCGCAACCTGGTTGTCGAAGAACGGCTTGGTGCACAAGCGCCAGCGGATCGGCGGGTCCGGGACCCCGGCCGAGCGCGCGAGCGCCCGGCCCAGCGCCGCCGCGGGGCGTGAGGTCGCGGCGCGGATGGCCCGCTTCTCGTGCTCGTCGAGCGGATTGCGGAACGGTGAGCAGACCGCCTGGTAGACGCTGCTGCGCACGCCGGCGCCGCGGCGGAAGGCAACCTCGGCCAGGTAGGCGTGGTGGACGTCGCCCGACAGGGCGACGATCGTCGCCGGCGGCTCGCCCCGGCGCCCCGCGCCGACGGCCTCGACCAGCCCGGCGAGGTCGCGAAAGGAGCGCTCGAACGCTGCCCAGTGCTCGAGATCGAGGCCCTGGCGCATGCGCTCGCCCAGCCGTGCCGCCGGCCGCCCCCATGCGCCGGCGCACACCGCCTCGTTCCACGCCTCGAGGTGGTGCATTCCGGGGGCGAGGAGGAAGGGCAGCGAGGTGCCGAGCAGCAGGTGGTCGAAGTCCCCGTTCGCGTGCTCCTCGATGTAGCTCCACTCCCCGGGGTCGACCATCGTGCGCGCGCGGTCGTCCTCGACGATGCGGCCCGCGCGCGAGTCGAGCATGATCAGGCGCGAGCGCCCGAGGTCCCGGCAGTAGCTCCAGCGCGAGCCTGCGTTCTGGCGGTCGGCGCGCAGCGAGAACGCATCGAGGATCGGCTTGCCGTCCTCGGCGTCGCGCACCTCGCAGAAAAGCTCATCGTCCTCGAGCTCGCGCGGCGAGAGGTTGCCGATGTGCTGGTAGAGCCAGTAGGAGCTGAACGCCCCGACGATGCGCTCGTCCCACCACGGCTTGGCGCGGTACTCCCGTAGCCACGCCCCCGATGTGTTCCAGTCGTCGTGGACGTCGTGATCGTCGAAGATCATCGCGCTCGACACCGTCGAGAGCAGCCAGCGAATCGCCGGGTCCTGCCAGGAGTCGTAGTAGAGCCGCGTGTACTCCTCGAAGTCGGCGACCTGGGTTCCCGGCGGCTCGCCGATGTCGCGGCGGGCGCGGATGAAGTTGTGGGTCCCCGGCGAGGTCTCGTCGGCGTAGACCTGGTCGCCGAGCAGGAGCAGCAGATGGGGCCAGCGCTCCACGGGCTGCTCGCGCATCTGCAGCGCGAGCGCGTAGAGCGCGTCCGTCTCCCGGCCCTGCGGGTGCTTGTCCTTGCGCTGTGAGAACGGATGGTGGTGGGGTGCGGCTACGCGGCAGGAGCCGAAGGCGACGCGAATCGCGCTCTCCTTGTCCAGCGTTCGGATCAGCGAGGGCGGCCACACCCCCGGGGCAGCCGGCGGCCAGGCACGCTCGCCGTCGAGGGCGACCTCGTAGGGGGTCGTCGAGCCCGGGCGCAGGCCGTCGACGAACACCAGGGCGTAGTGGTGGGTGCCGATCCGGAAAGTGCGCGCAGCGGCGCCCAGCACCTCGACCTCGCACGGGGCGTCTGTCTCCACCCACACGGTCGCCTCGTGCTCGCCGACGTAACGCAGGAGGGGGCCGAGGAGAAGTTGGGGCATCGCGGCAGTCTGACCGGTCGGCGCCGCCTCTACACTCGTGCCAAGTGCAGCGATCGCACAACGGAGTAGTTCAGGGCGGCCGTGCCCGCCAGCGCGCGTACCTCATCGCTGCAACACCCGAGGGCGACGACCTGTCCGAGTTGCGCGAGCTGCTGCTGACCGCAGGCGTGGCGACGGTCGGCGAGCTCGTCCAGCATCGCGCCCGGCCGCATCCCAACAGCTACCTCGGTCCGGGCAAGCTCGAGGAGCTCAAGGGCCTGCTGAAGGAGTCCGACGCCAACCTCGTCGCCTGCGACGACGAGCTCTCACCACGGCAGGAGCGAAACCTCGAAGCCGCGCTCGAGGTGCCGGTGATCGACCGCACCGCGATCATCCTCGACATCTTCGCCGGCCACGCACACACCGCCGAGGGCAAGCTCCAGGTCGAGCTCGCCCAGCTCGAGTACAACCTCGCCCGCATGCGCGGGCTGTGGACGCACCTCGAGCGCCTGGGCGCCGGGCGCATGGACGGCGGCATCGGGACGCGCGGTCCGGGGGAGACGCAGATCGAGACCGACCGCCGCCTGGCCCGCGACCGCATCTCCGCCCTGAAGCGCAAGCTCGCCGAGGTCTCGCGCCACCGGGAGAGGATGCGCAGCGAGCGCGAGCGCGCCCACTTGCCGCGCGTCGCGCTGGCGGGCTACACCAATGCCGGCAAGTCGACGCTGCTCAACGCGTTGACCGGGGCGGAGGTGGGAGTGCGTGACCGCCTGTTCCACACCCTGGACCCGACGACCCGGACGATGCGCCGCGACGGCAGCGCGCCGTGGCTTGTCACCGACACCGTCGGCTTCATCCGCAAGCTGCCCCACCAGCTCGTCGACGCCTTCGCCGCGACGCTCGAGGAGACGCGCCTCGCCGACCTGATCGTTCACGTCGTCGACGGCTCCGCGCCCGAGGAGGAGCTCGAGGAGATGGCGCGTGCGGTCGAGGACGTGCTCGAGGGCATCGACGCCGGAGCGGCGCCGCGACTGCTCGCGCTCAACAAGTGCGACCTGCTCGACGACGAACGCCGGCGCGAGCTGCGCTTCCGCCACCCTCGGTCGGTGCTGACCTCCGCCGTCACCGGAGAGGGACTCGACGCCCTGGCCGAGCGCATCGCCCTCGCCTTCGACCGCGGGCTGCGCCCGGTCGAGCTGCTGCTGCCCTACACCGAGGGCGGTCGGCTCGCCGAGCTGCACGAGGTGGCCGGCGAGCTGCATCGCGAGGAGACCACCGAGGGCGTGCGGGTCAGCGCGCGCTTGCCGGCCGCGGTGGCCGAGCGCTACGAGCGCTTTGCGGTGAACGGGCGCGGGTGAAGCTGCACTTCCGCCGCCTCTCGCCTCACGCGACCCTCCCCGTCCGCGCCTACCCCGGCGACGCCGGCCTCGATCTGCACTCCGCCGAGGCGGCGAGCCTCGGACCCGGGGAGCGGGCCTCGGTCGGAACCGGCCTCGCGGTCGCGATACCCGAAGGTCACGCGGGGTTGGTGCTCCCGCGCTCGGGCCTCGCCGCGCGCCACGGGATCACCCTGCCCAACGCTCCCGGGCTCGTGGACGCCGGCTACCGCGGAGAGCTTCGCGTGCTGCTGCTCAACACCGACCGCGCCGCGCCCTTCGCGATCGCCCCCGGCGACCGGATCGCCCAGCTGCTGATCGTGCGCGTCGAGCTGCCGGTGCCGGTCGAGGTGGAGACCCTCCAGGACAGTGAGCGCGGCGATCGGGGCTTCGGCTCGAGCGGCGTGCGCGGGTAGGATCGCGCTCGTGGCGGCCACCGCGCGCATCCTCGCCCTTGCCGCAGCCGCGCTCGCGCTTACCGCGGCGCCGGCCGTGGCGGTGCCCGACTGCTCGCCTATGCCCGCCGCCCGCACGCTGGCCTCGGGCCAGGGCGTGCTCGAGTCGGTCGCGGCGGACGCCCGCGGCCGCCTGTTCATCTCCGATCTCGGAGCCGGGCGGATACTGCGGCTCGACGGGCGCAAGGCCACTCCGCGCGTGCTCACGAGCGGGATCGACGCGCCCGGCGGCCTCGTCCTCGACGGCGCCGGCAGGCTCGTCGCCGGCTTCGGCGACAGCGCGGCGGCGGGACAGGCGGACGACGGCCGGGCCGGCCTGGAGCGCATCGACACCGACACCGGCGAGCGGCGCCTGATCACCCGCGGGCTCGGCATGGCCAACGGCGTCGCGCGCGGCCCGGACGGCTCCTACTACGCCACCAACGACTTCGCCGGCGACGTCGACCGCATCCGGCGCGGCGGCGTGGAGGCCGACTGGGCGAAGCTCGAGTCCTCCAACGGGCTGGCGGTCGACACCGCCAACCGCTTCCTGTACGTCGACCAGACCTTCGCCGACGCCGCGATCAAGCGCGTCGACCTGGCCGCGCCCGGTCGGGTCAGGACATATTTCAGCGCGCCGGCCGCCGACGCCAACGCATTCCTTGACGGCATGGCCCGTGACGGGGCCAACCGGCTCTACGTCGCCGCCAACGGAGCCGGGGAGGTATGGCGCATCGACCGCGATCGCAGCGCCTGCGCGCTCGTGCGCGGGCTGAGCAACCCGAGCTCGGTGAGCTTCGGGGGCGGCGGCGCCTTCCCGACCCGCAATCTCTACGTCGTCGCCTTCTCGGGCGTGATCGTCGAGCTGGCGGACGTCACGACCGACCCGCCGGCCGCCCCGGCGCTCGGCCGGCTGCGCATCGGCGCGAGCCCACGCCGGGTGGGGGCCGGCGCGCGGGCTTCGATTGCCTTCACCGTCACCCGGCCGGCGGTCGGCGGGCGAAGGGCGGCGGTCGGTGCGACCGTGCGCTTCGCCGGCGCGCAGGTCCGCACCGACGAGGGCGGCCGTGCCGTCGTGGCCCACCGGTTCCGCAGCGCCGGCCTGCGGCGCGCGCGGGTGTCGATCCGCGGTCTGCGCGGTGCCTCGACGCTCGTGCGGATCACCCGCTGAGCCTCGACGCCTCCGACTGACGAACGGTTAGGATCTGGCCTCCCTCTCGGGGACTGCCTCGTGGATAACACCGAATCCGCCCACTCCAAGGGGCCGTCGTCGCACCCGCAGGCGGCGCCGCTCGAGTTCCGCAACGTCGCCAAGCGCTACCCGGGCGCGTCCCGGCCGGCGATCGAGAACCTCTCGCTCGAGATCCCGGCCGGGGAGATCTGCTGCATCGTCGGGCCCTCGGGCGGCGGCAAGACCACGGCCATGAAAATGGTCAACCGCCTGATCGACATCACCGAGGGCGACATCCTCATCGCCGGCCAGAGCGTGCGCCAGATGGACGTGACCGAGCTGCGCCGCGGGATCGGCTACGTCATCCAGCAGATCGGCCTGTTCCCGCACATGACGGTCAACGACAACGTCGCGACCGTTCCGCGACTACTGGGGTGGGACAAGGCACGGATCCGCGCGCGTGCCGCCGAGCTGCTCGAGCTCGTAGGCCTGGAGACGGAACTGGGCAAGCGCTATCCCGCACAGCTCTCCGGCGGCCAGCGCCAGCGCGTCGGCCTGGCGCGCGCGCTCGCGGTCGACCCGCCCCTGATGCTCATGGACGAGCCCTTCGGCGCCATCGACCCGATCACCCGCGAGCGCCTCCAGGACGAGTTCCTGGGGCTGCAGGAGCGGATCCGAAAGACGGTCCTGTTCGTCACTCACGACATCGACGAGGCGATCAAGATGGGCGACCGGATCATCATCCTGCGCGAGGGCGGGATCCTCGCGCAGTACGACACGCCGCAGGAGGTCCTCGCTCACCCCGCCGACGAGTTCGTCGCGCGCTTCGTGGGCGCCGACCGCGGACTGAAGCGCCTCTCGCTCAGCGACCTCTCCGCGCTCGAGCTGCTCGCCCCGGCACCGAATGGCGAAAGCCATTTGGTGGGAACGCCCGCTGACGCCCCGCGCGCAGGGCTGGACACGAGCCTGCGCGACGCGCTCTCGCTCATGCTCACCAGCGGCACCGAGCTCGTGGTCGTCGACGGGGACGGCAAGGTCGCCGGCAGGGCGACGATCGAGCTGATCCAGGCGGCGCTGCGCAACGGCAACGGCGCCGGCGCCCGAGCCGGCGCCGTGAAGGCGCCCGAGGCGACGTGACCACCGCCGCGATCCCGATCCTCGCGCAGGCCCAGCCCGTGATCCCGGACTTCGGCCGCGGCTCGACGTGCGTGCGCGAGAACGGCACCTTCTGCTGGGGCTGGTTCAAGGACAACTGGGGAGACGTCTTCCAGCCGGCGCTGGTGCAGCACCTGTGGCTCACCGCGATCGCCGTCGGGCTCGGGTTCGCGATCGCCTTCGTCGCCGCGCTGATCGCCTACCGGCTCCACTGGTTCGAGACGCCGTTCACGCTGTTCACCGGCTTCCTCTACACGATCCCGTCGCTGGCGTTGTTCCAGCTGCTCGTGCCGATCACCGGGCTGACCACCACCACCGTCGAGATCGCGCTGGTCTCCTACACGTTGCTGATCATCTTCCGCAACACTCTGCTCGGGCTGCGGGGGGTGCCCGATGACGTACGCGAGGCCGCACGCGGTATGGGGCTGACGCGCTCGCAGATGCTGTGGCGGGTCGAGCTGCCGCTCGCGCTGCCGGCGATCGTGGCGGGCATCCGGGTGGCGACGGTTACCGTGATAAGCCTCGCCACGGTCGCGGCGTTCATCGTCGACCAGGGCCTGGGCGCACCGATCCGCGACGCGCTGCAGAAGAACTTCAACACCGAGTTCATCGCCGCGGGCCTGCTCGCGGTCATCCTCGCTCTGATCGCCGACGCCCTGATCGTCGGCGCCCAGCGGCTGCTGACCCCATGGGCGAGGAGGACGGCGTGAACACCTTCGCCGATGCGATCCGCTTCATCGGGAACAACACTGACCTGCTGCGCGACAAGATCATCGAGCACCTCGAGCTGAGCGGCGCCGCGGTCGGGGTCTCCATCCTCATCGCGCTCCCGCTCGGCATCTGGCTCGGCCACATCCACCGCGGCTACTTCGCGGCTATCACCCTGGCCAACGTAGGGCGCGCGCTGCCCAGCCTCGCGGTCATCGCGATCGGCATCGCGCTCGTCGGCCTGGGCTTTGTGAACGTGCTGATCGCCCTCGTCGTGCTCGCCGTGCCGATCATGCTCACCAACGCCTACACCGCGGTCGACGGGGTCGACCGCGACGCGGTCGAGGCCGCCCGGGGGATGGGCATGCGCGGGCGCGACGTCCTGTGGCGCATCGAGCTGCCGCTCGCCCTGCCGCTGATCTTCGCGGGGATCCGAACGGCGACCGTCTACGTGATCGCCACGGCGACGCTCGCCGCGATCGCCGGCGGCGGGGGCCTCGGCGAGATCATCGTGAGCCAGGCCACCTACGGCATCGCCGGCGTGGTCGCTGCCGCACTGCTCGTCACCGCTCTGGCCTTTGCCGCTGAGGGCGGCTTCGCCCTACTCCAGCGCGCGGTCACCCCCCGCGGCCTGCGCGCGCAGCGCGAGCGCAGCGAGCCCCTGGTCGGCCCCGCCGTCGAAGCTACGACCTGAACAACCCCTACCAAGGAGAATCCAGTGAGGACACGATTCCTGCAGAGAGTGCTCGCCGCGCTGATGCTGGTGGCTCTAGCGCTCGGCGCGATGGCGTGCGGCAGCGACGACAACGGCGGCGGCTCGGGCGATCAGCCGGGGAAGGGCAAGCCCCCCGTCACGATCGGCAGCAAGGACTTCACCGAGCAGTTCATCCTCGGCCAGCTCTACAAGCAGGCGCTCGAGTCCAAGGGCTACGACGTCACCTTCAAGCAGAACATCGGCTCCACCGAGGTGATCGACAAGGCGCTGACCAGCGGCAAGGTCGACATGTATCCCGAGTACACCGGCACGATCCTGTCCGTGGTCGCGGCGCAGGCCAGGCGTCCGACCAGCGAGCAGGCCGCCTACGACGCCGCGAAGAAGTTCCAGGAGGGCCGCGGCTTCACGCTGCTGAACAAGTCTCCGTTCTACAACTCCGACGCTGTGGGCGTGACAAAGGCCTACGCCCAGAAGAACGGCCTGAAGTCGATCGCCGACATCAAGAAGCTCGGAGGCAAGTTCACCTGGGGCGCGCCGCCGGAGTCACGCAATCGCTTCGAGGGCCTGAAGGGCCTCAGGGAGGTCTATGGCCTGACCGCGATGAAGTTCAAGCCGCTGCAGATCGGGCTGCAGTACAAGGCGTTGGAGAGCGGCGACATCCAGGGCGGTGACGTATTCACGACCGATGGCCAGCTCTCGGGCGGCAAGTACATCGTTCTGACCGACCCCAAGAGGATTTTCGGGTTCCAGAACGTCGCGCCGGTCGTCAAGAACTCGCTGCTCTCCAAGGAGGGCCCGGAGTTCGGGCAGACCCTCAACGCGGTGAGCGCGAAGCTGACGCTCCAGGCGATCCGCCAGATGAACGCCGCCGTGGACATCGACAAGAAGAACCCGGCCGAGGTCGCCTCGCAGTTCCTGTCGGCCAACGGGCTGAAGTAACGACGCGGACCCTGGTGCGAGCGGGCCGCGGGCTACATGCCCGCGGCCCGCTCAGCCCGGCGGTGCGCGGCTCGCTCAAGAGCGTCGTCCTGCTGTGGCAACTCGATCGAGCGACGCGCCATTGGACCGCGCCAGCTCGCTGACTGGTCATCGGACACTGAAGAGAGCCGGGCAGATGTGGTCACTTGTTCGGTTGCGCTGCTGCCGCCGGTAGAACGCCCAAAGCTCGTAGGAGCCGAGACGCTTAGGCCGCCAGTGGTAACGGAAACGTCCGCGTCGGTCCGTCTCTACGCTAGCCAGACGTACGAGCTGCCCTCCGGTCCCCGGACCGGTGTAGCGCAAGGAAATGCGCTGAGAGCGCGCGGGCGGGGTGGTAGACCCCCGGAGGCGGATCACCTCGCCACTGGCCAACTCTGGGTCGTCGCTTCGCTTGAGGCTCGGGTTCGCGATGAGCTTGATATGCACACCGACGGGCCCGCGGAGCTTGGCCTCCGGAGAGCGGATCACCTGTCGCTCAGGGACCAGCGTTCCCTCGATCCCGGGCTCGATCATTCGCCGCCTCACGGTAAAGGTCATTCGATAGTCAATGTCGGTCCACGGCGATTCGCGGGCTACCGCCCACCGGCTTACCAGGCGAGCCGTCGCGTGAGGAAGCAGATAAACGTCGGTGCCTCTGACAGTCGGCTCAGCTCCCCGATAGTCGTTACGGTTAGGAGAGCACCCGAGGAAGCTCGCGAGCTCGACGCTCCACCCGAGCCGCCCAGAGGCCTCTAACGAAAAGTCGTCGGGGGCAAAGAGAGGCGAGCCACCCACCTCTTTGCCGTTACCGAAAAGAGGAGGGCGTGCCTCGATCGAAAACCGCTGCTCCTCGGCGGTGACGTTAGTCATGCGTACGACATACGTGACCGACCGCGTCCGACGGTAATCCACCCGCTTCGGCGTGGCCTGGACCCCGCCGCCGTTGACACCTCAGGCCGCGGGTTTCACTAGCGCTCTTCCATCCTCCCAGGTCTGACGCACCTCCAAGGGCGTCCTGTAGCCGAGCCGTGAGTGAGGGCGGTTCGGGTAGCGGTGGTCGATGTAGTCGCCGAGCACTCGGCGGGCGGCGTCGAGCGTCTCGAACTCGTGGCGCCAGACGACTCGCTCTTTGAGCTTCGAGAAGAAGCTCTCGATGAACGCCTGCGACTCGGGGTCGCGGTAGCCGCCGCGGCGGTGGGCGATCCCGAGGTCCTTCA
>JBBQNQ010000049.1:0-22423 GCA_038330095.1 Solirubrobacterales bacterium
GGCATCGCGCAGCTGCGCGACCCGCTCTGGGACGGTGTCGACGTCCATGTCGCGGACGTGCGGGGTCGCCACCACCGTGGTCGTTCCGTCCTCGAGCGCCATGCGCGCCAGCTCGAGCGCCTCGTCCATGTCCTTCGGGCCGTCGTCGACCCCCGGCAGCAGATGGAAGTGCAGCTCCGCGCGAGCCGTGGGTGCTGCCATGCCGGCCGGAGGATAAATGTCGTCAGCCGGTCCGCCGGGCGCGCAGGAGCCCGAGCAGAAGGCCGCCGGCCAAGAACGCCAGCGCGGCGAGGCTGATCGCGCCGCCCACCACGACGCTCGTGGGGTGGTAGTAGAAGCGGACCTTGTGGCGACCCGGGCCGACAGGTATCGACTGGAAGGCGGCGTTGGCGGCTGTGATCGGCGTGCGGCGTCCGTCGACCTCGGCGCGCCAGCCGGGATAGAAGGTGTCGAGCAGCACGAGGCGGCCCGCCGCGCGGGCACGAACGTCGAGCGTCACCTCGGTGTCGCTGCGCGAGATCACGCTGGCAGGGGTCGCGGGCGGCGCCGGACCGCCGGGAGGGGCGTCACCGGTCTCGAGGATCGGCTCGTCACGCGCCTGGCGTGAGGTGGAGGCCGCCATGAAGAACAGCGACTCGTCGAGGTTCCGCGTCCGGCGCCACCGGTAGGCCACGAATGCCCGCGGCAGGCCCGTTCGATGCTCTACCACCACCCCTCCCGGGCCGCGATAGGCGATTGGGTCGGCGCCCAACGGCGGGGACAGGATCGGCTGGGCGCCCCGAAACGCCGAAGGATTGAAGAGCACCGCCCGGACCCCGAAGACGTCGAGCAGCTTGGGCGTGCGCTTGTCCCGGGGCGAGACGGCACGCGTTGCATCGCCGATCCCTCCACCGAGCGCGTACCAGAGCCGGGTCGTGCGCTCGACCACCGGGAGCTCATGGCCGCGAGCGTCCTCGAGCCCCCACCGCGATGCGGTATTGGGTATCAGGGAGTCGACACCGATCACGCGCCCGCCGCCTGAGGTCAGGCGGCGCATGACGCGCACCGCCGGGGGCGTCGGCGGGTCGGCCTGGGCCTTGGGGATCGCCGGGTTGTAGCCCCACCCCATCGACACCAGGTCCAGAGCTGCCAGCGCGACTATCGCGACCAGCAGCGGCACCGCGCGCGCCCGTCGGCGCGCGACGGCGGCGAGCAGCGTCAGGGCGATCGCGCCCAGGACGAGCCACCGCAGCACAGACGCGAGGGCGAGGACGTCTGGAGTCGCGGGCGAGGGCCCCCCCAGCAGCTGCTTGATCGCGTCGCGAAGGTCCCCGAGCCGCGACGGATATGCGACCAGCACCGCCAGCGCGGGAACCGCGCTCACGGCGACCGCGGCGACAAGCATCCGCCGCCGCTCCTGGGCCGTGCCCACCAGCAGTCGCTCGAGGCCGATGGCCGCCAGCATCGCGATCGCGAACGACGCGAGGATGAACAGCCGGTCGAGGTCGACGGCGTCCATGACCGGGAGGCCGCGAACCGCCTTGGCAATCGGGCCGGTGTCTATCGCGACGGCCAGCGACCCCACGGCGAGCCCGGCGAAGAACAGCTGCGGCCCGCGAGGGCGCCGGGCGAACAGGCCGGCCGCCGCGAGCACTGTCGGCAGGACGCCTACGTAGAGCGTGCGCTCTGTGAAGTTGCCGGGTCCAGCCACCGCCGCGCGATCCGGGCGCCCCCAGTACCCGGGAAAGAACGGGGTGATGCCCACGTTCGTCGGAAACGGCGGCACGGACCGCGACGTGTCGTGGGACTCGCGCAGCGCCTCGACGAACGGAAGGATCATCACCGCGGCCAACGCGGCGCCCAGCGCCGCCGCGCCGGCGGCGAGGATCACGGCGCGCAGCATCTCGTCCCGCGGCGGTCGCGCCGAGGCCAGGCGGTGGATCACCCACGCCGCGGTGGCCAGCGAGACGATGAGCCCGCTCTCGGGCTGGCCGCTCAGATAGGCGACCCCCAGCGCCGCGGCGAGCGCCGCGGCATCCCTCACCCGGCCGGTGCGGCACAGCCGGTCGGACAGCAGGAACAGCCACGGCAGCACCACGTACGCATTCCCGTGGGGATGCATGAGCCAGGTGATGAGGTACGTGCCGAAGCCGAAGGCGATCGCCCCGAGCGCTGCCGGCCCCACCCCCAGCCCGAGCGCGCGGGCGAGCAGGAACGTGCCCAGGGCGGCGAGCGTGAGCTTGAGCACGGCGATCCAGGCCAGCGACTCCCAGTACGGAAGGACGACCCCGATCCAGTTCAGCGGGTACAGCGGCGCGCTCTGCTGGCTGGCGAGCAGCGGCACACCGGCGGACAGCGCCGAGCTCCACACCGGCAGCCGCCCGTCGCGGAGTGCCTCTCGCACCTCCAGGCCGTCCGGCTCGAAGACGTAGGCGGCGTCGAACTGAGCCGCGTTTTCGACTGTCTCCCCGAGTGGCTGGGTTGGGAACGGCGCCTGGAAGAGCGGCAGGTCGCTGGCCGAGAGCACCTTGCCCCCGAGCGTCGCCGGCGCGAAGAGGACGACAGCGAGGAGGAAGGGCACGGCGGCGGGTGCCACCCATCGGGCAGCACGCCGCAGGGCCATGCGCGCGCACGATACCCGGGGCCGGCGCCGAGGCGGCCGGCCCCACGCTGGCGCGCGGCTTACCTCACTTGATCCCGGCGGCGGTGCAGGCGCTCTTGTACTGCCCCGTGCAGATCTGGCCGGCGTTGAGGAAGCCGTCCTTGACGACCGTCTGCTGGATGTTGTCCTTGGTGATGGGAATGGTGGCGAGCAGCACCGAGGGAACCTTCTTCATCCCGTTGTCGACGCGCGTCTTCGCGATGTCGGGCGGTGTCTTGCCCTGGGCGAGCGGCACGGCCAGCGCGGCCGAGGTCTCGGCGATCTTCTTGATCGGCTGGTAGACCGTCATCAGCTGCTCGCCGGCCAGGATCCGCTGGATCCCCGCCAGCTCGGCGTCCTGGCCGGTCACGGGCTTGCTCGCGGGAGCGATTCCTGCGCCCTTGAGCGCTGCGATCGCGCCACCGGCCATCCCGTCATTGGCGACATAGACCCCGTCGAAGCCGTTCTTGCCGACCGCGGTGATCGACTGCTCCATCTCGTTCTGAGCCTTGTCGGGACTCCAGTCGGGGGTGTCGAACTCCTTGGCCACCTTGACCCCGGCCGGATCGAGGACGCTGTGCGCCCCCTTCTTGTATGGGGCGGCGTTGCTGTCGGTCGGCGCGCCGTTGATCATCACCACGGAGGGCGAGGGCTTGCCGCCGCGCTTGAGCGCGGCGAGCAGCGACGTCCCCTGCTGCTGGCCAACCTTGAACGGGTCGATCGAGACGTAGTAGTCGAGGTCCGCGTCGGAGACGAGGCGGCCGTAGGCGATCACCGGGATCTTCGACTGCTTGGCGCGGGCGACGATGCTCGCCGCGGACTTCACGTCCACAGCGTCGAGCACGAGGACCTTTGCGCCGCTCGTGATCGCCTGCTCGGCCTGCTGCAGCTGCCTCGCCGGATCCTGCTCGGCGTTGGCGTAGATGACCTCGCAGTCCGCGCACAGCTGCTTGACCCTGCGCTCGAAGTTCGGGCGGTCCTGCTGCTCGTAGCGCGAGGTCTTGGACTCTGGGAGCAGCCGCGCGATCTTGGCGCCCTTCCCTCCGCCGCTGTCGTTGCTGCCGCAGGCAGCCGCTCCTAGGGCCAGCGCCGCGACCAGAACCAGCGCAGCGCCCGCACGCGCGATCGAGTTCGACATCCCCTCACCTCGTGCCCGGCTCGCCGTACCCTTGCGCCGCCGGCCCGGGACACCGGCGGCCACAAAACGCTACCACAACTGGTATATACCACTAACCATGGGCGCACAACCAGACGCCCCGGAGGCGCTTCCGCAGCGCCTCACGAGCTCTCAGCCCAAGGGCGAGCAGCTGCGCCGTCTGCTGGACGGGCTGATCGCCGAGCTCGGGGCCGGCGCCATCCTGCCCTCCGAGCGCATGCTGGCCGGCCGCTACGGCGTCGCGCGGATGACCGTCCGCAAGGAGCTCGACCGGCTCGTCGCGGAGGGCTCGGCCTACCGCAGCCACGGGCGCGGAACCTTCGTCGCCGAGCCGCGCATCGCCTACGCCGACGCGCTGCAGGGGTTCACCGAGGCCATCCGCGCGCGCGGGCTTGCGCCCGGTGGCCGCGTGCTCACCCAGGGGCTCGTAACCGTCGATCACACGCTGGCCGCTGCGCTCGAGCGCTCGCCTGGCGCCGCCGCCGTGCACGTGCATCGCCTTCGCACGGCGGACGACCGCCCCGTCGCGCTCGAGTGGTCCTACCTCCCGAGCGAAGACTTTCCGGGCCTGGAGAGCGCCGAGTTCGGGGAAGGCTCGCTGTACGCGCTGCTGCGTAAGCGCTACGGCGTGACGCTGGACGCCGCCACCCAGCGGGTCAGCTCGGTGGCGCTGTCGGCGGAGGAGGCCGCGCTGCTCGACGCGTCCGAGGGTCAGCCCGCCTTCCTGTTCCGGAGGGTGACGCGGCGGCCCGGCGGGCGCGTCGTCGAGTACGGCCGCTCTCTGTACCGCGGCGACCGCTACGAGCTGGAGATCACCCAGAAGCGCCGCCACGGCGCACCCGACCAGGGAGGTGCACGGTGACCGGTCGGCAGATGGCGGCTGAGATGCAAGAGCAGCCCCGCGTGCTCGCCGCGCTGGCGGCGCGCCGCAGCGAGATCGCCGACCGGGTCAGCTCGGTCCGCCCCGCGACGTACCACGGCACGGTGCTCGTCGCGCGCGGATCCTCCGACCACGCGGCGATCTTCGGGCGTTACCTGCTCGAGCCCGCCACTGGACGCCCGGTGGCGCTCGCGGCGCCGAGCCTGCACACCCTGTACGACGCATCGGTGGACTACAGCGGCTTCCTCGTGGTCGCCGTCAGCCAGTCCGGTCGCACGCCGGAGATCGCCGCGGTCATGGAGCGGCTCGCCGCGGCCGGGGCGCGAACGCTGGCGATCACCAACGAGCTCGACAGCCCGCTGGCGAGCGCCGCCGACGCCTCCATCGAGCTTGGCGCGGGAACCGAGCAGGCCGTGCCGGCGACCAAGACGCTGACCGCCCAGACGCTCGCCTTCGCGATCGTCGCCGAGGCTCTCGGGCCCGTCGCGTGGGGCGAGGAGGACTGGACCCGGCTGCCCGGGGCGCTGGAGACGGTGCTCGCCGATCCTGCACCCGCCCAGGGCGTCGCCGGCGCGATCGGGGACGCCCCCGGGCTGATCGCGACGGCGCGCGGCTACCTCTACCCCATGGCCCTCGAGGCGGCGCTCAAGCTGAAGGAGACCGCCGAGCTCCTCGCCGAGGGCTACTCCTCCGCGGACCTGCGCCACGGCCCGACCGTGGTCGTGTCCCCGGGCTTCCCGGTGCTGGCGATGAGCGCGTCCGGGCCCGCTGCGGCAGACGTCGCGCAGCTCGTGTCAGAGCTGCGCGGGCGCGGCGCGTCGGTACACGAGGTCGCCGACCGGCCCGACGCCGAGCTGCCGATCCCGACCGGCCTGGCCGAGCCGCTGGCGGCGATCGTCGCCGTGGTGCGCGCACAACAGCTGGCGCTCGCGCTGGCGCGCCGCCGCGGGCTGGACCCGGACACGCCGCGCGGCATCTCCAAGGTCACCCCGACCACCTGAATCAACGCGGTGCTGCTCGGAGTACGCCACGCCCTGGTGGACGGCGTCGTGGTCGGCGGCGACGTCCGGGTGGTGGACGGCCGGATCGCCGCCGTGGGCGTCTCCCCGGCCGGGCTCACCGGCCTCGCCGTGCCCGGCTTCGTCGACCTGCAGGTCAACGGGTTCGCAGGGGTGGACTTCCTGTCCGCCGAGCCGGAGCAGTACCGCCTCGCGGGTGCGGCGCTGGCGGCAACCGGGGTCACGGCCTACCTGCCCACGCTCATCAGCGCGCCCGAGGACGCGTACGGCCGCGCTCTCGCGGCGATTGCGGCAGCGGCGGACGGCGAGCCCGGAGCGGGACCGCGGATCCTCGGCGCACACCTCGAGGGCCCATTCCTCTCGCCGCTCTGGCCGGGCGCACACGATCCCGCGCACCTGCAGGCACCGAGCACTGCGTTGATCGACCGGCTCAGGGCGGCGGGGCCGATCGCCCTCGTGACCCTGGCGCCCGAGCTGCCGGGCGCGCCGGCGCTGATCGGCGCCCTCGTCGACCGCGGGATCGCAGTCTCCTGCGGGCACTCCGACGCCGACGCCCACGCCGGCCACGCGGCCTTCGACGCGGGCGCGCGGGCGATTACCCACCTCCACAACGCCCACCGCCGCTACGCCCACCGCGACCCCGGCCTCGGCGGCGCCGCGCTCGTCCGGCCCGAGGTCACCGTGCAGGCGATAGTCGACGGCGTCCACCTTGCTCCGGAGGTCGCACTGGTCGCCTTCCGTGCAACGCGCGAGCGCTTCTGCCTGGTCACCGACGCGATGGCGGCGGCAGGGCTCGGCGATGGCAGCTACCGGTTGGGCTCGCGGCAGGTGACGGTCGAGGGGCCGGCCGTCACGCTCCCGGACGGAACCTACGCCGGAAGCGTGCTGACCATGGACGCGGCCGTCCGCAACCTGGTTGCCCTTGGGGCCGACGAGGTCCAGGCTCTGCGCGCGGCGACGCGCGCGCCGGCGCGCCTGCTCGGCCGCCCGGAGCTCGGGCTGCTCGAGCCCGGGGCCCGCGCCGACCTGGTGATCCTCGACGACCGCCTCGAGGTGCAGGCGACGTTCGTCACGGGCCGACAGGTGCACTCACGACACGCGTAGGCGCTAGCGCCGGCGCATCATCGTGTCGCGCAGGCGGAGTTGGAGCCTCTGGTACGGGACGGTGACGTCGCGCTCGGGAGCGGTCGGGGTGCCGGCGAGAAGCTGCTCGTTGGTGATGTCCCCTGCACCCGTGTGCAGCACGCCCGCGACGTGGGGCTTGATCTGGCCCAGGAACGACTCGTGCTCTTCGACCGAGTCGCCGAGCATGAAGGTCTCCTCGATGAGCAGAGGCTTGCCGTGCGAGGCAAGGCTTCTCACGTTGTCCACCTCCGTCGCCAATGTCGCTGTTCCTCGCCCTTCGCCCCTCGGATAGACGTGATAGGTGAAGAAGTCCACGTGATCGCGGAGGGTTGCGGGATCGAGGCCGTAGCCGGCGGTAAGGACCCCCGGCGCAGTGCCACCCCAGGTCACGAGGATCTCGCGGTCCACCGCGCGAATCGCGTCACTCAGCCCCTGCATCCAGGCGACCGCGATCTCGGCGCCGGTGCGGGGGTGCCCGTCGTCCGGGTCCAGAACGCTCAGGTTGATGCGCTCGATGAACTGATAGCCCCCGAACGCGCCGGTGTAGTACCCGCCGGCCTCGGAGTCGGCGAGCGTCCAGACCTGGGGCTCGTTCTTGACGTTGAAGCACAGGAGCGCGTTGGAGCCGGCGCTTGCCCGCGCGAGCGCGCTCCAGTAGTTCGCCATCGTCTCCCATCGCTCGCTCTCGCCCAGCCCGTCATACCACCCGGGGCTGCGGCCCGGGAGATACTGGTTGGACCCCGTGATGTCGAGGTGGAGGCCGTGGCGCTCGGCGGCGTCAAGCAGCTTGCGGTACCGCTCGAGCGCCGCTTCGTTCACCGTGTCGGGCCCGTCCATGAACGTGTCCAGCTGGAGGTGGAAGCGGCACGCGGTGCAGCCGAAGTAGTCCGCGTAGGTGGCGAACACGCGCTCGATCACCTCGAAGTGGTCGTACCAGTAGTCCTCGGGAACCACCACCCCCGTCGCCACGGGATCGCGGGTAACAGGCCCGATGTAGTTCCAGCCCCACGGGTAGAACGGCCGGCCCGATGCGGTCGTGAACCCGTCCCCCTGCTCGTTGACGACTATGCGCTCCAGGTCAGTGCCTGCGAGCCGGCGGCCTTATCCGTGCATCGAGGGTGCGTAGGAGATGCCCACGATCACGCCCTCCGCGGTCTGGATGCGAGCGACGGTCTGTCCCCACGGCTCCGTCTTGGTGGAGTGAAGGAGGTCGAACCCCGAAGCGGTGAGCTCCTGCTCGGCGGCTCCGACCGCGTCCTCGTCCTGCACCTCGAACTCGACCGAGGCCTGGGGAACGGGCCGGTCGCTCGGCCATTCGGTCGAGCCGAAGCACGCCTGCGCGGCCTGGGCGAGGGGCCAGACCCCGAAGTGCTTGGAGCCCTCTATCGCTCCGGAGTAGTAGTCACCGGTCGGGTCGGGCTTCAGCGGGAGGTCCAGGGCGTCGAGGTACAGCTTGCGGCTCTCGGGCGGATCTGCCGTTATCACGGCGACGCTTGCGACGAAGAGCACGTTCATCTCCGGGCCTCCACGGGGAAAAGGGTTGGTCACGCCGCCAGAGTCGCGGACCTCGCCCGCGGCGGCTTGAACGAAACGGACTTGTCGCCCGCCGGTGTCGGGCCGCCCGCGAGCAGCGCGGCCGCCGGCAGACCCGAGAGTCGCCGGCACTCCCGCGTCAGATGGGCCTGGTCGGCGTAGCCGGCCTCGGCGGCCAGGCGTACCAGCGGGGTCTCCGGCTCGCTGTCGGCGAGCGCCAGGAAGCGCTGGAAGCGCTGGACCCGCACGAGCGTGGCCGGGCCGTAGCCCACCGCGTCGTCGAAGCGGCGGCGAAGCTGGCGCTCGCCGACCCCGACGGAGCGGCCGGCGTCGCGGAGCGCCGCACCGCGTACGAGCGCGAGCGCGGCCCGGCGCACGAGCTGGTCGCCGCCGCACGGCGGCGGAACGCGCTCGGCCACCCCGCGGATGAGCTGCGCGAGCGCGTCGTGGGTCGTCGGCGCTGCCGCCACACGATCCTCGAGGCGGCGTCCTGACCGACCCCACAGCTCGCTCAGCGGCACCGCGCGGTCCAGGAGCTCGACGGCGGAGACGCCGAGCGCCGCGCCGGCCGAGCCGATCCGGAATCGCACGCCGCAGCGCTCCAGACCGGGGGTGGCAGGGGCGCAGGTCGCGACCGTCGCCGGCCCGGCGACGACCAGGCGCCCGGCATCGAAGACCACATCGACGCACGCGTCCGGCAGAACGCGCGCCGCACGGTCGTGCGACGTCCACACGCACGCGATGTGCGCCTCCAGGCCGGCCGGCGGCGCGAGCTCGCGGTAGGAGGACGGCACGCCACCATCATCGCGCACGCGGTAAGACACCGTGATGCGAGTTGACGGCCGCGAGCTGGCGGCGATCTTCGCCGGGGGCTTCCTGGGTGCCGTGGCCAGGGCGCTGGTCGACGACTGGCTCCCGCACCGGGCCGGGCACTGGCCGTGGGCGACGTTCGCCGTCAACATCGCCGGCGCTCTGATGCTCGGCTACTTCGCGACCCGGCTGCAGGAGCGCCTGCCCCTGTCGGCGTACCGGCGGCCGTTCCTGGGCACCGGGGTCTGCGGCGCGCTCACGACGTTCTCGACCATGCAGCTCGAGCTCGTGCAGATGCTCGACGACGGGCGGGTCGCGCTTGCCGCGGGCTACGCGGCCGCCAGCGTCGTCACGGGCTTCCTCGCGATCGCAGTGGCGACGAACGCCGTGAGACGCGTGAGGCTCGTGAGGTGAGCGTGCCGGTCATCCTCGGGATCGGGCTGCTCGGGGGCGCGGGCGCGATCGCGCGCTTCCTGCTCGACGGGACCGTCGCCGATCGTCTGGGCCGAACCTTTCCCTTCGGGACCCTGGTGGTGAACCTCAGCGGCGCGCTGGCGCTCGGGTTGCTGGTCGGCCTCGCGCCGGGAGGCGACACGCTGCGCCTGCTGGGCACCGGGCTGCTCGGCGCCTACACCACCTTCAGCACGTGGGCGTTCGAGAGCCACCGCCTTGCGGAGGCCGGGGAGGCGCGGCTGAGCGCGGTGAACTTCGCGGTCAGCCTGGCGCTCGGCGTGCTGGCGGTGTGGCTCGGGCGCAAGCTGGGGATGGCGTTGTGAACGAGGACTGCCTCAAGCTCACCACCTACTTCGGCGAGCGCCACCGCGCCGGCGACCGCTTTCTGGCCGACGCGCTGATGGACGTCTACGGTCGCCTCGGGCTGCGCGCGAGCGTGCTGCTGCGCGGCACCGAGGGCTTTGGCTTCGAGCACCACCTGCGCACCGAGCGGCTGCTCACCCTCTCGGAGGACCTGCCGGTCGTCTCGGTTGCGGTCGACACCCGCGAGCGCGTCCAGCGAGCGCTCGACGAGGTCGTCGCGGTCTCGGGAGACGGGCTCATCAGCCTCGAGCGCGCCCGGCTGCTCACCGGCGAGATCGGCGAGGTCGTTCTTCCCGAAGGGCCCGACGAGGCGACCAAGCTGACGGTCTCGCTCGGGCGCCAGGAGCGGATCGCGCGACGACCGGCTTACCTGGAGGTGGTCGAGCTGCTGCGCCGCCACGGCGTGGCGGGGGCGACCGTCTTCCTCGGAGTCGACGGGACGCGACACGGCGTCAGGCAGCGCGCCCGGTTCTTCGGCACGAACGCCGAGGTGCCCATGGCCATCGTCTCCGTGGGCGCCGGCGAGAGCATCGCCGGCGCCCTGCCCGAGCTGGGGCGCAGCCTGGCCGAGCCGCTGCTGATGCTCGAGCGCGTGCGCCTCTGCAAGCGCGACGGCCGGCGCCTGGCCGAGCCCCGCCACCTTCCCGAGGCCGACCCGTCGGGCCTCGCGATCTGGCAGAACCTGATGGTCTACTCCCGCGAGCAGGCCATGCACGAGGGCCGCCCGCTGCACGTCGAGCTCATCCGCCGCCTACGGCTCGCGGGAGCGGCCGGGGCGACGGCGATCCGCGGGATCTGGGGCTACCACGGCGCCGAGGCGCCCCATGGCGACAGCCCCTGGTCGATACGGCGCCGCGTCCCGGTGCTCACCTTCCTCGTCGACACCCCTGCCCGCATGCGCCGCTGGTGGCCGATCGTCGACGAGGTCACCGAGTACTCGGGACTGGTCACCAGCGAGATGGTCCCGGCGGTACGCGCCACCGGCGGGGGCGTCCAGCGCGGCGGCCTCGCCCTGGCCCAGCCCTAGCTACACCGCATGGGAAGCTGTGACCGGGCGCCTTCTGGCAGCGGGCGCATCGCGGGCTACCTGGGCGACCGGCAGAGTCGCGCCGGCGGGCTCGAGGCGCTTACCGTTACTGGGTCGCAGGACCACGATATCTCCCGGAGCGTGCTCGAGCAGCCAGGCGACGTCGTCAGCGCTGAAGCCGTCGCTGCTCTTCGACGTCGCGGCGACGAAGATGCGGTCGTAGCGCTCGCGCTCGAGAAGGCGGTGCAGCGCGTGGCGGTACGTGCGGCCGCGCTCGATGCGCGAGTCGACGCGAATGCCCATGCCCTCGGCTCGCTGCTCGATGGCCTCCAGCAGCGGCAGCGCCACCTCGCATTCAGCGGGCAGCGGCGCATCGAGCACGCGTGCGAGAGGCACCTGCGCGAGATAGGCGGGCATGAGAACGGCTCCCTCGGCGCGGGCGAGGCGCAGCGCGGAGTCGAGCACCGACTGCGAGAGCGTTCGCCCCACGAAGGGGAACAGGACGCGTCGCGGGGCGTCGGCCAGCGGAGCGGCGTTGCGGTGGGCGCGTCCCCTGTAGGCCGCGAGGACCGCGAGTGAAACAGCGAGCCCGAGGCTGAGGGCGACTAGGGCGGCGGTGGTCATTCTCCGTTCTCCGGGTCGTGGTCTCTGTCGCGTTCCGCGCGACTGGCGACGATGCGCAGGTCGATGCCCGGCAGCGCCCTGAGGAGCTGGAAGGGAAGGGCCGGCGTGAGGAGCCGGCGTAACGGGCCGCGGGGTTGCGGAGTGCCCATGAGCACGTAGGTGGTGCCGCGCTCGGCGGCGACGCGCTTGACGACCTCGGCCACCTGGTCTCCGCGCTCGACCAGCAGGTGGGCTCCGAGCACGGAGGCCAAGCGCCGCAGGGCCTCCAGCTGCTCGCGTTCCTCCCCAGTGGGCTCGCCCTGGCGAGGATTGACCCACAACAGGTCGAGCTCGCCGCCCAAGCGCTGCGCTGAGCGCCACGCGCGGCGCACGATGCGCTGCGCACGGGGCTGAGGGGTGATGAGCGCGAGCAGGCGCTCGCCGACCGCCCGGGGCGCCGCGGAGTCGCGCAGCCGCTCGCCCGGCACCGGGATCTCGCGGACCAGCCGCTTGCTCTCGACCTCTTCGGCGACCTGCCGCAGCGCCACCTCGCGCAACGCAGAGAGGTTCTCGATCTTGAAGAAGTTGTTCAGCGCCCCGGCTATGCGCTGCTCGCCGGGGTAGACCTTGCCGGCACGCAGTCGCGCGAGCAGCGCCTCCGGCGTGATGTCGATGAGCACCACCTCGTCGGCGCCGCCGAGGAGGTCGTCGGGGACGGTCTCGCGGACGCGTACGCCGGTCAACTCGGCGATCTGGTCGTTGAGGCTCTCGAGGTGCTGGACATTGACCGTCGAGAGCACGTCGATGCCGGCGTCCAGGACGTCGTTGACGTCTTCGTAGCGCTTGGTGTGCTCGAGCCCGGGAGCATTGGTGTGTGCGAGCTCGTCGATGAGCGCGAGCTCGGGCGCGCGGAGCAGGAGGCCCGCCAGGTCCATCTCCTCCATGGTCGTTCCCCGGTAGATCACCCGCCGGCGGGGCAAGAGCTCGAGGCCCTCCGCCTGGGCGGCGGTCTCCGCGCGCCCGTGCGGCTCGAGATAGCCGATGACCACGTTGCGACCTGCCTCGAGCTCGGCGTGCCCCTCCTGGAGCATCCGGTAGGTCTTGCCCACGCCCGCTGCCATGCCCACGACGATCTTGTGGTGCCCTCGGGGCCGGGCCGCCTCAGGGGAGCGCACTTCGCGAGGCTCGGCCACGACGCTCATGCCCCGAGCACGTTGTGGATGACGAGGTCGATGAGCTTTATGCCGATGAAAGGCGCGATCAGTCCGCCCAGGCCGTAGACGAGGAGGTTGCGGCGTAGGAGTGCGTTGGCGCCGATGGGGCGGTAGCGCACGCCGCGCAGGGCGAGTGGGACCAGTAGTGGGATGACCACCGCGTTGAAGATGATCGCCGAGACGATGGCCGACTGTGGGGTGCCCAGGGCCATGACGTTGAGCTTGTCCAGCGGGGCGTCGCCGGTGGTGGCGTAGGTGGCCGCGAAGATCGCGGGCAGGATCGCGAAGTACTTGGCGACGTCGTTGGCGATCGAGAAGGTGGTGAGCGCGCCGCGGGTGATCAGCAACTGCTTGCCGACCTCGACGACCTCGATCAGCTTGGTGGGGTTGGAGTCGAGGTCGACCATGTTGCCGGCCTCGCGCGCGGCCTGGGTGCCGGTGTTCATCGTCACCCCGACGTCCGCCTGCGCGAGTGCCGGCGCGTCGTTGGTGCCGTCACCGGCCATGGCCACCATGCGGCCGGCGTCCTGCTCGCGCCTGATAAGGGCCAGCTTGGCCTCGGGTGTGGCCTCGGCGAGGAAGTCGTCGACGCCGGACTCCTCGGCGATCTTCGCGGCGGTGAGCCGGTTGTCCCCGGTGACCATCACGGTGCGGATCCCCATCGCCCGCAGCTGGTCAAAGCGCTCGCGCATGCCTTCCTTGACGACGTCCTTGAGCTCGATGACCCCGAGCACCTGGGTGTCCTTGGCCACCGCGAGCGGCGTGCCGCCGCTGCGCCCTATCCGGGTCAGCTCTGGCTCCAGCTCGGGCGGGGCCTGCCCACCGTCGTCTGAGACCCAGCGGATGACGGCGTCGCCGGCGCCCTTGCGCAACCGCGTGCCGTCGTAGTCGATCCCGCTCATGCGGGTCTCGGCGGTGAACGGCACGAAGGTCGCCTCGTGAGGCGCGAGCTCGTGCTCCCGGATCCCGTACTGCTTGGCCAGCACGACGATCGAGCGCCCTTCGGGAGTCTCGTCGGCGAGCGAGGACATCTGCGCGACTTCGGCCAGCTCGGTCTCGCTGACTCCGGGCATGGGCACGAAGGCCGCGGCCTGGCGGTTGCCGAGGGTGATCGTGCCGGTCTTGTCGAGCAGCAGCACGTCGACGTCGCCCGAGGCCTCCACCGCGCGGCCCGACAGGGCGAGCACGTTGCGGCGCACCAGCCGGTCCATGCCGGCGATCCCGATCGCGGAGAGCAGCGCGCCGATCGTCGTCGGGATCAGCGCGACGAGCAGCGCGATGAGCGTCGCGACCGACGCGGGGGTGCCGGCGAACTCGGCGAACGGCCGCAGCGTGACGACGACCGCGAGGAAGATGATCGTGAGCCCGGCGAGCAGGATGTTCAGCGCGATCTCGTTCGGCGTCTTGCGCCGCTGGGCGCCCTCGACGAGCCCGATCATGCGATCCAGGAAGCTCTGCCCCGGCTCCTGGGTGATCTCGACGACGATCCGGTCAGACAGCACACGCGTGCCGCCCGTCACCGCGCTGCGGTCGCCGCCGGCCTCGCGGATGACCGGTGCGGACTCGCCGGTGATCGCCGACTCATCGACCGAGGCGATGCCCTCGACCACCGTGCCGTCACCGGGGATCACCTCACCGGCCTGTACGATGACCACGTCGCCGCGGCGCAGCTCAGAGGACGGCCGCTCCCCGCCCTCCGCGAGCCGCGCGACGGTGTCCGAGCGCATCGCCCGCAGCGCGTCGGCCTGGGCGCGGCCGCGGCCCTCGGCGAGCGCCTCGGCCAGGTTGGCGAAAACGACCGTCAGCCACAGCCAGACCGCGACGGTGAAGGTGAACCAGGCGGGCTCGTTGCCGCCGCCCAGCGGCGAGCCTCCAAAGAGCTGGATCAGCCACCCGACGGTGGTGATCAGGGCACCGATCTCGACGACGAACATCACCGGGTTGTGCCACTGGTGGCGCGGGTCCAGCTTCGTGAGGCTGGCGATGGTCGCCGACTTCAGCAGCCCGGCGTCAAACGCGCTGCGCTGTTCGGGGCGGTCGGTCATCGGGTGGCCTCCGAGGCGATCGCGAGGTTGAGCTCGAGCACGTTCACGCCGGGCTGGCCGAGGATCCCGAGCGAGCGGTCGTCGGTGTTGTCCTCGATGAGCGCCCGGACCCGGGGCAGTGCGATCCCACGCACACGGGCGACCCGCGGCGCCTGGATCCGCGCGTTGCGGATCGAGATGTGCGGGTCGACGCTCGAGGCCGAGGTCTGCACTGCGTCGGCCGGGATGTCCCCCCGGATCAGGCCCGGGTTGAACGGCCGCTCGAGCGCGAGGTAGGCGACGGCGTTGGCCGCGATCGCGTCGCGCGTGTCCTTCTGGTTGGGCCCGGCGTTAGAGAACGCCGTGCCCGCGGCGTTGTAGCTCGTGGAGGACGGCCGGCTCTGAAACCACCGCGAGTCGGCGACCAGCACCGGGTTGCCGTCGGCGTCGAGCTTGGCCTTGCCAGCGCGGTCGAGGACGGGCTTGCGGAAGTCCTGGCCGATGATCCTCGAACCGACGAGCTTTCCGTCGCGCTCGATGCGGCTGCCGTCCGCCGCGTGCGGGAAGGCGACCTGGCTGATCCCCGTCACGACGAGCGGGTACGCGACGCCGAGCACGACGGTCAGCAGGACGACGGCGATGAGCGAGGTGACGATGTCCTTGCGCATGATCAGAAGAGCCTGTCGGTGAGGGACTGGACGACCGGGCCCAGGAGCAGCGCGGGAACGAAGGTCAGCAGCGCGACCAGCAGGATCGCCCCGATGAGCAGGATCACGAACGTCGGGGTGTCGGTCCGCATCGTGCCCGGCCCGGCCGGGCTCACCCGCTTGCTCGCGAGCGCCCCGGCGGCGGCCAGGACGGCGAGCATCGGCAGGAAGCGCGCGACGAGCATCACCCCGCCGCCCAGCAGGTCAGCGAAGGTCACACCGGTGGCGCCGGCGTTACCCGGCGCGTTGGGCTGCACGAAGCCGGTGTAGCCCGCGAAGGCCGAGCCGTTGTTGTTGGCCTGCGAGGTGTAGGCGTACAGGTGCTCGGAGAAGCCCTGCGGGCCGCTGGCGAATTGCGATGCTCGGCCCGCCTTGGTGGCGACCGCCAGGGCGGCGCTGACCAGCACGATCATCGGCGTGGTCAGCAGGCCGATCGCGACGAGCTTCACCTCGCGCGCGCCGATCTTCTTGCCGAGATACTCGGGCGTGCGCCCGACCATCAGTCCGGCTAGGAACACCGCCAGCAACACGAACAGCAGCATCGAGTACAGACCCGAGCCGACCCCGCCGAAGATCACCTCGCCGGTCATCATGTTGCTCATCGGGATCGTCGCCCCGAGACCGCTGAGTGACTCCATCGAGGCGTTCACCGCACCGCACGAGGTCACCGTCGTGATCGTCGCCCACAGCGCGCTCGCTCCGGTCCCGAAGCGCACGTCCTTGCCCTCCAGGTTCGCTCCGGCGATGTGAGCCAGATGCTGGGCGGGCGTCGATCCGGACTCGGCCAGCGACACCACTGTCACCCCGGCGACCAGCATCACCAGCATCGCGGTGAAGATCGCCCACCCCTGGCGCCGGCTGCCGACCATGCGCCCGAAGGTCGCGGTCAGTGCAGCCGGGATGCACAGCAAGAGCACCATCTCGACGAAGGTCGTGAGCCCCGACGGATTCTCGAACGGCATCGCCGAGTTCACGTTGAAGAAGCCGCCGCCGTTTGTCCCGAGCTCCTTGATGGCCTCCTGGGAGGCGACCGGGCCCAGCGCGAGCGTCTGATCGCTGCCGGCGAGCGTCTTCAACGTGACGTAGTGCGAGAGCGTCTGCAGCGTTCCCTGGGAGACGAGGAACAATGCGGCGACGATCGAGATCGGCAGCAGGATGTAGAGCGTCGTGCGCACGAGGTCAGCCCAGAAGTTCCCCAGCTCGCGGCCCGAGCGGGACGCGATGCCCCGAATCAACGCGACGGCGACCGCCATTCCGACAGCGGCCGATACGAAGTTCTGCACGGCCAGGCCGGCCATCTGGACGAAATACGACAGCGTCGTCTCACCGGCGTAGTACTGCCAGTTGGTGTTGGTGACGAACGACGAGGCGGTGCTGAACGACAGGTTCCACGGGCCCGCGCCGTAGCCCTGAGGATTCAAGGGCAGCGATCCCTGCAGGCGCAGGATCAGGTAGAGCGCGAGCCATGACGCGAGGCTGAACACCAACACCGACCGCGCGTAGCCCTTCCAGTCCTGTCCGCGATCGGCGTCAGTGCGCAATACGCGATAGGTCAACCGCTCGACCGGCCCGAGCACCCGCCCCAACAGCACCGGCTCGCCCTGGTAGACGCGCGCCATGTACCCGCCTAGCAGGGGCGTGATGGCGATGAGCACTGCGATGAACAACGCGAACTGGATCCAGGCCGCGAGGTTCACAGCTTCTCCCCACGCAGCAATGCGTAGACGAGGTACACGAATACCGCGGCCGAGACGAGCAGCGCGACGAGCTCCGCGGTGCTCATACCCGCTCCAGGCCCTCGATCAGGGCGAGCAGCGCCGCGAACACCAGCACGGCGATGGCGATGGAGACGACGTCCATGACCTCACTCTGGGGCCACGCCCGTCAAGGCCGCATGGGGATGAGCCCGCGGTCTATGAAGGTTTCATCAAGGCGCCCGTGGCGGCAGGCTCAAGCGGTGAAGCGGTACCCCACACCGGGATCGGTACGGATGTAGCGCGGCGAGGCCGCGGTGGGCTCGATCTTGCGCCGGAGGTTCGCGATGTGCGTGCGCAGCGTGGGCGTGTCGTCGGCGTATTCCGGGCCCCACACCTCGACGAGCAGCGAGCGGTGGGTGAGCAGGCGGCCGCGGTTGCGCACGAGCGTCTTGAGGAGGTCGAACTCGATCGGGGTGAGGTGGACCTCCCCGTCCGCGCGGCGCACGACGCGCGCCGCCAGGTCCACCTCGAGTCCGTCCACCGCAATGACGGGCTCCTCGGCTGCGCCGCCCGCGCGCCGCAGCGCGGCCTGCACGCGCGCGACGAGCTCGCGCGGTAGGAACGGCTTGACCACGTAGTCATCGGCGCCGGCCTCCAGCGCACGCACCTTCTCGTCCTCCTCGCCCACCGCCGAGAGCATGATGATCGGCATCGCGCTCCACTGGCGCAGCGCCCGGCAAACCTCGATCCCGTCGCCATCGGGCAGCACCAGGTCGATGATCGCGGCGTCGGGCGGACGCACGGTCGCACGGTCAAGCGCCTCGGCGGCCGTCTCGGCGACCACCGTCTCGAACCCCGCCTCGCGCAGCAGGTACTTCAGCGCACGAACGATCTGCGGCTCGTCGTCGCACACGAGCACGCGCTGCGCGCGAGCGCTCACCTGACGGCCTCGGCCGGGAGCCGGGGAGCCGTAGCCTCGGACTCGAGCGGCAGCTCGATGACGAACGCCGCACCCTGGCCGGGAAGCGACTCCGCCCATACCCGGCCTCCGTTGGCCTCGATGAAACCGCGCGCGATCGCGAGCCCCAGCCCCGAGCCGGTGTGGTGCACGTCGTCGCCCCCCACGCGATGGAAGGGCTCGAAGATGCGCTCGAGCTCGGACCCGTCGATGCCCGGTCCACGGTCGACGATCCGCACGAGAATGCGGTGGCCCACCGCCCTCGCGCGCACCGACACCGGCAGGTCGCCCGAGTAGCGGGCCGCGTTCTCGAGCAGGTTCGCGACCGCCCGGTCGAGCTGCGCGGCGTCGGCCCGCACCAGCGGCGGGTCGCGGTCGATGGAGACGGCGAAGCGCCCCGCGTCGGCGCGCGCGTCCACGGCAGTGCCCAGGAGCTCGTCGAGCGAGACCCAGTCCCGTCGCGGCTCGGCCCGGCCCGATTGCAGTCGCGAGAGGTCGAGCAGCTTGTCGACGAGGCGCGCCAGCCGCTCGGCCTCGGTCGTCGAGGCAGCGGCGAGCTCGCTGCGCTCGTCCGCGCCCAGGGAAGACGAGCCCAGCGCCTCGTTGGTGGCGATGATCGCGGTCAGCGGGCTGCGCAGGTCATGGGATACCGCCCTCAGGACTGCGGTCTTGATCTCGTCGCTGCGCCGCAGGGCCCGCGTCTCGACCGCTTCGGCCTCCAGCTCGGCGCGCTGCAGGGCGACACCGAGCAGCGCCTCCACCGCTGGTAGGGCCCGCTCTTCGACCCTCGCGCGCTTGTCGTCGTCGAGCTCGGAGGCCGGAAGCAGCAGCGTCCCGATGCGGCGCCCGTCGTGCGTGAGCGGCAGCGCCGTCCGGCGCTCGTCGCCGGCTACCACGCGCAGCTCGATCGCTGCACTACGCAACCCAAGCGCGGCGGCGACGCGCTGCGCCGCCGGGCCCAGCGCCTGCTGCAGGTCGCTGCCGCCGAGCAACAGGCGCGCGATCTCGGCCGCGAGATCGGCCTCGCGGCGCCGCAGCTCCGCCTCCGTCGCCTGTGCCCGGGCAAGCTCGGCCACCGAACCCGCCATCACCGCCGCGACGAGGAACACCGCCAGCGCCACCCAGTTCTCCCCATCGTGAATCGAGAACCGCCCCGTCGGCGGGATGTGAAACCAGTTCCACGCGGCCGCGCTCGCCAGCGCGCTCGCCAAACCCAGTCGCAGCCCCCAGCCGATCGAGACCACCAGCACGGCGACGAGGTATAGGACTCCCGTGGACACCTGCGGCACGACCTTGCGCAGGGGATAGATCGCGAGGGTGGTCGCCGCGACGAGGGCGAGGGCGACCGCAGCGCCCGCAAGCGGGCGGGACGGCGTGTCGCGCAATAGCAACGAAGGCGTGCGATCGCGCATCTCATTCCCAGCGTACTGCCGCCGCGGGTCAGCTCCTTAGATGGGCGGGCAAGGATTGACGGACGTCACGGTGCTCGGCCGGCGGCCGCCCACAGGGCCGCCAGGCTGATCTCGTAGGCCAGGTCCAGGCGGTAGATCGGCGCGATCCGCCCGACGAGCAGCGCGTCGTTGGCGGCGAGGGCGACTGCCGAGGCCATTCCGAGGAGCGGAAGCGAGCGATCCCTGGAGGCCGGCCGCGCCCCGCCGCGTACCAGGACGCCTCCCACTGCGAGCAGCCAGCCGCCGTGGGCGTTGAGGACCCAGTCGTCGCTACGAAGAGCGTGAACCTCCCGGTAGTGCTCGCGCCGCACCAGCGACCAGAGCCCGAAGTAGAGGTAGGAGGCGCCCTGGGCCACAGCCAGCGCTCGAGCCAGGCGAGGCCCGGCAGCCGGACGCGCCTGGGCGGGCGCGCTCGGATCACGATCGCCCTGCACGTAGCGCTCAGGGGCAGCGGTGAACACGCGAGCGCACTCCATCGAGCAGAAGTGGAACTCCGCGCCGGCGTGCCTGAGGCTGCCAGCGGCGCGCGACACGTCGACGCGCATGCGACACACCGGGTCGATCGGCGCGGTGCGATGCGCGCCCGGACCCTCTCGCTCCAACCGGTACAGCTTTACGGGCTCGCCCACGTTCTTCAGCCGGTGCGTCCCGGCTGCTTCGATGCCGACCCCGTCCAGTCCGTCCAAGGCCCGCAGCGTGGACCCCGTGACGAGGATCTCGTCACCGCGCGCCAACGCGGCGACGCGGGCGGCGGTGTTGACCGTCGCTCCGTACCAGTCGCCATCGCGGGAAACCGCAGGGCCGGTGTGCATGCCGACCCTGACGCTCGGCAGCCCGTGGCGAGCACCGACCTCGCCCACGATGCGAAGCGCAACCTCGACCGCGGTGCGGGCCCGCACAGTCCGTACGAGCACCGCATCGCCGATCGTCTTGACCGCTTCGGCTTGGTCGGCCGGCAGGAGCTCCCGCACATCCGCGCAGAACGAGCCTGCGAGCTCGGCCGCCGCGTCGTCGCCGTGCGCTTCAGTCAGCGCGGTGAAGCCCGCGAGGTCCGCAAAGAGGAAAGTGTGGTCGCTCGCTGGCACGTGACGCGTCGGGACAGCTGTCCCCACTCACCCTACATCCGGTAGGATCTCCTACATCTTGTCGGAGCAACGTGCAGACGCAGGCAGCGGGACCATCGAAGACGCCTCCGCCGAACCGCGGATGGGTCAGCGGAGCGCCCTGCGTCGGTACTGGGACAGGGAGGCGGCGACGTATGACGACTGGTCGGAGCACGGCGCGTGGTCGAGTGGTGAGCGCGCCGCGTGGGCAGGGGTACTGACCGGCGCCCTACCCGCTGCACCGGCGAAGCTCCTCGACGTGGGAGCCGGGACAGGCTTCTTGTCTCTCGCAGCAGCCCGGTTGGGACACCACGTCACCGCCCTCGATGTCTCGCCCGGCATGCTCGCGAAGCTGCGCGATGCCGCCGCTCGCGAAGGCCTAGCCATCGACACGGTCAATTCGTCCGCCGACGAGCCTCCCCCCGGACCGTTCGACGTCGTGATGGAGCGACTGGCCATTCCGGTGTTGCCGGACCCCGAACGGGCGTTCGCCGCATGGCGTGCCGCCACGCCGAACGGACAGCTGCTCGCCTTCGAAGCGCTCTGGACCGGCCGGGACTACACGGAAGCGGCGCGCCGCCGCGCTCGAGAGCTCCTCCGCCGAGCGCGTCGCCTCGCTCCCGAGCACGCTCCATACCAGCCCGATCTCTACGCGACGCTGCCGCTGATCGCGAATCCGTCACTTGAGCAGTTCATTCCACTCATCGAAGCCGCCGGGTGGCAGGACGTCCGGCTTCACCGGCTTCGCGACGTCGAGTGGGCGCGGCAGGTGGCCCTGCCTCCACTTGACCGGCTCTTCGGCGTGACCCCGGAATTCGTCGTCGCGGCCGACGCCGCTCGCGTCACCCGCCACCCATGAGCATGGTCGAGCGGTCAGCCAGCTCGAGCAGCGGCTCGGCGACCACGCCGACGGCCACCGTGGCGATACCGAGGACTGCGATCGCCAGACCAAGGCTCGGCCCGGCCGCGACGCGCACCCGAGGGGTCCCCGGCCGCGGCCCCTCCAGCACCGTCGGCGCGATGACGCGCAGGTAGTAGTAGAGCGAGATGACCGTGTTGACCACGGCTACGACGGCTAGCCAGGCCTGGTCCGCGTCGATAGCGGCACGGAAGACCTCGAGCTTTCCGACGAATCCGGACAGCGGCGGCAGCCCTAGCAGGGAGAGGAACGCTAGGACGAGAACAGCCGTCCACCAGGGATGCTCGCGCCCGAGGCCGCGGAAGGCGTCGAGGTCGACCGAGCGGCGCTCGCGCTGGACGGCCAGCACGACGGCGAAGGCGGCGAGGTTCGTGACGGCGTACGCGATGGCGTAATACACGAGCGCCGGGAGGCCCTGGTCCGACCCCTCCAGCGCCGCGACGCCCATCAGCAGATAGCCCGACTGGGCGATGGAGGAGTAGGCAAGCAGCCGGACGACGTTTCGCTGGGGTAACGCGGCGAGGTTGCCCAGCGTCATGGTCGCGGCGGCGACGGCCGCGATGGCCGTCGGCCATCCCGCGACCCCGTCCGGCAGGGCGAGCGAGAGCACCCGCGCGAGGGCGATGAGCGCGGCCACCTTTGAGAGCACCGACAGGTAGGCCGCGACGGGCAGCGGCGCGCCGTCGTAGGCGTCGGGCGCCCAGAAGTGGAACGGGACGAGCGAGGCCATGTAGGCGAGGCCGGCGACGACGAGGACCGTC
>JBBQNQ010000050.1:0-22196 GCA_038330095.1 Solirubrobacterales bacterium
GAGCCGTCGAACACCACCTTCACCGGGCCCTGGTCGCTCGTCACCTGGCCGTTGAGGCCGTCGTCGCGCCAGAACGGGCAGTCGTAGACGGCGATCGTCTTGATCAGCGAGCCGATCGGATAGCGCTGGGTGAGCTGGTCACGCAGCGGGGGCAGCGCGGGGGAGTACACGATCCGGCCAGCCAGATGGGGCGGGATGGCGATGATCACCCGGTCGCAGGAGACCCTCAGCCCGTCTGCCTTGACCTCGACCCTCTGGTTGGCCTGGGTGATCGAGCGCACCGGCGCCCCGAGCACGACGCGCCTGCCGAGCTGGCGCGCCATCGTGATCGCGATCCTCTGCGTGCCGCCCGAGACGCGGGAGTCCTGGGCGCCGCCGTCTCCGGCGTTGGCGATGAGCGCGTTGGTGGAGCCCGCAGAGTGGACGTAGAACAGGAAGTAAAGCAGCGAGATATCGCGCGGCTCGACGGACAGGACGGCCTCGACGACGAGCGCCACGATTGCGCGCGCCCTCGGGTTCGAGTAGTTCTCGTTCGTCCACGTGTCGACCGTCTTGCTGTCCCATTCGAGGGCGCGAGGCGCGTTGTAGGGAGCGTCGAGCGGCACCGTCTTGGCCATCTGGTCGATCAGCACCATCCCCCGGGCCAGCTCGCCGATCGCCTCCGGGTCGGTGGGCGGTATGAGCCCCTTGTAGGTCTTTCGCGTGTCGTCCTCCCACCACACGAGGTTGCCCTCGCTGTAGGTCGGGAAGGTTGATATCCCGAGCTCCTTCATCAACCTCAGCACGGCGGTCTGGGTCGGCCCCACGAACGTCGCGCCCATGTTCGCGACGTCGCTCGCACCGCCGCCCAGCGGACGGCTGAAGCAGCGCCCGCCGACCCGGTCGCGCGCTTCGATCACCACCACCGAGCGTCCGGCCTTGCGCAGCGCACGCGCCGCGGTCAGGCCGGCGAGGCCGGCGCCGACCACGGCTACGTCGACGCTGCGCGTCCTGCGCCGCTTTGCCTGCGCGCCCGGGGCGGCCGTCGCGGCCGTGCCTGCGGCGCCCACCGCCGCGGCCCCGATGAGCCTCCTCCGCGTGATCTCCGGCACCGGCACTCCTCCTCCCCGTCGCCTTGCTTCACCCGCGGGCGGGCGACTCGCGCCCCCGGCGGGCGATCCTACGCGTTGAGGCGCACCTTGCGGCGTCGGATGGGAGAGGGAGGCTCCGTGTGGTCGGTGGTGTGGTCAACCGCCCTCTCGTCGCCGGGATGCCTCGAGAGGGCACTCGGCCACATTCCCCAGTCCGCTTCCCCTCGTCGCCGCAGTTCGCCTCGACACACTTCGGCGACCAGGGCCTCAGCCGACCGCGGCGAGGAGCGCACGGGCCTCGTTCTCGACCGCGGCCGCGAGGCCCGCGACGTCGGGGACGAGCGCCGGATCGGCGGTGAAGCCGATTGCGAAGTCGTCGGCAGACGAGACGCCGGAGAGCCGCACGGCGTGGCGCGGGGCGACCTCGGCGAGGGTCCACAGTCCGGTGACCGGAGCGCCGGCCACCGCGACGGGCCGGGCCGGGCCACGGACGTTTGAGACCGAGAACGTGAAGGTTCGGGGGCTCATGGCAAGCCGCGACGCGGCGCGGGCAAGCGGCGGCGCCACATGCGTGAGGTCGTTGAGCAAGGCGTAGATCGTGCTGGGGTCATGGGCGGCCTTGCGGCGCGCCGTCTCCGCGTTGATGGCCAGCAGGCGGCGGACGCGGTCCGGTTCCTCTGTCGTCAAGTCGACGAAGAGGAAGCAGTCGCGGTTGCCCAGCGCATCGGGCTCCTCGTGCGCCGGATGCATGCTCACGGGCACCTTCGCGCGCATCGGGCCCACCGATCGTCCGTGGCGCAGCAGCCAGGCGCGAACTCCGCCCGCCACCGCGGCGAGCACCACGTCGTTGAGCGTGACGTGGCCTCCGACCGAGCGCGCGACCCGTCTCAGGTCGTCCAGCGGGCAGCGGGCGAAGGCCACCGTCCGGCGCGGCCCGATGGGGCCATCGAAGGGCGAGGCGGCACGCAGCGGGGCAAGCTCGCGCCGGAGCGTCGCAGGCACGCGTCCCAGCTCCGCCAGCGCAGCGCGCGAGCGGCCCGGCGCGCGGTCCGGTGCGGCGGACGCGCCCGTGGCCGAGCTCTCCGTGTCGGCCGGGCGGCCGTCCGCGTCCCACAGCACGGCCTCGGCGAGCCGCTCGCAGGTCGCGCCGTCGGCCGCGGCGTGGTGCATGAGCCAGACGAGCGCCGCCGCGCCGCCGGACAGGCGCTCGACCACGTCAATCGACCACAGCGGCCGGTCACGAGGCAGTCGCCGCTCCAGGGCGCTCGCCACGAGCTCGGGCAACCGCCGGCGATCGACCTCGCCGTCCCCGGACGCCGGACGGATGTGGCGATCGAGCTCGAAGCTCGGGTCGGCTTCCCAGGACGGTCGGGCCGCCGGGGCTCTGCCGGAGGCTAGACGGCGGGCCAGGATCGGCGTCTGGTCGATCCGGCCCGCGACGTGCGCCCGCAGGGCCTCGACGCCGAGCGGCTGCGCAAGCTCCACGACCTTGCACGTGTGCCCGGCGATGAGCTCGGTCTCGAGGTGGAGGATCCGGGCGTCCTCAGCGCTGAGCCGCACGTCGCCGCCCGCCCCGTTCCCGCGTCAGTCGAGCGCCAGCGCGCGGCGCAGGATGTCGCGCAACGCTCGCTGGTCGGCGCGCGACAGACCCGCGATGCCGGGCGGTGGCTCGCCCAACAGGTGCTCGAGCTCCTGGCGGACGCGCGTCCCCTCCTCGGTCAGCAGCAGGAGCTTGACCCGGCGGTCGCGCTGGGCGGGGCGGCGCTCCACCAACCCGCGCTGCTCGAGCCGATCGACGATCCCGGTGATGTTGGAGTTGTCACAGTGCATGACCTCCGCGAGCTCGCCCATCGGCCTGCCGTCGTGCAGGAAGCGAAGGGCGACGACCTGCGGCGGGGAGAGGTCGAGCTCGCGAGCGACGCTGAGCATCCGCCCCCGCGTCGCCATGAACACGCGGCTCATGGCTTCCCACGCCTCCGCCGCCGGGTCTGACCGGCGGGCCGAGAGTGCTGCCACCGGAGTGCCCACGCCTCCCATCATAGTGGAGAACCTAGAAACTTGACAAGTTCAACCTTGTGGCTACGCTTGGATGATGCCTGCCAGCAACAGCATCGAGGTCGAGCGCCTCACCAGGAAGTTCAAGAAGGGCCCGCTCGCGGTCGACGGCATCGACCTCACGGTCGCCCCCGGCGAGATCTACGGGTTCCTCGGCCCCAACGGCGCGGGCAAGTCGACCACGGTGCTCATGCTCACCACGCTGCTGCCGCCCACCTCCGGGACCGCGCGCGTCGGAGGCTTCGACGTCGCCCGCGAGAGCGCGCAGGTGCGCACCACCATCGGCGCGGCGCTGCAGGAGGCCGCGCTGGACCCGTTCCTCACCGGCCGCGAGCACATGACCCTGCAGGGCTCGCTGCACGGCTTCGCGCGCCAGGAGCGCCGCAGCCGCGGCAACGAGCTGCTCGAGCGCGTCGGCCTGACCGAGGCGGCCGACCGCCGCGTCGGCGGCTACTCCGGCGGCATGAAGCGCCGCTTGGACCTGGCGCTCGCGCTCGTGCACAGGCCCTCGATCCTGTTCCTCGATGAGCCGACCACGGGCCTTGACATCCAGAGCCGTACCGCGCTGTGGGACGAGGTGGCGCAGCTGGCCGCCCGCGACGGCGTGACCATCTTCCTCACCACCCAGTACCTCGAGGAGGCCGACGTGCTCGCCGACCGAGTCGGGATCATCGACCACGGCCACATCGTCGCCGAGGGCACGCCCCGCGAGCTCAAGGCGGAGATCGGGCGCCCGGCGGTCGAGGTCGAGCCCCGCAGCCCCGGCGACCTCGGCGCACTGGAGGGGGTGCTCGCGCGCTTCGGCAGTCGTGTCCCCGCGTCCGACCGAGCGGTCGCCGTGCGCTTCGAGAACGGCGGCGACCTCACCGACGTCGTCCGCGCACTCGACGACGCGGGCGTGAAGATCGCTCACCTCCAGCTCCACGAGCCGACGCTCGACGACGTCTTCATCACCAAGACCGGCCGGCGCCTCGAGGGCGCGGGAGACGAAGAGGACGAGGAGGCCCCGGCGGAGGCCGTGCCGGCGTGAACGGCGCGGCGCGCATCCAGGTGGCAGCAGTGGCCCGGCGCTCGATCATTCGCACCGCACGGCAGCCGGCGATGGTCATCCCCGCCGTGCTCTTCCCGCTCGTGCTGCTGGCGGTCAACGCCAGCGGGCTGGACAGCGCCACGCACATTCCCGGGTTCCCGACGGGCTCCTACCTGACCTTCGCGCTGGCCGTTCCCTTCGTGCAGGGAGCGCTGTTCGCCGCCATGAGCACCGGCACCAACGTGGCGCAAGACGTCGAGACCGGCTTCCTCAGCCGGCTCTCGCTCACCCCGCTGCGGCGGACGTGGCTGCTGGCCGGCCAGCTCTCCGGCGTCCTGGTGCTCGGCCTGGTGCAGGCCGTGAGCTTCCTGTCGGTGGGGCTGATCGCGGGCGCCGGCCTGAAAGCGGGGGTGGCCGGCGCGCTGGTGATCGTCGCGCTGTCCCTGCTCATCGCGCTTGGGTTCGGCGCCATCGGCGCGACGATGGCTCTTCGCACGGGTACCGGCGAGGCCGTGCAGGGCCTGTTCCCGCTTCTGTTCGTGACGCTCTTCCTATCCTCCTCGTCGCTCCCGCGCAACCTCATCGAGATCGGCTGGTTTCGCACCGTGGCGACCTGGAACCCGGTCTCCTACCTGCTCGAGGGCCTGCGCAGCCTGCTGGTCGAGGGCTGGGACGTGCATGCGCTGCTCGCAGGCTTCGGGACCGCAGCGGCGATCGCCGTGCTGGCCGTGGCTGCCGCCGCGTCAGCCCTGAGCACGCGGATGGGGCGGGCGTGACCCGCCGGCTGCTCGCGCCCGCGCGCGCCGTCGCCTGGCGCAACCTGCACAGCTACTTCACCAACCCTGCGCTGATCGTTCCCGGGCTGATCTTCCCGCTGTTCTTCTTCGTCGCGTTCGCGGGCGGGCTGTCGCGCATCTCCAACGTGCCGGGGTTCGACTTCCCGCCCGGCTACACGGCCTTCCAGTTCGTGTTCGTGCTCCTGCAGTCCTCGGCCTTCGGCGGCGTGTTCACCGGCTTCTCGATCGCACGCGACTTCGAGGTCGGCTTCGCGCGCCGCCTGCTGGTCGCGGCCCCGAGGCACGAGGGCATCCTGCTCGGATATGCCCTCGCCGCGCTCGGGCGGGCGCTGTTCACGATGCTCCTCATCACCGCGGTCGCGCTTGCCGTCGGCATGAACATCGACGGCGGCGGAGTGGACCTCGTCGGGCTCTACGGGCTGGCGGTGCTCATCAATCTCGCGACTGTCCTGTGGGCCGCCGGGGTGGCGATGCGCCTGAGGACCATGCAGGCGGGGCCGGCGATGCAGATGCCGGTCTTCCTGATCCTCTTCCTCGCGCCGGTCTACGTGCCGCTCGGCCTGCTCTCCGGCTGGATCCACGGCGTCGCGTCGGTCAATCCGGTGACCGCGCTTCTGGAGGCGGGGCGCGCTCTCATCTCCGGAGAGCCCGAGCACGTCGGGCTCGCGTTCGCGGTCATCGCCGGCCTGATCGTGGTCTTCTCCGCGTGGGCCCTGCGCGGCCTGCGCAGCGCCGAGCGCGCCGGGGCCTAGCCCATCCCTAGCGCCGGCACGGTACGGCGCCGCCGTCGAGCGTCGCTCCGGCGGTCGTGATGAACGCAAAGCGGGCAAGGCCCGGCGTCAGCTCCAGGCGCAGGGCCCCTTTGGTGCTGGCGTCCCCGAATGCGAGGCGGGGGTCGGACCGGTCGATGGGATAGCTGCTCGCGCCACCGGCGCCCGAGACGAACTGGGTGATCCCGTCGACCGGCGCGAGCCTCTGCATGTCGTGATCATGGCCGCTGACGACCATGGTCGCGCGCCCGCGCAGGGCGTTCCAGACCGGCGCCATGTCCGGCGAATCGCCGTGCGAGCCCGCGCTGAAGCGTGGCCGGTGCCAGAAGGCGAGCCGGCACGTCCCCGGACCGCGCAGGACCGATTGCAGCCAGCGCAGCTGCGGAGAGCCGGCCTCGTGCGGGAGCTCGGAGTTGAGGCTGATGAGCTGCCAGTCCCCTGCCAGGAAGGAGTAGTAGGGCGGCGTGTCCTTGTCGCGCACCCGCCGCCAGTAGGGGTCATAGCCCTCGGCATGCAGCGGCCAGTCGTGGTTGCCCGGCGTCGGCGCGGTCAGCGCGTCGAGAGATCCGTAGATCGGGCGGTAGCGGGTCGCGAACTCCTGGGCGGTGCCGCTCTCATAGACGTCTCCGAGGTAGAGGAGGCGATCGGGGCGGTCGGCCGCGATGCGCGTGGCGAGCGCCCGCGCCTGGGCGCTGCCGTCGGCTCCGTCGCCCACCGCCCACACCACCGCATGCGGCGCCGGCAGCGACGGCACGAAGCCCGTGGTCTGCGCAGTCGAGCGCGACGGCCGCGCGGTCGCGTCGCCGTCCTGGCCGCCGCAGGCGCCGGCGGCCAGGGCGAGGGCCGCCGCCGCCAGCGCGAGGAGTCGGCGCGTCATGCCGCCGCGGTCGCCCGCCCGCGCGCGGCCCGCGCGAGCGGGAACTCGCGCAGCAGCGAGGGCAACACGGGCAGCACGCGACGGATCGCGGCCGTGGAAGCTGCGAGCATGCGCTCCCGACCGGCGCCCCATTCGAGCCCGTAGGCCTCGCGCAGCGTCGGCGGCAGGAGGCCGATGGTCACGAGGTTCAGCGCCTCGAAGGCCGGGCGAGCGGGAAGCGGGACGGCGGGGCGCAGGGTGGCGCGAGCGACGTCGCGAGCCGCTTCGGTCACTCGTAGCTCGCGGTGCACGACTCCATCGAACCATTCGGCGAACTCGGCATAGCCACGCGGCCAGTGGCCGTCCGGCACGCCACAGGCGGCGGCGAACCGGGTCTGCTCGACGTAGTAGCCGTTCAGCTCCGCCGCTGTGAGCGGGCGGACGTAGCGTGTGTAGACGAGCATCGAGGTCTCGACGAGGGTCGCCCACACCCACAGCAGCAGGTCGGGGGAGCGGGCATCGTAGGGAGTGCCGTCGTCGGCCAGGCCGGTGACCTTGCTGTGGACCCGGTCCAGGCGCCGCGATGCCGCCGCCGAGTCGCCTGCGTCGCCGAAGACGATCCGGGTCGTGAGGTCCAGGGTGCGAAACAGCCGGCCCCAGGGATCCTCTTGGTAGCCGGAGTGCTGCGCTACCCCGGCGGCGACCAGCGGGTGGGCGACCTGGAGGAGCAGCGCCCGCCCACCGCCGGCGAGCAGCACCATCTCCGAGTTGACACGCCACGTGAGCGAGCCGGGACCGAAGAGGCCGGCCTCGCTGGCCGACCGGCTCTTAACCGCCACTCCCGCCGCCGAGCGTCACCCGGACCCGCGCGGACCGCCAGCCCTTGCGGCTGGCCGTCACGTTGCAGCGCCCGTGGCCGGTGGCGCGCACCTTCAGGCGCACGCGGCCGGTCTCGCTCGTCGTGCGCGGCGTGCCGCGGCAGCTCCCGCCCACGCGCACCAGCGCGCGGCGATTGACCCGCAGCGCGAGCCTCACCCGCCCGCTGCTGCGCAGCCTCCCCGCCCGAACCCGCAGCTTCAGGGGCGGGACACGGTTGAAGACCGAGCTTCCGAACGCCCGTAGGCCCTTTTGTCTGGCGAAGCCGAGGTAGGGAAGGTCGAACAGATTCTCGACCGAGCGCAGGAGGCCGTAGTGGTTGTAGGGCGTGGTGAGCACGGTGCCCGGACGGATGAACGGCGAGATCAGCACCGCGCCGATCCGTCCGCCGCCCGGCCCGGCGGTGATGAAGCCCGGGTTCGCCGACCCCGGCCCTGGCCGCTCGCCGCAGCACGCGCTGGAGTCGGCGTTGGGCCCAGCTGCCTCGGCCTCGTCGAAGGTCACGATCAGCAGGCCGTCGTCGCGGAAGCCGGGGGAGTCGAGGATCTTGGGTATCTCGGTGCGCAACCACGCGTTGGCCCGTGGCAGCCCGCCGGGCGAGCCGTCCACGCAGGTGGCGTCGTGGCCGTCGTTGCAGAGGTTGGGCGAGACGAATCCGAAGCTCGGCGTCGTGCGCGGCGAGCGCAGGTCCTTGGCCAGGCGGGCGTAATCGACGTCGTAGCGCTTGCAGGCGCCCGCGTCCAGCAGCGACCGGAAGTAGACGAACGGGTTGTGCCGGGCGGCGTACTGGTCGCCCACCCGCGCTGCCTGGGTGGTGTCCCGGGCGCCGATCGCCGGGCGCCGGCAGCTCCTCGCCTCCCCCGCCGGCCCGGCGGCCATGTCCTCCATGTACCCGCGCCAGCTGAGGCCCGCGGCCGTGAGCTGGTCGGCGACGGTCTTGATCTGCGCCGGGTAGACGCACCCGCTGCCGACGGCCTGCCCGTCCGCGCTCAACGTGCCGGGGGTCAGCTCGGAGAACGCCGGGCAGTCGGCCTGCGTTGTCGTGTTGGGCGCTTGCCCGCTGATCATCGCGATGTAGTTGTCGAGGCTTAAATGCCCGATGGCGTAGTAGTTGGGAAGCAGGGCGCCCCGGGCGGGCAGCGACTTGGCAAGGTAGGGCGCCGGCGAGTCCGAGCCGAAGGTGTCGGCGTAGTTCTCGTTCTCCAGCACGACCACGAGCACGTGCTTGACCGGCGGCAGCGCAAGCGCAGGGGCGGCGCCCACCGCCAGCAGGGCGAGCGAGAGGATCAACAGGGAGCTGAGCCGGCGCAACGCTGAGCAATGCTAGCCGCGTCCCGTGACCTCGGGCGCGTTTATGGGTACGCTGCCGAGCAGGAGCGACGCGGCGTGACCTGGGGATTCATCTGGCTGATGTTCATCTTGAAGATTCCGATCTTCATGCTGCTCGGCATCGTCTGGTGGGCCGCCCATCAGACCGACGAGCCGGCCGAGTCCCACGACGACGGCGGGATCAAGGACCATCCCCACCGGCGTCCACCGCGGATCCCGCGCGGCCCTCGCCGCGGCCCCCACGGCGCTCCGGCCGTCCCGTCGCCGCCGCGCATGCGCACCCGCGCCCGGCGCGCGCGCACGCTGCACGACTCGTAGGAGACCCAGCGTGATCCGCCTGCGCTGGCAGAATCCCGGCGCGTGACCGCGCCCGCACCGGCCAGCGTCCTCTCCGACGGCACGATCCGCCGACTCGTCGAGGAGGGACGGATCGTCATCGATCCGTGGGATCCGTCGCTGGTCCAGCCCGCGAGCGTGGACGTCAAGCTCGGAAGCTCGTTCCGGGTCTTCCACAACCACCGCGCCTCGGCCATCGATCTGCGCGACCCGCCTCGCAACCTCACCGAGGAGATCCGGGTGGAGGAGGGCGAAGCGTTCGTCATCCATCCCGGCGAGTTCTGCCTGGCGACCACCCACGAGTGGCTCGAGCTGCCCGGCGACATCGTCTCCAGGGTGGAGGGCAAATCGAGCTTGGGCCGCCTCGGTCTGATCGTCCACGCGACGGCCGGCTTCGTCGATCCCGGCTGGAAGGGCGCGCTGACCCTGGAGCTCAACAACCTCACGCGGATCCCGATCAAGCTGTGGCCGGGGATGCTGATCGCCCAGTTGTCCTTCATGACCCTCGATGCACCCGCTCAGCGGCCCTACGGGTCGGCGGGGCTCGGTAGCCACTACCAGGGCCAGTCTCAGGCCACGGAGAGCAGGTACGGGGGTGCACCCGAGGGCGACGGGGTCAGGTAGTCTCACGCCGTGCACGCCGTCGCGCTCATGGTGCTTGCCGCCGAGAAGGCATCGGAGCCGAGCAAGACGCCGTTCTACGTGCTCGGTGGGCTGCTCGCCGCCTGGGCGGTAGTCGTCTCGACGGTCGGCATCACCCAGCCCGACTTCCCGCGCTCCCCAGGGTTGACGCGGGCGGTCATCGCAGTCTCGTTCCTGCTGGTCGTCAGCGCCATGAGCGCAGCCGTGGCGACCTCCTGAGCCACCGCCGTGGCCGACGAGGACCTCGACGCCGCCATCTCCTACAAGGCGCTCGAGCGCGGCGCGGACGTGCTCAGCGCCGACGGCACACGGCTCGGGACCGTCGACCAGGTCCTCGACAACGAGCGCGAGCACATCTTCGACGGCATCGTGGTCGCGACCCCGGAGGGCCGGCGCTTCGTCGACGCGCCCGAGGTCGACCGGATAACCGTGGGTGCGGTGATCCTCTCGATCGACGCCGGCCAGGCGATCGCGCTTCCCGAGTACCGGCCCGGGGCGCCGGAGTACCACGCCGATCCGCGCGCCGGGCGCCTCGCGCGATTTCTCGGAGGAGGCTGGCGCCGGCGAAGGTAGGCCGGGCGCGGCGATCCGCCATCATTCACGGACGCGACCGACACGGAGGACTAGGCGTATGGGCTCACCCGAGACGAAGACCGAGCAGGGCGCCGAAGCGGGAGGCGACGGGCACGGGGGGCGAGACTCCCTGTCGATAACCGACAACCGCACAGGTCGCCAGTACGAGGTCGAGATCGTCGACGGAGCGATCCGGGCCCCCGAGCTGCGCAACATCAAGGTCTCCGACGACGACTTCGGGTTGCTCAGCTACGACCCGGCGTTCATGAACACGGCCTCGTGTCGCAGTGCTATCACCTACCTGGACGGCGAGGCCGGGATCCTGCAATACCGCGGCTACCCGATCGAGCAGCTGGCCGAGAAGTCCACCTACATCGAGGTCGCCTACCTGCTCGTCCACGGCGAGCTGCCGACCAGCAAGCAGCTCGAGGAGTGGTCCCACGAGGTCACGATCCACACCTTCGTCCACGAGAACATCCGGACCTTCATGCAGGGCTTCCGTTACGACGCCCATCCGATGGGCATGCTGCTCGCGTCGGTGGGTGCGATGTCGACCTTCTACCCCGACGCCAACGCGATCAAGGACGAGGAGGTCCGCTACCTCCAGATCATCCGCCTGATCGCCAAGATGCCGACCCTCGCCGCGTTCGCCTTCCGCCACTCCAAGGGCCAGCCCTACGTGTATCCGGACAACGACCTGCGGTACCCCGGCAACTTCATCGGAATGCTCTACAAGATGACCGAGCTCAAGTACGAGCCCGATCCCCGCCTGGAGCGCGCGCTGGACGTCCTCTTCATCCTGCACGCCGACCACGAGCAGAACTGCTCGACGAGCGCCGTTCGCGGGGTCGGCTCATCGCAGGTCGATCCCTACTCCGCCGTCGCCGCCGGTGTCGCGGCCCTCTACGGCCCGCTTCACGGCGGCGCCAACGAGGCGGTCCTGCGCATGCTCGGCCGTATCGAGACCAAGGACAACGTGCCGGACTTCATCAAGGGCGTGAAGGAGGGCAACGAGCGCCTGATGGGCTTCGGCCACCGCGTCTACAAGAACTACGATCCGCGCGCGCGGATCATCAAGAAGGCGATGGAGGACGTCTTCGAGGTGACGGGCACCAACCCGCTGCTCGACATCGCGCTCGAGCTCGAGCGCATCGCTCTGGAGGACGAGTACTTCGTCGAGCGCAAGCTCTACCCCAACGTCGACTTCTACTCCGGCCTCATCTACGAGGCGCTGGGCATGCCGGTCTCCATGTTCCCGGTGCTCTTCGCCATCCCGCGCACGAGCGGCTGGATCGCCCAGTGGCTGGAGATGGTCGAGGACTCCGAGCAGAAGATCGCCCGCCCGCGCCAGCTCTACACCGGCGCACGCGACCGCGACTACGTTCCGGTCGAGCAGCGTTCCTGAGGTCCTGTCGCCGGCGCGGCTGGGGCCGTTGCACCAGAGTTTGGAAGTTTGGCCAGACCCCGCTAGATTGAGGTGTACACGGATGGTCGGAAGGCAAGGGGAATGCCGGAAGGCAGGGGACCGCTCAACGAGGCCAAGCGCCTGCTGCTCGTACAGCAGGCGATCGCAGGCCACATAGCCGGGGCGCGCTCGCGCGCCGAGTTGCTCGAGCGCGTCGTCGCGACGATCGGCGAGTCGCTGGAGTGGAGCTTCGGAGCGGGCTGGGAGCTCGCGAGCGACGACCGGCTGCACTGCCGCGCGACCTGGCAGCGCCCGGGAGCCGGCATGGACTGGTTCATGCGCGAGACCCTCGCGCGGCACTTCCCGCATGGGGAGGGACTCCCGGGGCGCACCTGGGCCCGCGGCGAGCCGGTCTGGATTCCTGACCTCGGCCGCGAGGCCGCTGCCCAGGGTCGCTCGGTGGCGCCGGCGGCCGGGGTGGCCAGCGCCGTCGCCTTCCCGGTGAGGATCGGCGAGCGCTTCGACGGCGTGCTCGAGTTCTTCGGCGAGGAGATCCGCGAGCCCGACACCGAGCTGCTCGCGATGTTCGCCACCGTCGGCGGCCACCTTGCGCAGGCCCTGGAGCGCTGGGGAGCGATCGGTGCGCTGGCCGACAGCGAGGAGCTCAATCGCTCGGTGGTCGCGGCACTCGAGGAGGGGCTGCTCGTGTTCGCGGACGACATGCGGATCGTCTCCGCGAACGCCGCGGCGGCTCGCATCCTGGGCATCCCGCACGAGGGGATCCTCGGCCGCTCCCCGGCCGAGATCCTCGAATCCGGCTTCGAGGTGCTGGATGCCGACGACATGCCCGTGGACCCGGAGGCCAATGCCGTCACCAAGACGCTGCAGACCGGCGAACCGCAACGCGATGTGGCGCTGGGACTCACTCGGCCCGACGGTTCGAGGGCGTTGTTGTCGCTCAACGTCCAGCCTCTCAGGCGGCCCGGCCAGCCCCGCCCCCATGGGGTCGTCTGCTCGCTCGCGGACATCACCCAGCGCCGTATCGGCGAGCTGGCGCTGCGCGACGAGCGCGATCGCGCGCAGAGCTACCTCGATGTCACCACGACGATGATCGTCGTGCTCGACGCGCGCGCCCGCGTCGAGCTCATCAACCCCAAGTGCCTCGAGGTGTTCGGCCGAGCAGAGCACGAGGTCGTCGGCCGGGACTGGTTCGAGCTCGCCGTGCCCGAGGAAGAGCGCGTTCGCACGCGGGAGGCGTTCGACCGCTTGATCGCCGGGGAGGTCGAGCTCGCCGAGTTCTTCGAGAACCAGATCGTTACCGCGGAGGGCCGCGAGCGGACGATCGCCTGGCACAACGCGGTCGTACGCGATTCGGCCGGACGGGTGACGGGGACAATCTCCAGCGGCGAGGACGTGACAGAGCGCCGCGCCGCCGAGCGCGAGATCGCCCACCTCGCGTTCCACGACCACCTCACCGGCCTTCCCAACCGCACACTGCTGGAAGAGCACTTGGCGATCGCGCTGGCCCGGGCCGCCCGCCGGACCCACAGCGTCGCCATGCTGTTCCTCGACCTCGACGACTTCAAGCGCGTCAACGACAGCCTCGGGCACGCGGCGGGCGACGCGCTGCTCCAGGAGGTCGCGACGCGGCTGGGAGCGGTCACCCGCGCGTCCGACCTGCTCGCCCGCCAGGGCGGCGACGAGTTCCTCCTGCTGTTGACCGACCTGGGCGACGATCCAGCCGGCGAGGCCTGCCGGGTGGCCGGCAAGCTCGAGCGGGCCCTCGAGCGGCCGTTTCAGCTCGGCGGCCGGGAGTTCCAGATCGACGCGAGCATCGGGCTCAGCCTGTTTCCCCACGACGCTCCCACCGCCGACGCGTTGATGCGCCACGCCGACGCCGCCATGTACCAGGCCAAGTCGGCTGGACGGGCAAGGATGGTGCTTCACGCCGGCGACGACCAGCACAGGCCGACGAGCTCGACGATCGAGCGGCTTGCGGACCCAGAGCGACTGCGGCACGCGATCGAGCACGACGAGCTCGTCCTGCACTACCAGCCCGTGGTCCGGCTGGCCGACGGCGGTGTGTTCGGAGTCGAGGCGCTGGTGCGCTGGCAGGACCCCGAGCGCGGGCTCATCTTCCCGTTGAGGTTCATTCCGCAGGCGGAGGCCAGCGGTCTCATCACCGCACTGGGCGACTGGGTCATCGAGGCGGCGCTGCGCCAGGCAGCGGGGTGGGCGCGCGACGGGCTGAGCGCCAGCGTCTCGTTCAACCTCTCGCCCCGCCAGCTTCGCCCCGGGCTCGCCGGGAAGGTGGGCGAGCAGCTGCAGCAGACGGGCGTCGACCCCCGCCTGGTGAGCATCGAGATCACCGAGTCGGCGGCGATGCTGGAGGCGGGAGCCGGCGCGCCGCTGCTCCGCGACCTCGCCGCGCTCGGCATCCGACTCGCGGTGGACGACTTCGGCGCCGGTTACTCGTCGCTGGCGCGCCTGCGAACGCTGCCGGTGGAGATCCTCAAGATAGACCGCTCGTTTGTCCTCGCGGTCCCGGAAGACAGCGGGGCACGCGCGATGCTGGCGTCGATCGTGCGGATGGCCGGCGCGCTGGGCAAGGTGCCGATCGCCGAGGGCGTCGAGACCGGCGAGCAGCACCAGTTCCTGCGCGATCTCGGCTGCCCGCTCGCCCAGGGCAACCTGCTATCGCGGCCGCTGCCCGAAGGCGAGGCGACGGAGTATCTCCGGGCGGAGCGTGGGGCGGCGAGGGTCTGAGCGCCGCGGCCGGCGAACGACGGGCGACGAGGGAGAGGGGGTTGGTACCGCGTCTCACAGCGCGAGATCGACGTTGTGCCCGTTATAGGGGCTCAAATGCAGTCTCGCTCCCAACTCACCCCCTACCCCTCCCTCGTCGACGCCGTAATCGCCCCGGGCTCCGCCGCCGGCGCAGGCAGCGCGAGCGCCGAGCCGTAACGGCGCAGCCAGAGCTCCTGCTCGCGGTAGTCGGGACAGTGCCGGGCGAGCAGGCGCCAGAAGCGCTGGGAGTGGTCGAGCACTTCGAGATGGCAGACCTCATGCCAGATCACGTAGTCCAGGACGGGCTCGGGGGCCAGCAGCAGGCGCCAGTTGAAGCTGAGCGTCCCGGTGGTCGAGCACGAGCCCCAGCGCGTGCGCTGGCCCCGGATGCTCAGGCGCTCGTAGCTCACGCCGGCGCGAGCCGCGGCGCGCTCGACGCGTGGGGGGATCTCCGTCCGCGCCGCGCGGCGGTACCAGCGCTCGAGCGCAGGGCGCGGATCGCCGCCGGGAACCACGACGGTCGCGCCGCGGCGGTGCGCGCGCGTGCGGCCGGGCTCGGGGATCATGCGCAGCGCCTCGCCCAAGTAGGGCACGTGACCCGGCGGGGCGCCGGCCTGCGCCTGGGCGCGCTCCAGTGCCCCCAGGCGGCGCTCGATCCAGGTCCGCAACTCGCGCACCGCCGCGTCGGCTTCGCGCGAGGCCGCCCGGCGCGGCAGGACCACCTCGACGCCCTCGGCCGCTCCGACTGTCACCCGCACTCGCCGCGCACGGTCTGAGCGGCGGATGCGGTAGGGGATCGCCTGCTCGCTCACGGCCGGCGACGGTAGCGGTCGAGGCGGCCATACTGCCCGGCATGGAGCGATGGCGCGTGGAGCTGCCGTCCGGGGTGAGGCCGCCGTTCGAGGTCTACGTCAACGGCGTCCCCCAACGCCCGGGCGAGGACTACAGCGTCCGCAGGGGCGCGCTGCACTTCGAGCGGCCCCTGGCCAACGAGGGGCGGCTCGGGCTGTGGCGCTGGTTCCTGGGCGCTTGGGGGATCGGCACCTATCGCAAGAACGACACCGTCGACGTGCGCTACGAGCGCGACGGGCAGATGCTCGTCGCCCACGCCCTGGAGATCACGCCGCCGCGGTCCGCTCGTCCCGAGGAGCCGGGGCCGCCCGCTCCCACGGGCGGAGCAGCCTGAGCGCAGACAGGATCGCCCGCGTGGAGGGCGACTTGTTGAGCGTGTAGAAGTGGATCCCGGGCGCCCCGCGGGCGAGCAGGTCGGCGCACTGGGCGGTCGCGTAGGCGACGCCCAGCTCGACGACCGCAGCCGGGTCGTCCGCGCGCAGGTCGAGCTGCTCGAGCAGACCCGCGGGGATCGAGGCGCCGCACATCGAGGTGAAGCGCTTGATCTGCTCGACGTTGGTCACGGGGATGATGCCCGGGATGATCGGCGCCTCGATCCCCATGCGCCGCGCCTCGCGCACGAAGTCGTAGTACAGGCGGTTGTCGAAGAAGAGCTGGGTGATCAGGAAGCGCGCCCCACGATCGACCTTCTCCGACAGGAACCGCAGGTCGCTCGCCAGGTCGGGCGCCTCCGGGTGGACCTCGGGGAAGCACGCGGCGCCGATCGCGAAGTCATAGCGCTCGGCGAGCAGCGCGATGAGCTCGGTCGAGTACTCCAGGCCACCCGGGGTCGGACGCCACTCGGTCTCCCCGCGCGGCGGGTCGCCCCGCAGCGCGAGCACGTTGTCGATCCCCGCCTTGCGGATGTCGTCGATGATCTCGCCGAGCTGCTGCTTCGTGGTCCCCACGCAGCTCAGGTGGGCCATGGCCTCAATCCCGTGGTCGGCCTTGATCGACTTGACGATGTCGATCGTCCGGTCGCGCGTCGAGCCTCCGGCGCCGTAGGTGACCGAGGTGAAGTCCGGCTCGAGCGCGGCCAGCTCGGCAAGCGCCCGCTGCAGGTTCGCCTCCCCCTCCTCGGTCTTGGGGGGGAAGAACTCGAAGGAGAACACCGGCCCGTCCTTGGCGGCGAGGATCTCGTCGATGCGCATCGGGAGAGGGTATCCCTCTAGGCCGCGGCGCTCTGCGCGAGCGACCAGCACTCGGGCTCGCCCCCGGAGCGGACTACCTCGCCCAGCGCCTCCAGATGGGTGAGGTAGCAGAGCGCCTCGGAGAGGCGCCAGGCGGCCGTGCCCTGGGTCACGGGCTCCCCGAAGACCAGCGGCGCCGCCTGGAAGGCGGTGAGCGGCCCGTCGGCGAGCGCCGCACGGGCAGCGTCCAGGCGCCGGGCGACCAGCGCCCTGTTGCCCTCCACGTGGCCGTGGACCTCGGTGAACGGCTTGCCGTGGCCCGAGAGGCACAGGCGAGCGCCGCGCTCGTCCGCCTTGTCCAGCGAGGCGAGGAACTCGCCGACGGGGTCGGGTGTCCAGCCGTAGTCGTAGTAGGTCGACACGCGGCCGAGCAGATGGTCGCCAGAGATCATCACGCGGCGCTCGGGCTGGTAGAGGCAGATGTGGGACGGCGCGTGGCCGGGGGTCTCGAGCACCTGCCACGGGCCGAGGTCGCTCTGCACCTCGACTCCCTCCACGAGGTGGCGGTCGGGTTCGACGAAGCGCGCGATGCCTATCCCCTGGCCACCGCCCGACTCCTGCAGTCGCCGCAGCGGCTCCTCGGGCACCCCGCTGGTGCGGGCGATCTCCAGGCGATGGGCGAGCACTGCCTCGGGGTCCTGCGCGCGCTCGCGGATGTGCGCGTCGTTCGGATGCATCCACATCGGGCAGCCGGCGCGGTCGACGATCGGGCCCGCCTGGCCGTAGTGGTCTGAATGGGCGTGGGTGATCACCAGCAACCGCACGTGCTCGAGGCGAAGGTTGACCTGGTCCAGCGCGCGCTCGAGGTGGGCCATCGAGCCCGGCTCGTGCATGCCCGTGTCAACCAGCACGACGCCGTCGCCCGCGGCGATCGCCCACGCGTTGCAGTGCGGGACCCCGGGCCAGGGCAGCGGCAGGCGCAGCCGCCAGACGCCGGGCAGCACCCGCTCCCCGCGCCCCAGCTCGCGCCTGCGTGTCGCCTCGGGCATTGGCGGAACCCTAGACTGACGCGAGGTGAGCACGCAGTCGACCGCCGACGTCGCCCGGCGCTACTTCGGCGCCGCCTCCGCACGTGACCCGGAGGCGATGGCCGCGTGCTGGCGGGCAGGCGGGCTGGACCGCTTCGTCGGCCAGGCGGAGCTCGTCGCCCCCGACGGTGTCCGGGGCTACTTCACCGAGCTGTTCGCGGCGATGCCCGACTTCGCCTTCGAGGTCCTGGACCTCGTCGCGGACGGGGACCGCTGCGCAGTGCGCTGGCGCGCGACGGCGACCTTCGCGGGGCCGGGAGGCTTCCAGGGCCTCGAGCCCACAGGCGCGCGGGTGGAGATGGAGGGCTGCGACGTGCTGAGGGTGCAGGACGGCGAGATCGTCCACAACGACGCCTATGTAGACGGGATGGAGCTCGCGCGCCAGATGGGGGTTCTGCCGGCGCGCGACTCGGCCGCCGAAGGGCGCATGACTCGGGCGGTCAACGCCCGCACGCGGCTTCGCAGGCGCGTGGCCGATCCGCCCGAGGAGATAGCCGACGGAGTGTGGATCGTGCGCGGCGGCCTGCCACGCAAGGGGTTCAACGTGTACTTCGTGCGCGACGGCGACGGGGTGCTCATGTTCGACGCCGGCATCCGCGCCATGACCAGCGCCCTGTCGAGCGCGGGGGCGCAGCTGGGCGGTATCACGCGGATCGTGCTGGGGCACTCCCACGTCGACCACCGCGGTGCCGCACCGGGGATGCGAGGAGCTCCGGTGTACGTCCACCCCGACGACGTCGCCGACGCGCAGGGCGATGGTGGCCTGCACTATGCGGACCTCTCGAAGATGCCAGCTCCCGCGCGCTGGATCTATCCCGCCCTGCTGCGCAGCTGGGACGGCGGCCCCGTCGAGGTCGCGGGGACGGTCGAAGAGGGCGAGGACGTGGCGGGCTTTCGCGTGGTGCACTGTCCCGGCCACGCGCCGGGGCTGATCGCGCTGTGGCGCGAGGCCGACCGGCTCGCGCTGAGCTCGGACGTCTTCTACACGGCCAACCCGGAGCGCTTCACGCCGGGACCGCCGCAGGTCCCGCACGCCGCCTTCAACCTCGACACCGAGCAGGCGCGTGCCAGCATCCGCAAGCTCGCGGCGCTCGAGCCCGCCGCCGCGTGGCCCGGCCACGCCGAGCCGCTCACCGGCGACGTACGTGCGCAGCTGGAGCGGGCGGCCGACACGACCTAGATGGCCTAGTGGGCCGCCGCAACCGCCAGCGCGAGCGACTCGCCGCGCCGAGCACCGACTACGGGGACGAGGCCGGCGGGGTCCTGACGCTTCGCGGCGCGATGACCCCCAAGACCCGCGAGGCCTACCGGGCCGAGCTGGCCGGTGGCCTGGACCGCGAGGACGCCTGGCAGCGCGCGGTCGAGTTCCTGTTCGAGCGCCTCGCTGTCCGCTGGACGATCGCCGGCGTGCCACTGGAGGGTCAGCGCGACCTGCTCGCGCGCTTCAGGGTCGCCACGCCGGCCGAGCGCGCGGCGGTCCGCGACGCCCTGCGAATCCACCTCGCCGAGAACTTCCCCGAGCTGCCCGCGCCGTAATGCCCGACCCGGCGCGCTTCGCCGACCTGCTCGCGGGCTATTGCCTCGAGGTGCAGGAGGGCCAGCAGGTGCTCGTACGCTCCGGCGCTCTCGCCGCCCCGCTACTGCTCGAGCTGCAGCGCTCGATCCTCGAGCGCGGGGGGTGGCCACTGCTGCGCGTATCGCTCCCCGGCGAGGAGGAGGCCTTCTTCGCCCACGCCCGCGACTCCCACCTCGACGGCTTTCCCCCGCTCGCCCTCGCCGAGGCCCAGGGCACCTACTCCTCGCTGCGCGTCATCGCGCCCGACAACACACGGGCGCTTGCGCGTGTCGACCCCGAGCGCATCGCCCGGGCGGCCCGGGCGCGCCGACCGGTACGCGAGGCCGCGCTGGCACGGCGCTGGTCGCTGACCCTGTGGCCGACCGCCGCCTCGGCGCAGGAGGCCGGAATGGGGCTGGCCGAGTTCGCGGCCTTCGTGCACCGGGCCCTGTTCCTCGATCGCCCCGACCCGGCGGCGGCGTGGCAGGAGCTGCGCGCGTTCCAGGACGGGCTCGTCGAGCGCCTGCGCGACGCCCGCGAGCTTCGCATCGAGGCGGAGGGGACCGACCTGCGCCTGCGCGTCGACGGGCGCACGTGGGTCAACTCCGACGGCCGGCGCAACATGCCCAGCGGCGAGGTCTTCACCTCGCCGCTGGAGGACAGCGCGACGGGCACCATCCGCTACACCGTGCCGTCGAGCCCATCCGGCGTCGAGGTCGCCGACATCGAGCTGACGTTTCGGGCCGGCGAGGTGGTCGGCGCCCGCGCCGGACGTGGCGAGCCCTACCTGCAGCGCACGCTCGACACCGATCCGGGCGCCCGCCGCCTCGGCGAGATCGGGATCGGCACCAACGCCGGGATCGACCGGCCCGTCGGCAACATCCTGTTCGACGAGAAGATCGCCGGCACGGTGCACCTCGCCGTCGGTCGCAGCTACCCCGAGGCGGGAGGGGTCAACGAGTCGGCCGTGCACTGGGACATGATCTGCGACCTGCGAGCGGGTGGACGCCTGAGCGCCGACGGCGAGGCGGTCGTCGAGGACGGGCACTTCGTGTAGCCCCAGACCGGCGCTCGTTCACAGCGCGGGACGCGCTGAGGCGACCGCTACCTTCCCTCCGTGCGCCGCACCAAGATCGTCGCGACCATCGGGCCGGCGTCGCGTGACGCCGAGACGCTCGTGCGTCTGGTCGAGGCGGGCATGGACGTCGCACGGCTGAACTTCTCGCACGGAACCCTCGAAGAGCACGAGGAGACCGCGCAGCGGCTTCGCAGCGCCGCCACCCGCGCGGGCCGGCCGGTCGCGATCCTCCAGGACCTGCCCGGGCCCAAGCTGCGTATCGGCGAGCTCGACGGTGGACTGGTCCGGCTTGTCCCCGGCGAGAGCGTGACCTTCCTGTGCGGCTCGGACGTGGTCGGCGACGCCGGCCGCATGGCGATCCCCGTCGACGGCCTCGCCGGCGCGATCCAGCCGGGCGAGAGCGTCTACCTGGCCGACGGTGCGGTGCGGCTGCGGGTCAGCACGGTGCGTGCGGAGGCGGGCGAGTTCGACGCCGAGGTCAAGATCGGCGGCGCCGTCGTCTCGCGGCAAGGGCTGAACATCCCTGGCGAGATCGACGAGCTGCCCGCCGTGCCCGAGCGCGACCTCGAGATGCTTCAGGCCGGTGAGCGCATCGGCGTCGACGTCGTCGCGCTGTCCTTCGTGCGCCGCGCGCAGGACATCGAGGACGTGCGTCACCATACGCGGCTGCCGCTGATCGCCAAGATCGAGAAGCCGCAGGCGGTCGAGCGCGCCGAGGAGATCGTCGCCGCCGCTGACTGCGTGATGATCGCGCGCGGCGATCTCGGGATCGAGCTGGACGTCGAGGAGGTCCCGATCGTCCAGAAGCAGATCCTCGCCCTCTCCGGGCGCCTGGCCCGCCCGTCGATCACCGCCACCCAGATGCTCGACTCGATGGTGACCTCGCTGCGGCCGACCCGCGCGGAGGTGGCCGACGTGGCCAACGCGATCCTCGACGGCACGGACGCAGTGATGCTCTCCCAGGAGACGGCGGTGGGCCAGAACCCGGTCGAGGCGGTCGCGATGATGGCCCGGATCGCCGAGCGCACCGAGGAGATCGCGCCCTACGAGGACTGGAACGAGGGTCGTGTGCACCGCGGCGTGCGCGACCCGGCGTACTCCATCGCCCACAGCGCGGCGCACGCGGTTCGCGAGCTCAACCTCGACGCGCTGATCGTCCCCACCCTGTCGGGCCGCTCGGCGCGGCTGGTCTCTGCCCATCGCCCGCAGGTCCCGATCTACGCACTGTCGCCGGGCAAGGAGACGGTGCGCCGCTGCGGGCTGATGTGGGGCGTTCAGGCCGAGCGCATGCGCCGCCACGAGACCACCGAGGCGCTCATCGCCGACGCCGTTCAGCGCTGCCTCGAGCTCGGCTGGATCCACCCCGGCCAGCGCGTCGGGATTACCGCAGGTTTGCCAAGCGGAAGTCCGGGCACCACCAGCCTGTTTCAAGTTCAGAGCGTGGACGGCTGATAGCCTGCCGCACTTGAAGTCCGGAGTCCGCTGTGTGGGAGGCGGCGGATTCGACTGATTGACGCAGGGGGACCCGATGTCAAGGCGCATTCAGCGAGTGCTGCCGGCGCTGCTCTTGAGCGCTTGCGCGCTCGCGGTGACGGCGTGCAGCCCGTACGACGGCCGCAAGATGAAGCTCGTCTTCTCCGACGAGTTCAGCAGCACCAAGGTCAGCACGACCAAGTGGAGCATGTACAACAGCGCGGGCTACGTCGGCGGCCTACGCCGCCCGGGCGCGATCACGTCAGACGGCCGCAAGCTGATCATCACCGCTGCGCAGTGGGGTAGCTCGATCATCTCCGGCGGCATGTCGGCTCGCGCCAACTACCGGTACGGCCGCTACGTCTTCCGCGTGCGCACGGAGTCCGACCCGACCGGGACGATGAGCGGAGTGGTCCTCACCTGGCCTTCGTCGAACATGTCGCCACCGGACGGCG
>JBBQNQ010000051.1:0-21602 GCA_038330095.1 Solirubrobacterales bacterium
TCACCGCGAGCAGCACGGCGCCCCACGCTACCGGCGCTAAGCTGCCCGCTCGGCGCCCGTAGCTCAGTGGATAGAGCGCTCGCCTCCGGAGCGAGAGGTCGCAAGTTCGAATCTTGCCGGGCGCGCTCTCATGGAGCTCCAGGGAAAGGTCGCGGTCATCACCGGCGGCGCGTCGGGCATCGGGCTCGCGCTGGCCCGGCGGTTCGCCGCCGAGGGCGCGCGCGGTGTGGTGGTCGCAGACCTCGACGGGCCCGGGGCCGAGCGGGCGGCGGCCGAGCTTGACGTGGAGGCCCTCGGCCTGGGCTGCGACGTGGCCGACGAGGCCGCCGTGGCACGACTGCTCGATCGGGTGGAGGACGAGCTCGGCCCGGTCGACGTGTTCTGCGCCAATGCGGGCATCGCGACGGGCATGGGCCTCGACACCCCGGACGAGGAGTGGGACCGGATCCTCGCGGTCAACGTCCGCGCGCACGTCGTCGCGGCCCGCCAGCTCGTCCCCGGCTGGCTGGAGCGCGGCGAGGGCTACTTCCTCTCGACCGCCTCGGCCGCCGGCCTGCTGAGCCAGATCGGCGACCTGCCCTACGCGGTGACCAAGCACGCCGCGGTCGCCTTTGCCGAGTGGCTGTCCATCACCTACGGCGACCGCGGCATACGGGTGAGCTGCCTGTGCCCCCAGGGAGTGGACACCCCGCTGCTGCGCGCCGGCCTCGACGACGCGAGCGACGAGGGGCTGGGCGCGCGCATCGTCGCGGCCGCCGGTCGCCTGCTCGAGCCGGCGGAGGTCGCCGAGGTGGTCGTCGACGCGCTGCGCGAGGAGCGCTTCCTCGTCCTCCCCCACCCCGAGGTCGCCGAATTCCTGCAGCGCAAGGCCTCAGAGCCCGATCGCTGGCTCCGGGGCATGCGCCGCCTGCAGGCGCAGGTCTCGGGCGCACGCTGACCAGCGACCGTTTCAAGCCCAGCCCAGGGAGACTTCTCCCGCGTGGATGACGGTCAGCTGCTACTGATCACCGGCGCCCTGCTCGTCTGTGGGCTCGGCGCCTCGCTGCTGGCCGTGCGGCTGCGCCTCCCCGGCCTGGTCCTCGTGCTCGGGCTCGGCATGGCGATCGGCTCCGACGGGGCGGGCTGGATCCACTTCGACGACTACGAGCTCGCGCGCACGGTCGGGATCGTCGCCCTTGCCCTGATTCTCTTCGAGGGCGGGCTCGCCGCCGGCTTCGAGGAGATCCGCCCCGTGCTCGCGCCCGCCGTCGCGCTGGCCTTCGCGGGGACGATCCTGACGGCGGTCATCTCCGGCCTTGCCGCCGCGTGGCTGTTCGACTTCTCAACGCTGAAGGGCCTGCTAGTCGGATCGGTGCTCGCGGCAACCGACGGCGCCGCGGTGTTCGCGATCCTCCGCGGCTCCACGCTGCGCCGGCGACTGGCCCGGACGCTCGAGGGCGAGGCGGGGCTCAACGACCCGGTCGCCGTGCTGCTGGTGATCGGCTTTGGCAAGTGGATCATCGAGCCCGGCTACGGCATCGTCGACATGGCGCTGGACTTCGTGCTCGAGCTCGGGGTGGGCCTGATCGTCGGGCTGGCCGTCGGCTGGGCCGCGGCGGCCACCGTGAAGCGCGTACGCCTGGCGTCCGCGGGCCTGTACCCGGTGACCTCGATCGCGATGGCCGCGCTCGCGTTCGGCCTGGCCGACACGCTCCACGGCTCGGGCTTCCTGGCGGTCTATCTCGTCGGGCTGATCCTCGGCAGCGTGAAGTCGCCGGCTCGGCGGACCATCGCGACGTTTCACGACGGCCTCGCCTGGATCGCCCAGCTCGTCATGTTCCTCACCCTCGGGCTGCTCGTGTTCCCCTCCGAGCTCGGATCGGTCGCCCTGGAGGGGACCATCCTCGCCGTGGTCGTCGCCGCGGTCGCGCGCCCCGTCGCCGCCGTCCTGACGACCGCGTTCGCGCGCTTCTCCGTGCGCGAACAGCTCGTGCTCGGCTGGGCCGGGTTGAGGGGAGCGGTGCCCGTGGTGCTCGCGACGTTTCCGGTGATCGACGGTGTGCCGGGAAGCCGGGAGCTGTTCAACATCGTCTTCTTCGCCGTCGTCCTGTCGGCTGTCGTGCAGGGAGCGACCTTCCAGCCCTTCGCGCGCTGGCTGGGCGTGACCACGAGCGCATCGGCGATCCCGGCGCCGCTGATGGAGGCCTCGGCCCTGCGGCGCCTGGGCGCGGAGATCGTCGAGTTCCAGGTCCGTCCGGGCGACGCCGCCGGAGGGGCGCGCGTGCGCGAGCTCGAGATCCCACGCGACGCGCTGCTCAACGTCATCGTCCGCGGCGGGCAGGCGCTCCCGCCCCGCGGGTCGACGCGGGTGGAGGTGGGCGACCGCCTCCACGTGCTCGTGCGCCAGGAGGTGGCGGTCGAGTTCGAGGAGATCACGCGGCGCTGGCGTGAGGGTCCTCTGCATCCGACCAGGCGCCCGCGGCTCGTGACGCGGGCGACCACGATCTTCTCCAGCGGGCCGTGGACCGAAGCCAACGGCGATCCGACCCACCCCGGATCGGTCTCAGGGATCGAGGTGCTCGAGCAGATGCGCACCCGCCGCGACCGCCCCGGGGCACTCGTGGCGCTCGCGGACGGGCGCTACGCCTTCACGGGCCCGGTGTTCGCCGTGGGCAGCAGCGCGCAGATCCAGGACGCCGCCCGGCGCCGCCTGCGCGCGGCGGCCGACGACGCGGAGGTCGCCTGGTGGCGGGAGGTGATCGGAGCGCTTGCCGCCCCGTAGTCTGGACCCGTCCGAACTAGACCGAGAGGATCTGTGATGCCCCCTACGACCCAGCCTCTCCTGCGCGAGGTGGTCGAGGCCCTCGCGCCGCTGGAGCGGCGGGCCGGGTCCCCTGGCGAGCGCGAGGCCGCCGAGTGGCTGGCCGGCCGGCTGCAGCGCGCGGGCTGCCCCGTGCGCCTCGAGGAGGAGCCCTTCCGGCCCGGCTACGCGGCGCAGCTCCTCCCGCTCGGGATGGCCGGCGCCGTCGCGGGCCTCGCCGGTCTGGCGGGTCGGGCGCGGCTCACCGCGACGCTCGTCGGGGCCGGCGCCGCGGCCGCCATCGCCGACGACGCTTCGAACGGTCCGCGCGTGTGGCGGCGGCTCGTCACCCGCCCGCAGATGACCTGGAACGTCGTCGCCGAGACGGGCGACCGCGACGCCGGCCGCACGCTGGTCCTGCTCGCCCACCACGACGCCGCCCAGACGGGCCGCGCCTTCGACCAGACCCTCCAGCGCGGCCTGGCCCGCGCCGCGCCGCGCCTGCTCGCCAGCGTGAAGACCTCGCTGCCGCTGTGGTGGCCGATCGCCGGAGCGCCCGCCGTCGCCGCGCTCGGCGCCGCGACCGGGCGGCGCGCCGTCGCCGCCGTCGGCCTGGCGGGCTCCATGCTCACCACGGCGCTGGGCGCCGACATCGCACGCAGCCCGGTCGTGCCCGGGGCCAACGACAACCTCAGCGCGGTCGCGGTCCTCGTCGCCCTCGCCGAGCGGCTGCGCGAGCAGCCGCTGAGCGGCGTGCGGGTGCTGCTCGTGTCCTGCGGCGCAGAGGAGGTCGTACAGGGCGGGATCTACGGCTTCGCAGCGCGCCACTTCCCGCACCTGGATCGCGGGCGCACGTCGTTCCTCAACCTCGACACGGTGGGCTCGCCGCAGCTCGTCCTGCTCGAGGGCGAGGGCACCTTCGTCATGGAGGACTATCCGGACCCGGCGTTTCGCGACCTGGTGGCGCGGACCGCCGAGCGCGCGGGCGTCCCCCTGCACCGCGGCGCCCGGTCGCGGTCGAGCACGGACGCCGTGATCCCGAGCCGCGCCGGCTATCCGACGGCGACGCTCACCTCCTACGAGGCCGACACCAAGTGCCTGTCCAACTACCACATGCCCACGGACACTCCCGAGAACCTCGACTACGACACGGTCGCGCAGGCCGCGGTGGTCGCCGAGGGAGTGGCCCGAGGGCTCGCGCCGCCCGCCTGAGGCTCACACTCCGGGCCGCGCGCCGGCCGCCGCGGTGGCGGCCTTCACCAGCTCGGGGTCCTGGCGGCCGAGTACCTCGGCGACGCGCAGGCGGCCGGGCTCGTCCATGTCGTCGAGGAGCGGAAGGACCGCTTCCCACAGACCCTCGCGCCATGCGGTCTGGAGCAGGCTCTCCAGCGGCGCGTCGCCGTCCGCCATCGCGGCCCGCGCCAGGCGCGCCCGGTTGGCCGGACCGAGGTCGTCGACCAGCTCGAGCGCTTCGGTCCACAGCCCTTCCCGGGCGGCAGCACGCAGGAGCTCGATCAGGCGCTCGTCGTCAAGCAGGCCGATCACCTCGTCCAGGCGGCTGCGCGCCTCGACGAACGGCCCGATCCGCAGCAGCGAGACCTCGTCGAAGCCGTTGAGCACGGCGGCCAGCGCCTCGGGGCTCAGGTGATCGAGGAAGGCGCCCATCACGACCCACTCCTCGCGGCGCTCGAGCTCGCGCGCGACCTCCGCGACGTGGTCCGCGGGCAGCGCGCGGATCACCTCGCTCGCGCGCCGCGGGTCCAGGGCGCACGAGACGTCGGCGAGGAAGCGCGTGGGAAACAGCGGCCCGATGCGCGAGGCGCGCCCGGCATCGAAGGTCCCGGCGACGCGGGCGACGAGCAGCGCGCCCAGCAGTCGCTGACCCACCGTCGCAAGCGCCTGGTCGGGCAGCAGCCTCCCCGCTCGGGCCAGGCGCTCGAGCGTCTCGCGGTCGGCGTCGTAAAGGGTGTCGGTGAGCTGCTCGCGCAGCGCCCGCAGGCCGTCGGGGTCGACCGCCTCGAGAAACGCGAGCCGGTCGGGCGGGCGGTCGAGAAGGCGCGCGATCCGCACGACCTCGGCCTGGCCGGCAAGCGCGCCGCTCACGCCACCAACACCTTGCGCAGCGGTCCCCGAAGCAGTCGCGGAGCCTGGCGCAGGGCCCGCTCCACGGCCTTGTCGAGCGCCGCCTCCTGGTCCTCGCGCGCCTCCCGGATCACCGCCGCGAGCTCACGCAGCTTGGCGGGCGGGAGGACGAGCAGCGCGTCGGGTGCCTCGCCGTCGAGCGCCTCGCCGACCTCGCGCAGGCCGTCGACCCGCGCGCGGTGCGGCTTCACCGCGCCGACCGGCTCATGCCGCCACCCGCACCGCGGGTGCCGGGTCACCGACCGCGGATGTCGTCGCGTAGGCCTCGAGGTCGAAGCGCCGCATCGAGAGCCGGAACCGGAAGCTCGCCTCGGGCCACAGCGTGGTGTTGCGCCCCGTCGCGTCGAGGTACCAGCTCCGGCAACCGCCCGCCGTCCACACCGTCCCCTCCATGCGCTCCTGCACGCGGTCGTTATACGCCGCCTGGATCTCCGGGGTGACCTCGATCGTCGCCAGCCGCTCGCGCTCCATGGCCCGCAGCGCGTCCAGGACGTAGGCGATCTGCGCTTCGATCATGAACACCTGCGAGGTGCTGCCGGTGCCCGTGTTGGGCCCGGACAGCAGGAACAGGTTCGGGAAGCCGGCGACGGTGGTTCCACGGTAGGCGCGCGGGCTGCCCTGCCAGGCCTCGTCGAGCAGCACACCTTCGCGGCCGCGCAGGAGGCTTCCCATGGGCGCGTCGGTGACGTGGAACCCCGTGCCGAAGATGATCGTGTCGACCTCGCGCTCGCGCCCGTCGCGGGTCACCACCGAGCGGGGTCGCACCTCGGCGACGGCGTCGGTGACGAGCTCGACGTTGCGCGCTTGCAGTGCGGGATAGAAGTGGTTGGAGAGCAGGATCCGCTTGCAGCCGAGCCGGTAGTCCGGGCGCAGGCGGTCGCGCAGCTCGCGATCGCGGACCTGCACGCGCAGGTGCGCGAGCGCCATCGCCTCCAGCCCGACCATCGCCTGCGGGCGCAGCATGCCCACGATGACGGCCTCGCGGGTCCAGAACACGCCGGCTCGCGCGAGCCTGGCCAGGGCCGGCACGCGCCGGTAGGCCCAGCGCTCGGGTGCGGGAATGGGCCGGTCAGTCGAAGGAAGGATCCACGGAGGCGTGCGCTGGAAGACGTGCAGGCGCCCGGCACGCCGGCGGATGCGCGGCACGAACTGGATCGCCGAGGCGCCCGTGCCCACGACCGCGACGCGCTCGCCGGTCAGGTCGTGGTCGTGGTCCCAGCGTGCGGAGTGGAACAGCTTCCCCTCGAAGCGCTCGACCCCGGGCAGCGGCGGGATCGCCGGCGAGCTCAAGCCGCCCTGGGCGCCGACCAGAACGTCGCCGGTGAGCGGCCCGCGCGAGGTCTCCAGGCGCCAGCATGAGACCTCCTCGTCCCAGGTCGCGCCCGTCACATCGCAGGCGAGGCGCACATGGGCCTCCAGCCCATGCTCGCGCACGAGCCGGCGCAGGTAGGCCTGGATCTCTCCCTGGCGCGAGAAGCTGCGCGACCAGTCCGGGTTGGGGGCGAAGGACAGCGAGTACAGCCGCGACGGCACGTCGCACTGGCAGCCCGGATAGGTGTTGTCGCGCCAGGTGCCGCCGACCTCAGCGGCGCGCTCGAGCACCACGAAGTCCTCCCGGCCCTCCTCGCGCAGGCGGATCGCGAGTCCAAGGCCGGCGAAGCCTGCGCCGACGATCGCGACGCCGAAGTGCGGGACGTCGCCGTTGCGGCTCGGGGCGAGCGCTGAGGCGGAGGCTGCGCGCAAGTTGGTCCTTCCGGTGGTCTCGATCCGGCTCGAACGGCACTTCCTACAAGGGCGTAGCATACAGCTCGCGAGCGATGCCGTCGTCTCCGGAATGGCAACCTCCGCCCATGGCCGTCGAACGCCCCCGCCGCTACGCGCCCCGCCTCCCGCCCGCCGAGCGTCGCGAGCAGGTGCTCGACGTGGCGCTGGCGCTGGTCGCCGCGGACGGGTGGTCGGCGGTGTCGATGGAGGCGATCGCACGCGCCGCCGGCGTCACCCGCCCCGTCGTCTACAGCGCGTTCCCCAACCTCAAGCTGCTGCTCGGCGCCCTGCTCCTGCGCGAGCGCAGCCGCGCCCTCGCCCAGCTCGACGCGATCGTCCCTATCGACCCCGGTGCCCGTGACGCCGACGACCTGGTGGTCGAGGGGCTGCGCGCCTTCCTGACCACGGTCGCCGGCCACCCCGATACCTGGCGGCTGATCCTCACGCCCGTCCAGGGCACCCCGTCGATCGTGCGCCGCGAGGTCGAGCGCAACCGCGCGCGAATCCTCGACCGCATCCGCCCGCTCGTGCGCTGGGGCCTGCAGACCCGCGGCCCCCGCGAGCTCGACGCCGAGATGGTCGCGCGCTCGATCCTCGTCCTGGCGGAGGAGGCGGGCAGGCTCGTCCTCACCGCGCCCGCGGACTTCCCCCCCGAGCGCGTGGCCTCCTTCGCCCGCGACGCGCTGCGCGCGGTCGGGCGAGACGGCTAGCGACGTAGGGCGCGTACCATCCCGCCGCGATGACCGCGCACGCGATCGCGCACGACGACATCGTCGCCAGTCAGGCAGAGGCCGAGGACAACGACCGCGAGCCGCTGCTGGTGCTCGAGGGACTGCTCGCCTTCCTCGACGAGCACGGGCTCGGCTCGGGCGAGCCCGAGATCGCCCCGCTGGGCGAGGGCCACTCGAACGTCACCTACGCGGTCACCCGCGGCGACGCCCGCCTCGTCGTCCGCCGCCCCCCGCGTGGCCCGCTGCCCCCCAGCGCCCACGACGTGCTTCGCGAGGCGCGCGTGCTGCGCGCTCTCGCCGGCCGCGCGCGGGTGCCCGAGGTGCTCGCGGTGTGCGAGGACCCCGAGGTCGTCGGTGCGCCCTTCTACGTCATGTCGCTGCTCGAGGGGAACGTCGTCACCTCGGAGGTGCCCGCGCCGCTGGACTCGCTGGCCGAGCGCGGGCGCATGGGCGACGAGCTCGTCGACGCGCTCGCGGAGATCCATGCCGTGGACTGGCGGGCGGCCGGCCTGGAGGGCTTCGGCAAGCCGACGGGCTACCTCGAGCGCCAGCTGCGGCGCTTCGGGGGCCTGTGGGAGCACAACCGGACACGCGAGCTGCCCGCGGTAGAGCGCGTCGGGCGCTGGCTGGCCGACCACCTGCCCGAGTCGCCGGCCGCCACCGTCGTCCACGGGGACTACCGCCTCGGCAACGTGATGCTCGCCCCCGACGCGCCGGCTCGGGTTATCGCGGTCTTCGACTGGGAGATGGCGACGATCGGCGATCCCCTGGCGGACCTCGGCTATATGTGCACCTTCTGGGTCGACCGCAACGACCCGCCGCGCGGCATCACCGAGCTGCACGCGGTCACCCGCGAGGACGGCTTCCCGCTGCGCGAGGAGCTCATCGCCCGCTACGAGGAGCGATCGGGGCGCTCGATGACCGACGTGCACTGGTACCAGGTGATGGCGCTGTGGAAGCTCATCGTGTTCATGGAGGGCAACTACAAGCGCGCGCTGGCCGGCTCCACGGACGATCCCTACCTCACGACCTTCGGCGAGGCGATCGACGACCTGGCCGTGCGCGCCGAGGAAGCCGCCCGTGGCGGCTGAGCGCAGCGGCGTGCTGATCGACTGGGGCGGGGTCATGACGACCGGCCTGCTCGAGTCCTTCTCGGCCTTCTGCACGCAGGAGGGCATCCAGCCCGAGACCGTGATGACGCTGTTCCGTCGCGATCGCGAGGCGCGCAGCCTGCTCGTCGAGTTCGAGTGCGGGCGCATCGACGAGAGCGTGTTCGAGCCCGGACTGGCCCGCGCTCTGAAGGTCGCCAATCACGACGGCCTGGTCGCGCGCCTGCTCGGCGGCTCGCGCCTGGAAGAGCGGATGGTCGATGCCGTGCGCGCGCTGCGCGCCTCCGGGGTGCGGACGGGTCTGCTCTCCAACTCGTGGGGCCGCGGAACCTATGTGCGCGAGCTGCTCCCCGAGCTTTTCGACGTGCAGGTCATCTCCGGCGACGAGGGCGTGCGCAAGCCCGACCGCCGGATCTACGCCATCGCCCGCGAGCGCATCGGCCTCCCCTACGAGCAACTGGTGTTCGTCGACGACCTGCCGTTCAACCTCGACCCCGCCCGCGAGCTCGGCATGGCCGTCGTGCACCACACCGACGCCACAACCACCATCGCGCGGCTGCACGAGCTTTTGGGCGACCCGGCCGCGGTAGGCTCGACATGAGACAACACGAGGAGAGAGACCGCACATGGACCGGATGAGCCCGCTGGACGCGTCCTTCCTTCACATCGAAGGCGCCAACAACCACATGCACGTCGGATCGGTTTCGATCTTCGAGGGGCCCCCGCCCGCCTACCACGACTTGCTCGAGGGAATCAAGTCCAAGCTTCCGCTGATTCCCCGCTACCGCCAGAAGGTGCGGTTCGTTCCACTCGAGGTCGGTCGACCGGTGTGGGTCGAGGACCCGAGCTTCAACCTCGAGTACCACGTCCGCCACACGGCGCTTCCCGAGCCTGGCGGCGAGGACCAGCTGCGGCGACTGGTGGGCCGGCTCATGGCCCAGCAGCTCGACCGCCACAAGCCGCTGTGGGAGATCTGGATCGCCGAGGGTCTCGAGGAGGGTCGCTGGGCGATGGTCTCCAAGATTCACCATTGCATGGTCGACGGCGTGGCGGGCACCGACCTCATGAGCGTGCTGCTCGACGTCGAGCGCAACCCCGCGCGACCCGAGGCTGCAGACGATTGGCAGCCCGAGCCCGAACCCAACACGACCTCGCTGCTCACCCAGGCCCTGACCGAGCGGCTGGTCAGCCCGTACGAGGGCCTGCGGACGCTGCGCGCGGCCACCCGCGCCCCTCGCCAGCTGCTCAGCGAGGCGCGCGAGACCGCGGGCGGGCTGATGGCCATGCGCTCGCTCGTCAGGCGAACGCCTCCGTCGAGCCTCAGCGCCCCGATCGGTCCGCACCGGCGCTGGGCCTGGGCGCGCTCGCGCCTGACCGATGTCAAGGCGGTCCGCGCCGGTTTGGGCGGCACCGTGAACGACGTCGTGCTCACCGCGATCACCAACGGATTCCGCGAGCTCCTCCTCTCGCGCGGCGAGCCGGTCGACGAGGTCGTCATCCGCACGCTCGTGCCGGTGTCCGTGCGCCGTCCCGACGAGCGGGGGATCCCCAACAACAAGGTCTCCGCGATGTTCGCGCAGCTGCCGATCGAGATCGAGGATCCGGTCGCGCGCCTGTTCGCGGTCCGCAAGCAGATGCAGGGGCTCAAGCACTCCCACCAGGCGGTGGCCGGTGAGGCCCTGACCTCGATGTCGGGCTTCGCGCCGCCGATGCTGCTGGCCCTCGGCACCCGCCTGGCCGCCCGGGTGCCGCAGCGCAACCTCACGACGGTCACTACCAACGTGCCGGGACCGCAGGTCCCGCTCTACGCGGGCGGACGGCGGATGCTCGAGAGCTTCCCCTACGTGCCGCTGGCGGGGACGGTGACCGTAGGGATCGCGATCTTCTCCTACGACGGCGCGGTGAACTTCGGCGTGACCGGGGACTACGACCGCGCGCCCGACCTCGACGTTCTGTGTCGCGGGATCGAAGACGGCGTGCGCGACCTGATGACCGCGGCCGAGCGGGAGGGAAAGAGGGCCGCAAAGCCCTCCAAGAGCGCCAAGGCCGCCGCCAAGCCGGCGCGCAAGCCGGCGCCGCGCGCAGCGACGCCCAAGGGCCAGAAGGCGACCAACTGAGCGCCGTTCGCCTGCGCCAGGCGGTCCTCGTGGCCGGCGAGCTGGAGCCCGTGGTGCAGCGATTGCAGCACGAGCTCGGGCTCGGCGAGCCGTTTGCCGACCCCGGCGTAGCGGCGTTCGGGCTTCGCAACGCGGTCTTCGCCCTGGGCGACTGCTTCATCGAGGTCGTCTCCCCCGCCGGCCCGGGCACGGCCGCCGGGCGCCGGCTCGAGCGCGGCGGCGGCGACGGCGGATACATGGCGATGTTCCAGGTGCCCGACATGAAGGCCGCGCGCCGGCGGGTCAGCGAGGCGGACGTGCGCGTGGTCTGGCAGATCGACCTCCCCGACATCTCCGGCACCCACCTGCATCCGGCCGACCTGCGCGGGGCGATCGTGTCCCTGGACACGCCGGACCCGCCGGAGTCCTGGCGCTGGGGCGGCCCGGAGTGGACCGGCCGGACGGGTACAGGAGCTCCGGGGCGGCTGGCGGAGATCACCGTGGCGGTGAGCGAACCGGAGGCGGTCGCGGAGCGCTGGGCGCGGGTATTAGACGTGCAGGTCCGTGACGGCGAGCGGCCCGTGCTGGCGCTCGACGGCGGGGCGGTCGCCTTCGTCCCCGCGGCGAGCCGGCACGAGGAGGGCGTGGTCGAGGTGGCGGTGGAGCTTCCCGCACATGCGCGCGCGGGGCGCGAGTCGGTCGAGATCGGAGGGGTGGTGTTCACACTGAGATGAACTACCGGCGGCTGGGCAGGACGGGACTGGAGGTCTCCGAGATCGGTTACGGGGCCTGGGGGATCAGCGGCGCGCAGTGGATCGGCGCGGAGGACGACGAGTCGGTGCGCGCGCTCGAGCGGGCTATCGACCTTGGTCTGAACTTCATCGACACCGCGCTCGCCTACGGGGAGGGCCACAGCGAGCGGCTCGTGGGCCGGGTGGCGCGCGGCCATGACGAGACGGTTTACGTCTCCACCAAGGTCCCGCCCAAGAACCTCACGTGGCCGGCGCCCGACGGCATCGACGTCAGCGAGGTCTTCCCCGGGGATCACATCCGCCGCTGCACCGAGCGCAGCCTGAGCAACCTCGGGATGGAGGCGCTCGACCTTCAGCAGCTGCACGTCTGGCAGGACGACTGGCTGGGCCAGGGCGACTGGCTCGAGGCGGTCGAGGAGCTGCGGCGCGAGGGCAAGATCCGCTTCTTCGGGGTCTCGATCAACGACCACCAGCCGGCCAACGCGCTGCGGCTGATCGAGGCCGGCGTAGTCGACACCGTCCAGGTGATCTACAACGTCTTCGACCAGAACCCCGAGGACGCGCTCCTCCCGGCCTGCCTCCAGCGCGACATCGGCGTGCTCGCACGCGTGCCCTTCGACGAGGGCGGCCTCACCGGCCGCATCACCCCGGAAACCACCTTCCCCGACGACGACTTCCGCTCCTCCTACTTCCGCGACGACCGCAAGCGGGAGGTCCAGGAGCGCGTCCGCGCGATCGCCGCGGACCTGGGCGTCGAGGAAGACGGCGTCCCCGAGGCAGCGTTGCGCTACATCCTCAGCCACCCGGCCGTCTCGACGGTCATTCCCGGCATGCGCTCGCTGCGCAACGTCGAGCGCAACACCGCGGTCGGCGACGGGGCGGGCCTGCCGGCCGAGCAGGTGCAACGGCTCAAGGCCCACCGCTGGGTGCGCAACTTCTACGCCTGAGGCCGCCTCGCGCGCGACCGCTTGGTAGGGCTCGAACGGCATCGACGAGGGAGAGGGAGGGGGGGTCAGTTGCGGCCGCCGGAGCGTTCTGAGGCGAGTTAAACGGATCTGGTCCGCCTAAGTCGCCGCAGAACCCGCTCAGGCCGGGACAGCGCCCCCTCCCCCTAGCCCGACGCCTTTCCCACCCACCCGCGCCGACCCCATCCCGTACCCCCGAGGTACACTCCCGTACCCGTGGAGTACTCGCTCATCGCGGAGCATCCGAGCCTCGGCTCCCAGCTCCGCCGTCCTGCCGATCCCCAGCGCGCCCGCCTGCTCGACGCGATGGCCCGCGTGGTGGGCGAGCGTGGCTATGCCGCAGCCTCCGTCGCGGACGTGGTCAAGGCCGCCGGCGTCTCCCGCACCACCTTCTACGAGCGCTTCGACTCCAAGGAGGCCTGCTTCCTGGAGGCCTACCGCCACGGGGTCGACGTGCTCGTGGACAGGGTAAGGACCGCCGTTCGGGAAGCCCCCGAGGACTGGCGCGTGCAGCTGCGCGCCGGAATCCGCGCGTACCTGGACGAGCTCTCCGCCGAGCCGCTCTTCGCCCGCACCTACCTGCTCGAGATCCACTCCGCCGGGACCGCCGCGCTCGACGCCCGCGCCCAGGCGCTGCGCCGCTTCGCCGACCGCTATCGCGCGACCTTCGAGCGCGCCCACGCCGACCGCAAACCGCCGCCCGCCGAGGCGCTGCTGGTCCTGTGCGCCGGCACCGAGCAGCTCGCCGCCGAGCGCGTGCGGGCAGGGCAGGCCGCCGGATTGGGCGAGCTCGAGGACGTCTTCTGCCGTTGCGCCGAGGCCGTGTTGCTCGGTGCCGACACCAATCCGGACCCCACCCCGGAGGAGGGCTGACGTGGACCTCACGTTCAACGACACCGAGCTGGCGTTCCGCGACGAGGTGCGTGCGTGGCTTGACGAGAACTCGCCCGGCGAGCAGCCGGGCGACGAGGACGGCCAGTACACCTGGCGGCGCGACTGGCAGCGCCGAATGAACGAGGACGGCTGGGCCGGTGTGCACTGGCCCACCGAGTACGGCGGTCGCGGGGCGACGCTGATGGAGACCGCGATCTTCTTCGAGGAGATGGGCCGGGCACGCGCTCCGCTGCCCGCGAACGTCCTCGGGCTGCTGCTCGGCGGCCCGACCTTGATGATCTGGGGCACCGAGGAGCAGAAGGAGCGCTACCTGCAGCCGATCCTCTCGGCCGAGGAGATCTGGTGCCAGGGGTTCTCCGAGCCCGACGCGGGCTCCGACCTCGCCGCGCTGAAGACCCGCGCGGTCAAGGAGGGCGACGAGTGGCTGGTCACCGGGCAGAAGGTCTGGACCTCGGGCGCCCAGTACTCCAAGTGGTGCATGCTCGTCGCGCGCACCGACCGCGACGTGCCCAAGCACAAGGGCCTGACCTACTTCCTCATGGACATGGAGCAGGACGCGGTCGACGTACGGCCGCTGCGCCAGATCACCGGCGAGCCCGAGTTCAACGAACTCTTCCTCGAGGATGCCCGCGTTCCGGACGAGAACGTCGTCGGCGGCGTGGGCAACGGCTGGAAGGTCGCGCTCACCACGCTGATGAACGAGCGTGCGGGACTGGGCTTTTTCCTCCAGGTGCGCCTGCGCCAGCTCCTCGACGAGCTCCTCGACCGCGCGGCGGCCAACGGCGCGCTCGACGACCCGAGCACCGCCGACAAGCTCGCCGACCTGCACATCCGTACCGAGATCCTGCGCCTGATGGCCTGGAAGGGCCTGAGCACGATCCAGAAGTACGGGCAGCCGGGGCCCGAGGGCTCACTGACGAAGTGGGTCTGGTCCGACACCAATCAGGCTCTCACCCAGCTCGCCGCCGACGTCGTGGGCCCCGAGGCCCTCACCGCCGGGACGCCCTGGGCCTACGAGCTGCTGCGCGCGCGCGGCAACTCGATCGAGGGCGGCACCACCGAGATCCTTAAGAACATCGTCGCCGAGCGGGTCCTTGGCCTGCCGCGCGTGCGCTAGGAGGAGGACGAGAAATGAACTTCGAGCTGACCGAAGACCAGCAGGAGATCAAGCGCACCGCGCGCGAGCTGCTCGGCAACCGGGCCTCGTGGGAGAAGGTGCGTGAGGCCGCGACCGCGGGCCGCTACGACGAGGCGCTGTGGCGCGAGCTGACCGAGCTCGGGTGGCCGGGCATCGCCGTCGGCGAGGAGCACGGCGGCCAGGGCCTCGGCACGGTCGCGCTGTGCGTGCTGCTCGAGGAGCTCGGCTACACCTGCGCGCCCACCCCGTTCCTGGGAACCGTGCTCGCGGCGCAGGCCATCGAGCACGCCGGCTCGACCCGGCAGCGCGAGCGCTGGTTGCCCGCGCTGGCCTCGGGCGAGGCGACCGGTGCCTTCGGGGTCGTCCGCGGGGACGCAGCCGAGCTCGTGCCCGACGCGCCAGACGCCGGGGTCATCGTGCTCGCCGATCCCGACACCGGCGGCGCGGCGCTGCTCGAGGGCGGTGCGGCGAGCGTCGAGGAGGTCGCCTCGATCGACTCCACGCGCCGCTACGGGCGCGTGACCGCCGAAGACGGCGAGCCGCTGGACGGTGACGCCGCCGCCGTGATCGACCGCGCAGCGGTGGCCGTGGCCGCCGAGCTCGTCGGGGTCTGCCAGCGGGCGCTGGACATGACGCTCGACTACGTCAAGGACCGCAAGCAGTTCGGGGTGCCGGTCGGCTCCTTCCAGGCGGTTCAGCACCGAGCGGCGCAGATGCTGCTCGACACGGAGGGGTCTCGCTCGACGACCTACTTCGCCGCCTGGACGGCCGACGCCGAGCCCGAGCGCCTGGCGCTCGCGGCGGCCATGGCCAAGGCATGGGCCTCGGACGCCGGGCGCTCGGCGACCGGAGCGGCGATCCAGCTGCACGGCGGGGTCGGCTTCACCTGGGAGGCCGACGTTCACTGGCTGTTCAAGCGCGCGCAGCTCGACGCGGCGTTCCTGGGCGGCGCGGGCGCGCACCGTGCCCGCGCCGCGCAGCTCGCGGCGGCCGACCGGGCAGCCGCGGTCCGATGAGCGACGTGGTCCAGCGCGACGTGCAGGACGGCGTTGCGCTCATCACCCTCAACCGCCCCGACCGCCTCAACGCGTGGACCGGCGAGATGGAGGAGCGGTACTTCGCCGCCCTGGAGGAGTACGGAGCAAGGGAGGACGTGCGGGTCATCGTCGTCACGGGCGCGGGCCGCGGGTTCTGCGCCGGGGCGGACATGCAGGGGCTGCAGTCGATCGGCGAGGGGACCGTCGACGAGGCCGAGGCGCGGCGCGAGCGCCGGCCCCAGTCCTTTCCTCACACGATCCCCAAGCCGGTCATCGCCGCGATCAACGGCGCGTGCGCGGGCATCGGCCTCGTGGCCGCGCTGATGTGCGACATCCGCTTCGCGGCTGCGGAGGCGAAGATCACGACCGCCTTCGCACGCCGGGGGCTCGTCGCCGAGTACGGGATCGGTTGGATCCTTCCGCGCCTGGTCGGGCCCGCGCACGCCCTCGACCTGCTGTTCTCGGGGCGCGTGCTCCTGGGGGAGGAAGCCGCGCAGCTGGGTCTCGTCAACCGGGCGATCACCGGGGACGGGGTGCTCGAGGCGACGCTGGCGTACGCCCGCGACCTCGCCGTCAACTGCTCGCCGGCGAGCATGGCGGCGATGAAAGCGCAGGTCTACGCAGACCTCGAGCGCGACCTCGACGGCGCGATGGCGGACGCCGGGGAGCGGATGCTCGCCTCCTTCCAGGCACCCGACTTCGTCGAGGGAGTGACGAGCTTCGTCGAGCGCCGCGAGCCGCGCTTCGCGCCGCTGCCGGGCTGAGGGCCGCGCCGTGCCGTCCGGCGCGGCGGCTACGGTCGCGCCGATGCCGGGTCTGGAGACCTGTCCGAGCTGCGGCTCGGGGTTCGTCCAGCCGCTGCGGTCGACGCGCCACAAGGACGGCCGTCTCGCACTCGAGCTGCGCTGCCCCGAATGCGAGACGCTGATCTGCATCCTCGCCACCCATGCCCAGGTGCTCGCCTACGAGGAGCACTGCGACGTCGGGCGCGAGGCCATCCAGACGGCCTACGCGCGCTGCGTGGCCGAGAGCATGGAGGCGCTCGCCGACGTGCTCGCGCTCGCGCTCGCGCTCGACCTCGTCACCGCCGACGACTTCGCCCGCGCACGCCTGCCCGGCCCGGTGGTGCGCCGCCTGCGCCCCGCGGGCTAGCGCGACCCTCATTGGTTGGCCGCGGAGAGCAGCCACAGGCCCAGTGAGGTGAAGGCGACCATCACCGCCAGCATCCAGTACTGCGAGCGGACCGCCGCCCTCGGCGACCGGTAGAGCGCGAGTGCGCGATCGTGGGCGAGGATCAGGGCGCACGCGTGGCCGAGCACGAGTGCCCCGACCTGCACGTACCAGATCCCGTTCGCGCCGATGACCCCGTAGTCGATGTTCTTCGAGGCGGTGCCGAACAGGTCTGCCCCGTTGCCCAGCGGGTCAGAGGCGAGGTACGCGGTCGCCTGGCCCTGGTAGAGGAGCAGCGAGAAGTAGTGCGCGACCACGTAGGCGAGCGCGATCGGGACCAGCGTGTGGACGAAGAGGCGCGCGAGCTCGCCGGCTTGGTGGTCCTCGCCCGCGGTGCGCATGCCGATCACCCCGAGGCGGTACAGGCCCGCGATCACCAGCACCGCGCCGACCAGGCCGACCGTGAACGCGGCCTCGAGCGCGTCCTTGGGTCCCAGACCCAGGTCTGAGAAGAACGAGTTGAGCTTGGGCGAGAGCGAGCCCCACAGCTCTCCCTGCGAGAAGCCGTCGAAGCTCGTCGTGCCGATCATCGTCACCAGCAGAGCGACGGTGCCCGGCGGGGTGTCCAGGCCGACCACTCCCTCCAGCGGGCGGCGGATCCGCAGCTGGCCGTCCACCCAATGCAGCGGCGACAGCTTCGCGAAGAGCCCGAAGTAGACGCCGAAGGCGTCGCCTTTGCGCAGCCATGGCTCGATGCCGTACAGGGCCATGCCGACGAGCTGGACGGTTGCATAGGCCAGGGCCAGCACGGCAAGGGTGCTCGGATCGTCGCGGTTGGCGTAGACCAGCTCCAGCCACGCGAACGCCAGGATGCCGATCGCGGCGGGCCAGCGCCCCAGCCACTCGGGGTAGGCGAGCGGCTCGGGCGGCGAGAAGCGCCGCGCGACGAAGCCCACCGCGCGCGCGATCGCCCGCCACGGATTGAACGCACGGAACACGTCGCCCAGGAGGAGCGAGAGGAACGGGAGCCCCACCCAGAACAGCACGTAGACGAAGGTCGGGGCGAGGTTCGCGGTCGCGACCTGGCTTCCGCGCAGGCCGACGTAGACAACGAAGAGGAAGATCGCAACCCCGATCAACCCGCAGAGCGGATCGAGCACCTTCGGGAGGCGGGCCACCATGCGCTCCCGGGGGTGCTGCAGCCGCGGGGTGGGCCACAGGGTGGCCAGCCCGACGAAGGAGACGACGAGCACCGTGGCCGCGGCCCACGTGAACAGCGCACGCGAGATCGGCAGGTCCTGCTTGCCCACGATCCCGTGCGCCGCCGCGCTCGCCGGGAACAGAAGCGGGGCGGCGGACAGGGCCGCGGCGTACGCCGCGGCCTTCCTCACGGCGTGACTTCCACGTTGGCCAGCGTCTGCTTGGCGTTCTCGAGCTCGACGATGAACTTCCCCTCGATGGTGGCCGGGAAGCTGAAGCGCACCGTGCCGCCCTTGGGGACGTCCTTCTTGACGTCGTAGCCGTGGAAGTGGACCTCGTCGGCGCTGTCGGACTTCACCGTCAGGTCGATCCGGTCACCCTTCTTGTAGGTCAGCGAGCGAACGCCGCCGACCGGCTTGCCACCGCTGACGACGATCGTCGCCGGGCCGCTGCTCTTCTTGGCGTCGTCGCCACCACCGGACGAGACGGCGATGACGCCGGCCGCCACCACCACGACCAGCGCGACGCCGAGCAGTACTAGACGTTGGGTGCGAGACATGCGATCTCCTTGCGCTCGGATTGCCGGCCGCCGTGCGGCACGGAGGTCCCGGGCCGGCGGCTAGGAGTGGACCGACAGGCCCGCCGGCGGCGCGCGGCCGGCCGCGCGCAGGGCCAGGGGCGCGGTGCGAGGGCGGTCGACGACCGCGGGACGCCGTGGGGGCCGTGAACGCAGGCGCCTGCCCCGCGGCTGCGCGGCGACGCGCGCAAGCACAGCCTCGGAGAGGCGAAGGAGGAAGCAGAGCGCCGCGGCTATCGCCAGGGCCGCGGGGACGGCGAGCCAGCCTCCGTCGCCGACGACCCCGGCCACCCCGGCTGGGTGGCCGCTGGAGAGCAGGCCCTCGAGCGACTCCTGACCCGTGTAGACGGCCAGAAGCGCAGCGGCGAGAGCGAGCCACGCCGCCCACGCCGGCCAGCGCGACCGCGAGCCCTCGGCGCCGTCAGGGGCCACGAGGCGAGCGACGAACGCTCCCACCGCGCCGGCGGCGAGCACCGTGACCAGCGGTGTCAGCAGCCCGAGGTAGGCATGGCCCTGCTCCCCGAGCATGCGCCCGGGCGAGCCGCCGGACGCCACCCAGTAGCGGGCCTGGTGGACAAGGAGGGCGGCCAGCGGGAACAGCGCCGCCCCGCGCAGTCGGTGGGACATGCGGTGGGTGCCCACCGGGCCCCGGGCTCAGCCCCCGCCGGCGACTGCGGGCAGGATCGTGATCTCGTCGCCGTCGTTGACCGAGGTGTCCAGGCCCTCGAGGAAGCGGATGTCCTCGCCGCCCACGTAGACGTTGACGAAGCGCCGCAGGCCCCCGTCCTCGGAGATGCGGTCGCGGAGGTCGCCGAACTGGTCGTAGAGCGAGTCCAGCGCCTCGCCGACGGTCTCCCCGTCCACGTCGGCCTCCGCAACGCCGCCCGCCGCCGCGCGCAGCTGGGTGGGGATCTTCACGGTGACCGCCATCGCGCGCGAGATCCTACCCGTGCCTAGACACTGACGGCATCGGGAAGCGCGGCCTCGAAGGCCGCCACGCTCGGCTCGATCACGTGGCGCTCGAAGGTCCCGCGCGCGACGTCGATGGTCTTCAGGCCGTCGCCGGTGATGTAGACCACGACCCGCTCGTCGCGACCGATGTCCCTGCGCTCGGCGAGCTTGGCGAGCACCGCGGTGGTCACCCCGCCGGCCGTCTCGGTGAAGATGCCGGTCGTCTCGGCCAGCAGCCGCACCCCGGCGCGGATCTCGTCGTCGCTGACTGCGTCGATGGCTCCACCCGTGCGCCGGGCGAGCTCGAGCGCGTAGGGACCGTCGGCGGGGTTGCCGATGGCCAGCGACTTGGCGATCGTGTCGGGCCGCACCGGGCGGCAGACCTCGTGGCCAGCCGCGAAGGCCTGGGCCACCGGGGAGCAGCCCTCCGCCTGGGCGCCGTTCATGCGCGGGCTCTCGCCCGTCGCGAGCCCGATCTCGCGCCACTCCTCGAAGCCGCGGGCGATCTTGGTGAACAGCGAGCCCGAGGCGACCGGCGCCACGACGCGATCGGGCAGCTCCCAGCCCAGCTGCTCGGCCGTCTCGTAGGCCAGCGTCTTTGAGCCCTCGGCGTAGTAGGGGCGCAGGTTGACGTTGACGAACGCCCACGGGTGCTCGGCCGACAGCTCCGTGCACAGGCGGTTGACGTCGTCGTAGGTGCCCTTCACGGCGACGAGGTTCGTGCCGTACACGCCCGTCGCGAGGATCTTCTGCTCCTCCAGATCGGACGGGATGAACACGTAGGAGCCCATGCCGTAGGCGGCCGCCGTCGCCGCCACGGAGTTGGCCAGGTTGCCGGTGGAGGCGCACGCGAGCGTCTCGAAGCCCAGCTCACGGGCGCGCGCGGCCGCCACGGCGACCACGCGGTCCTTAAACGAATGGGTCGGGTTGGCCGCGTCGTTCTTGACCCACAGCTCGCCCAGGCCCAGCCGCTCGGCCAGCCGGTCGGCGCGCACGAGCGGCGTACAGCCGGCCGGCAGCCCGGCCTCAGAGGTCTTGCGCGAGGACGAGCCCGGCTGAACGTCCACGGGTAGGAAGTCCGCGTAGCGCCAGATGTTCTGCGGTCCGCCCTGGATGCGCCGCCGGGCCGCGGCGACGTCGCCCAGGCTCCGGTCGCCGTAGGCCACCTCGAGCGGCCCGAAGCAGTGGTCGCATACGTAGCGCGCCTCGAGCGGATACTCCGCTGCGCACTCCCTGCATCTCAGTGCCCTGCCTGTCGCCATATGAAAAGCCTCCGCCGCTTTCTGTGGCAGAGGCCTCGGAGCGACGCTCTGTCCACATCTCGAAGGAATTGCCACCGTTTCCGCAAGCGGATGGTTGGCGGGGTTTCGTAGGGCCAGTCCCTCCACCCCTCTTGATGTAGTCCTGCTATGTGGCGGGGAGGATAGCGGACGTCGCAGCTAGAATCGAACGTGAGGCACTCGATGACCGACGACCCGCTGAGTAAGCCCAATGCCGAGCCTTCCCAAGCCACGAATTCGTCGGTCTGCTCGCCCGCGCGGCGAGGTCCTCGCCCGCGCGCCTGAGCCCGAGGCTCCTCGCGTAGAGATCGTAGAGGCCGAGGGCCTGCGGTGGATCCACCTCGAGCGTCCGCGGCCCATCGACCGCACCTGGCTTGAGGAGCACTTCGACTTCCATCCGCTCGACATGGAGGACGTGTTCTCGCGCAACCAGCGCCCGAAGATCGACGAGTACCCCGACTACCTGTTCATCGTCATGCACTTCCCGCGCTTCGACAAGCAGATCCAGCGCCTCAACGCGGCCGAGCTCGACCTGTTCATCGGGCCCGACTACCTGATCACCATCCCCAACGAGTCGCTGCCGCCCGTCGAGTACCTGTTCGACCGCTGCCGTACGCGCGAGGACCTCCGCCAGCAGCTCTTCTCCAAGGGCCCGGGCTACCTGCTCTACAAGATCGTCGACGACTGCGTGGACGCGAGCTTCCCCATGCTGCGCAAGATGGGCAACAAGCTCGAGCGCATCGAGAACGAGATCTTCGAGGGTCGCTCGACCGAGGTGGTGCGCGACATCTCCAACGTCAAGCAGGAGATCATCAACTTCCGCAAGATCGTACGGCCGCAGCGGGCGGTGTTCGGTGACCTGGAGCGCACGAAGTCGCGCTACATCGCCGAGGAGCTCGACATCTACTTCGACGACATCAACGACGCCTCCGAGCGCATCTGGCAGATGCTCGAGGGCTACAAGGAGACCGTCGAGGCGCTGGAGGACACCAACGAGTCGGTGCTCAGCCACCGCCT
>JBBQNQ010000052.1:0-21343 GCA_038330095.1 Solirubrobacterales bacterium
TCGACATCGTCGTGCGCGGCTCGGTCGGGCACATGAGCGCGTTCATGGCCCAGAAGGGAAGGCTGGTGGTGTGCGGGGATGCCGGCGAGGCGCTTGGCGACTCCCTGTACGAGGCGCGCCTCTACGTCCGCGGGGAGGTGACGGGACTGGGTGCCGACTGCGTCGAAAAAGAGCTGCGCGATGAGCACAGCGAGGAGCTCGCGGCGCTCTTGGAGCGCGCCGGGATGGCCGATGCCGAGCCGGATGAGTTCCGGCGCTACGGGTCGGCCCGCACGCTCTACAACTTCCGCTTCGACGACGCAGGGACGCCGTGACGGGATCGCGGCCAGGCCTGCGCGAGTCGGCGACCTTCGATCGCGACGTCATCCACGAGATCCAGCGGATGGCCCGTCAGGGCGTCTACGACATCCGCGGCTTCGGGGCCAAGCGCCGCGTTCCGCACTTCGACGACCTACTGTTTCTCGGCGCGAGCGTCTCACGCTACCCGTTGGAGGGCTACCGCGAGCGTTGCGCGACCGACGTCGTCCTGGGGAGCCGCTTCGCCTCGCGGCCGGTGCACCTCGAGATCCCGATCACCATCGCCGGAATGAGCTTCGGCGCCCTCTCGGCGCCGGCGAAGGAGGCGCTCGGCCGCGGGGCGAGCGCGGTGGGCACGAGCACGACTACCGGCGACGGCGGCATGACGCCGGAGGAGCGCGAGGCGTCCAAGTCGCTGGTCTACCAGTTGTTGCCTTCACGCTACGGCATGAACCCCGACGACCTGCGCCGCGCCGACGCCATCGAGGTCGTCGTCGGCCAGGGAGCCAAGCCGGGCGGCGGCGGGATCCTCATGGGCCAGAAGATGTCTGACCGCGTGGCCGACATGCGCGACCTGCCCCGCGGCGTCGACCAGCGCAGCGCCTGCCGCCATCCCGACTGGACCGGCCCCGACGACCTCGAGATCAAGATCGGCGAGCTGCGCGAGATAACCGACTGGCAGACCCCCATCTACGTCAAGGTCGGGGCGACCAGGACCTACTTCGACGTCGCGCTCGCGGTCAAGGCCGGAGCGGACGTGATCGTCCTGGACGGCATGCAGGGCGGCACCGCGGCCACCCAGGAGGTGTTCATCGAGCACGTCGGCATCCCGATCCTCGCCGCCATCCCGCAGGCGGTGGCCTCCCTGCAGGAGCTCGGCATGCACCGCCAGGTGCAGCTGGTCGTCTCGGGCGGCATCCGCACCGGCGCCGACGCGGCCAAGGCGCTGGCCCTCGGGGCCGACGCCGTGTCGATCGGCGTGGCCGCGCTCATCGCGCTCGGCGACAACGCGCCCGAGCACGAGCAGGAGTACGAGGCGGTCGGCTCGGCCGCGGGCTTCTACGACGACTGGCACGAGGGCCGCGACCCGGTCGGGATCTCCACCCAGGACGACGTGCTGGCCGCCCGCTTCGATCCCGAGCTCGGCGGTCGCCGGCTGGCCAACTACCTGCGCGCGATGACCCTCGAGGTCCAGACGCTGGCGCGCGCGTGCGGGAAGTCGCACGTGCTCAACCTCGAGCCGGAGGACCTCGTCGCCCTGACCGTCGAGGCGGCCGCCATGGGCCGCGTGCCGCTCGCCGGCACGGACTGGGTCCCGGGCCGCGACGGCGGGTGAGCGGAGCGATGCGCGTCCTCGCCCTGCAGCACCTCGCTTGCGAGCACCCCGGCGCGTTCACCGACGTCCTGCGCGAGCGCGAGGTCGAGCTCGTCACCGTGGAGCTCGACGAGGGCGCGCGCCCGCCGGACTGGCGGGCCTTCGACGCGGTGCTCGCGATGGGCGGCCCGATGAGCGTCAACGACGAGGCCGAGCACCCTTGGCTGGTCGAGGAGAAGGCGCTGGTTCGCGACGCGGTGGCCGCGGGTCGCGGGTTCCTCGGCGTCTGCCTGGGATCGCAGCTGCTGGCCAGCGCGCTCGGGGCGCGGGTCTACCCCGCGCCGGCGCCCGAGGTGGGGCTCCTGGCGGTCACGCGAACCGCTGAGGGCTCCAGCGACACCGTCCTGGGCGCACTGGAGGAGCCGCTGGTGACCCTGCAGTGGCACGGCGACACCTTCGAGCTGCCCGACGGCGCCGAGCTGCTGGCGTCCTCGCCCGCGGTCGCCAACCAGGCCTTCCGGTGGGGGCGGGCCGCCTACGGCGTCCAGTTCCACCTCGAGGTGACGGGCGAGATGGCGCGCGAGTGGGGCGCGGTACCGGCCTACCGCGCGTCGTTGCGCGCGACGCTGGGCGAGGAGCAGGGTGCAGCCTTCCTCGCGGAGTGCGAGCGCCGGGCCGGCGAGCTGGCGGCGCAGGCGAAGGTGCTCGTCGCTCGCTGGCTCGACGCGGTCCAGGCACGAGCTCCACTGACGGGTCACCTCGGATGAACAAATTTGACCAGCGGGGGCGGGCTGGTGCATCATCCGGCCGAACGGCCCCTCTAGCGGAGGAAGCGAGCGATGGCGGTGACTGACACGGCGGGGGCGACCATGGGCGGAACCGTCGCCGACGTGCTCGCCGCCGCGCGCGTGCAGCTGCCGCCGGCGACGCTCGAGGAGGCCCGCAGCCAGCCCGGCCGGCGCGAGCAGATCGAGCTGCTGACGCGTCGCATCGAGGCCGAGGGCGTCAAGTACGTCTTCTTCCAGCAGGTGTCGATCTCCGGCCACATCAATGGCAAGGGCGTCGTCTCGACGTTCTTTCCCCAGGTGGCCGAGCGCGGCTACCAGCTCGTCTACGGGGCGGTCGCTGACCTCTTCACCGACCGCGCCGGCAACTACATCGGCTTCGGGCCCCAGGAGTCAGAGCTCGCCGCCATCGCGGACCTCAGCACCTTCGCGGTCCTGCCCTGGGACCCGCGCGTCGCCCGCGTCTACTGCGACTGCTACGACACCGAGACCGGCGAGCTGCTCGATGCCGACCCCCGTCAGAACCTCAAAGGCGTCGTCCACGAGTTCGAGCAGGAGCTGGGGCTCAACTTCCTGATCGGCATCGAGCCCGAGATGATGTGGCTCAAGCAGCCAGAGGACGGCAAGCCGCCGGAGGGCGTGACCAAGCCGTTCTGCTACCACATCAAGCAGTTCGAGCAGCTGCAGCCGGTGCTACTCGACGTCGTCGAGTACGGCCAGGCCATGGGGCTGGACATGAGCTACGGCGACCACGAGGACGCCCCCGGGCAGCTCGAGCTCAACTTCCGCTTCGATCGGCCTGTCCGCACCGCGGACAACATCACGACCTACCGCCAGATCTGCTCGGCGGTCGGGCGCAAGCACGGCCTGCTCCCGAGCTTCATGCCCAAGCCCTTCACCGGCGTGTCGGCCAACGGTCACCACCACCACTTCACGCTCGTCGACGACGAGGGCAACAACGTCTTCCACGACCCCGGCGGGCCGGCGCAGCTCTCCAGCACCGGCTTGAAGTTCCTCGGCGGACTGCTCGACCACTTCAGCGCACTCATGTGCCTGGGCAACCCGACGGTCAACTCCTATAAGCGCATGTGGGACACCGGCTTCTGGGCGCCCGTCTACAAGAACTGGGGCTGGCAGAACCGTACGTGCACGGTGCGCGTCGCGAGCGGCGGACGTTTCGAGTACCGCGGCGTTGACTCCTCGTGCAATCCGTTCCTGACAACCGCCGGGCTGCTCAAGGCCGGCCTGGACGGCATCCGCAGAGATGCGGACCCCGGCCAGCCTCAGCAGGAGAACACCTACGAGCTGCTGGCCGCGGGCGAGGAGCTCGAGCGCGTGCCCGACCATCTCGGCGCCGCGCTCGAGGCGCTGGCGCGCGACGAGGTCATCCGCTCTGCGCTCCCCGGCCGGCTCTACGAGGTGTTCCACTGGTACAAGCGCGACGAGTGGGAGCGCTATCTCGCGGCCGTCACCGACTGGGAGCGCGAGGAGTACCTGGAGTGCCTCCCGTGACCGCGACCGCGGCGCCCTGACGATGTGCGGGATCGCCGGGATCATCTATCGCGACTCCGAGCAGCAGATCGGCGACGTCATGGCCTCGATGCTGCAGTCCATGAAGCACCGGGGTCCGGACTCGACCGGCTACGCCCTGTACCGCCCGCCCAGTCACGGACTGCGCATGCGGGTCAAGGTCGCCGACGCGGGCACCCCGCGGGACTTCGACTACGACGAGCGCCTCGTCCATCGCCGCGCGCTCGTCGAGGAGCGGCTGCGCCACGCCGGAGCGCACATCGAGCACGTCGAGGAGGCGACGCCCTACGCGTTCAACTACGCGCTCGACTACGACGGCGACCTCAAGGGCCTCGCGGACACCGTCGAGAGCGTGCCGGGGGCTGAGGTGCTCTCGCTCGGCCATTCGCTGGAGATCGTCAAGGACCTCGGCGACGCCGAGAGCGTCGCCTCGCAGTACCACCTCGGCACCGTTGTCGGCACGCACGCGATCGGTCACGTCCGGATGGCCACCGAGTCAGACGTCGACATCTCCGGCGCCCACCCCTACTGGGCCTATCCGTTCTCCGATGTAGCCGTCGTCCACAACGGGCAGCTGACCAACTACCATGGGTGGCGCCGACGGCTCGAGCGCCACGGGCACCGCTTCCAGTCCGAGTGCGACTCGGAGATCATCGCCGTCTACCTGGCAGAGCGCATGAGCGGCGGGGAGTCGCTCGAGGACGCCATGCGGACGAGCCTGGAGGAGCTCGACGGCGTCTTCACCTACATGTGCGTGACCGAGGACGCCCTGGGCATGGCCAAGGACGAACTGGCGGCCAAGCCGCTCGTGCTCTACGAGTCCGAGGACATCGTCGCCCTTGCCTCCGAGGAGATCGCCATCAGCCGCGTGGTCGACCGCGAGATCTCGACCTTCGACCCCTACGAGGGGGAGGTGCGCGTGTGGAGCAGGTGACGGGGATCCGCTACGACGCGCGCGGGCTGGTCGAGGTCGACGCCACGGCGCCCAACGTTGCCGAGGTGGACGGCGAGCGGGCGAGCTTCGACGCCGAGGGCCTGACCACGCGCAAGGTGAACCTCGAGCTGCGGCGGCTGGTCTACCTGGAGGGCGTGCGCGAGGTGACGGTGCGCAACCCGGGCGGCCTGCACTCGCTTGGCGCCGGGATCCTCACCCGCTGCCGCCTGCGCTTCGAGGGCAGCCTCGGCTACTTCGCGTGCGGGATGATCGACGGCCCCGAGGTTGAGATCACCGGTCGCGTGGGGTGGTCGGCCTTCGAGAACATGATGTCGGGCGTCGCACGGGTGCACGGCAACGCCGGCTCGCTCACCGCGGCGGCGATCCGCGGCGGCGACGCCATCGTCCACGGCCGGGTCGGCGCGCGGACCTGCATAGACGGGAAGGGCGGAACGGTGATCGTCCTGGGCGATGCGGGCTCGGCGACCGCGTTCATGATGCAGCGCGGGAGGCTGATCGTCTGCGGCGACGTCGGCCCGGGCCTCGGCGACTCGATGTACGACGGGGCGCTCTACGTCGGCGGGTCGGTCAAGTCGCTGGGCGTCGATTGCGTGCCGGGTGAGTGGACCGAGGCCGACACCGAGCTCGTCGAGCGCAAGTTTCGCGTGCACGGCCTCGGCGCGCCCCCCGAGCTGCGCAAGTTCGTGTGCGGCAAGAAGCTCTACAACTACGACACGCTCGAGCCGAGCGAGCGAAGGCTGGTGCTGTGATGGCAGACGAGAACGCGCCCGGCGCGCGCACCCGCCTCGGACAGAGCCAGATCTTCACCCCGGAGGTCGTCGACGACATCCACATGAAGGCGCAGCTCGGTCGCTACCGGATGCGCGGCTTCTCGATGTTCAAGAAGATCCCGCACTGGGACGACCTGATGTTCCTGCCTGGCACCCTGACCCGGTTCGTGATCGAGGGCTACCGCGAGCGCTGCGAAACGCAGACCGTCCTCGGCGCACGCTTCGCGCGCAAGCCGCTGAAGCTCGATATCCCGGTGTACATCACCGGGATGAGCTTCGGCGCGCTCTCGCTCGAGGCGAAGATGGCGCTGGCCAAGGGCGCGTCGATGGCGGGTAGCGCGACTTGCTCGGGCGAGGGGGGCATGATCCCGCCCGAGCGCGACCTGTCCACCAAGTGGTACTACCAGGTCATCCAGAGTCGCTACGGCTTCAACCCCCACCACCTGATGCTGGCCGACGGGATCGAGTTCTTCATCGGACAGGGGTGCAAGGTCGGCCTCGGCGGCCACCTCATGGGTCAGAAGGTCACCGAGCAGGTGGCCGAGATGCGCTCGCTGCCGGCGGGCATCGACCAGCGCTCGCCGGCCCGGCATCCCGACTGGCTGGGACCCGACGACCTGTCGCTCAAGATCCAGGAGGTACGCGAGGCGACGAACTACGAGGTGCCGATCCAGCTCAAGCTCGGGGCCGCGCGCGTCTACGACGACGTCCGCATGGCCGCCAAGTGCGGCCCGGACGTCATCTACCTCGACGGGGCCGAGGGCAGCACCGGTGCCGGGCCCCACCTTGCCACCGAGGAGACCGGGATCCCGCTGCTGGCGGCGATCCCCGAGGCGCGGCGGGCGCTGGAGGATGTTGGCCTGGTAGACGAGATCGACCTCGTGGTGGCCGGGGGGATCCGCAACGGCGGCGACGTGGCCAAGTGCCTGGCTCTCGGGGCCAAGGCTGTCGCCATCGGCCACTCCGCGCTCATGGCCCTGAACTGCAACAAGGAGATCCCCGGGGTCACCGACTACGAGGGCACGGTGGGCGTGCCCGCCGGGCGCTGCTACCACTGCCACACCGGGCGCTGCCCTGTCGGGATCACCACGCAGGACCCCGAGCTGCGCAAGCGCCTGCACGTCGAGGAGGGCGCCCAGCGCGTCTACAACTTCCTGCACACGCTCACCATCGAGACGCAGATGCTCGCGCGCGCGTGCGGGAAGACCAGCGTGCACAGCCTCGAGCCCGAGGACCTCTGCGCGCTCACGATGGAGGCCGCGGCGATGGCGCGTGTGCCGCTGGCCGGCACGGAGTACGTGCCGGGAGTGACCGAGGAGCGCGCGCTGGACGAGATCAAGGGCATGCTCGAGCGCCACCTCGAGTCGCGGCTGCAGCTCTTCGCGGGCGAGCCCGACGAGGAGCGGGTGCCGTGACCCTCCCCCGGGAGCCCGACAAGGTCGTCGGGATAGACGCGGAGTACCTCTCCGGGCAGCGCTTCCCCTACCAGGAGGACGTCTCTCTGGTGCAGGACGTCGACTTGGACGCCGCCACCCCCGGGCCCGATCTCAACTGGCTCGAGGACGTGACGCTGCTGCAGGAGGAGGGAGCCCCCGCGGTGTTCGACCGCTACTCCAATTCGTTCCTGCGGATCTACTTCCCGATCCCGGCCGGCCGTGAGGACGAGCTCGCCAGGAAGGTGCTGATCACCCACCTGCGGTCGGGCAACTCCTACGGGATCGTGCTCAAGGAGCGCCACTGCAAGTTCCCCCAGCCCGAGCTCGGGCCGTGGGTCGCGGACTCGCGGACGGTCGGGGCCGATTGGCGGACGCCGGTGCTCGAGGGCTGGGAGCCGCCGGAGGGGCACTGATGGCCCGGGCTCGCGTCGTCGTCGTCGGCGGCGGCGTGCACGGCCTGTCGACCGCCTACCACCTCGCCCGCCGCGGCGCAGACGTCGTCGTGCTCGAGAAGCGGTCGGTCGGCGCCGGGGCCTCGGGTATCGCCGGCGGCATCGTGCGCAACTACTACCGCTCGGAGGCGATGACCGAGGTCATCGCCCGCTCGGTCGAGGTCTTCGAGGCCGATCCCGAGCTGTTCGGCTTCCGCCAGGTGGGCTACCTCGCCGCCGTCCCCGAGCGCCAGGCCGGCGACCTGCGGGCGATCGCCGCGCGCCACGCCGAGGTCGGCTATGAGTCCGAGCTCGTCGAGGGAGGCGCAGCCTGCGCGGAGCTGCTGCGCTGGCACTGGCCCGATTTCCACGGGGAGGGAGTGGTCGCCGTGCTGCGCGAGCGGCGCAGCGGGTGGGCGGACGCGATGGCGACCGTGCGCGAGCTGGCCCGGCGAGCGCGCAGAGCGGGGGCGAAGGTGCGCGAGGCGGTCGAGGTGACGGGCTTCGAGCTCGACGGGTCGGACGCCGTGCGGGCGGTCCAAGCGGGCGATGAGCGGATCGAGTGTGACGCTGTCGTGGTCGCGCCCGGGCCCTGGGGGCCGCGGGTCTGGGACCTGCTCGGGCTCCACGCGGGCGCGCTGTTCTCCTTCTTCCTCGCCCGAGAAGGCGACTTCGTGCTCCCCGGGGTCGGGCTTGGCGCCAGGGCGGGGCCCGAGGCTCCGGTGGTCCACCTGGACTCCGACCGGCCGTTGTACTCCGACCGCGACGGGCGCCTGCTCACCGACGAGCCGTGGGGGATCTACTTCCGCATGGGCCGCACGGGAACCGCGATCACCGGAGGGGCGCTGCCCACCACGCTCTCCGACGACCTGCGGGTCGACCCCTACGGCCCGTCGAACCCCGAGCAGGTTGCCGGCGACGACTTCTCCGAGCTCTTCACCTCCGGGCTTGCGGCGGCCTTCGGGCGCTTTCGCGGCGCGGGCGACCGCTGGCAGGCGGCGGCCCACGGCGGCGTCGTCGCGCTCACCCCGGACGGCTACCCGGTCTGCGACCGGCCGCGCGAGAACGTGTACGCCATCCTCGACGCCGGCCACGGCTTCAAGATGCTCGCGATCGGGGAGCTCGTCGCGAGCGAGCTCCTCGACGGCCGCTCGCAGCCTCTGCTCGAGCCCTTCCGCCTCGAGCGGTTCGCGGCCGGCACCGTGCACACCGCCTCCCAGAGTCCGTACCCATGGACTTGAGGGCGGACTATCTCGTGGTGGGTGCGGGCGTCCACGGACTCTCGACCGCGTGGCACCTGGCACAGCGGGGCGAGGACGTGCTCGTTCTCGACAAGGCGACCGTCGCCGCTGGCGCCTCGGGGATCGCCTGCGGGGTCGTGCGCAACAACTACTTCCAGCCGGCGATGGCCGAGCTGATGGCCGCGTGCGTCGAGATCTGGGAATCAGACCCCGAGGCGTTCCGCTACCACGGGTCGGGCTACGTCGCGCTCGGCCCGCCGGCGCAGGAGGAGGACCTGCAGGTGGTCGCCGAGCGCCATGCAGCGATCGGCTATCCATCGCGGCTCGTGCTCGGCGATGCGCAGGTCGCCGAGCACATGCGCGGCCTCTTCCCCGACTGGCGCGCCGAGGGCCTGACCGCCTGCCTGCACGAGCACCGCGGCGGCTTTGCCTTCAACCGCGAGTCCATGGGCGCTCTCGCCGCGAAGGCGCGGGGGGCGGGCGCGCGGATCGCCGAGGGGGTCGAGGTCACCGGCTTCGAAACCGACGGCTCTGGCGCGGTGAGCGCCGTGCGAACCGACCGCGGGGAGATCGCGGTCGGCCGGCAGGTCGTCGTCGCCGTGGGGCCGTGGATCGCCGAACTGTGGGCGATGCTCGGCCTGCCCGGCCGCATCGACGTACGCACGCCGGCAGGCGACGTGCACCGCGACCGGGGGATGTGGACCTACTGGTATCTGCAGGAGGGCGAGGTCGCCGTCGATCCGGCGAGCTATGCGACGCGTGATGGTGCGCTCCCCCCGGTGCTGCACGTCGACAGCGACGTGCCGCTGCGCGACGACGACGGCCGGCTGGTCAGCGAGGAGCCCTGGGGGATCTACGTCAAGCGCGACCGCGCCGGCGTCCAGGGCGGCGCCGCGCCGCTGGCCAAGGGGCACGAGTTCACCCTCGACCCCTACCCGAGCGGGACGGTGGAGCCGGGCTTTCCCGACCTCTGGTGCGCCGCGCTGTCGCATTGCCTCGCTCGCTTCGAGGGCGTGCGCCCGCGCTACCGTCAGGAGCGCTCCGGGGGCGTCGGCTGCTTCACGGTCGACAACTTCCCGGTCTTCGACCACATGCGTCCGAACGTCTACGTGATCGCCGACTCCAACCACGGCTACAAGATGATCGCCGTGGGCCGGGAGGTCGCGCGCGTGCTGGCGGGAGAGCACTCGAGCCTGCTGCACCCCTTCCGCTTCGCGCGCTTCGCCACCGGCGACCTGCACCCGGTCTCACACAGCCCCTACCCGTGGAGCTGAGCCGCCCCGGGGCGCGATGAGCATGCGCCAGGCCTCGCTGCTCGCGCTGCTGGCGGCGATCTGGGGGTCCTCCTACCTGCTCATCAAGTACGCGCTGGAGGGCTTCTCGCCGGGCGAGCTGGTCTTCGTCCGCGCCTCGGTCGCGGCGATCGCGCTGTGGGCGCTGCTCGCGCGCCAGGGACGTCGCGCGGTCGAGGCGCGCGACGACCTGCAGCGCCGGCCGGGCTGGGCGCTGGCCTTCGGCGCGCTCGGGGTCGCCGGGCCGTTCCTCCTCATCAGCTACGGCGAGCTCGAGGTGCCATCGGGGCTGACGGCGGTGCTGATCGCGCCCGCGCCCATCTTCGTCGCCATGCTCGCTCCGCTTCTCGACCACGCCGAGCGGATCGCAGGTCGTCAGGCGGTCGGTCTGGTGGTCGGGCTGGTCGGCGTGGCCCTGGTGGTGGGGGTCGACTTCGTGCACACCTGGATCGAGCTTCTGGCCGCGCTCGCCGTCGTGGGCGCGGCGCTCTGCTATGCCCTGGCGGGCTACATGGTCAAGGGCGTCTACCAGGACTCGCCGGCGATCGCGACGAGCGCGATCTCGTGCTCTGTGGGCGCGGCGCTGACGCTGCCTGTCGCCGGCGTCACCGCAGCCGGCCACGTTCCCTCGGCGGGCGCGATCGCCGCCTGCGTGACCATCGGCGTCGTCCACACCGCGCTGGCCCTGGCGATCCTCTACCACCTGATCGGCCAGATCGGCCCGGGACGCGCAAACCTCGTCAACTACCTGATCCCCGGCATCGCCCTGCTCTACGGCGCGCTCCTGCGCGACGAGGCGATCACCCTCGCCGCGCTCGCCGGCCTGGTCCTCGTGCTCGTGGGCGTGGGGCTCGCCTCCCAGGGGACGGCCGGCGAGCCTAGCCCGAGCGGCCGTTCCCGAACCCGTAGCGCCCGCGCGTGAGCTCGTGGCGGTCGACGATGCGGTCGGCCAGCCCGTAGTCGACGGCCTGCTGGGCGGTGAGGTAGCGGTCGCGCTCCATGTCGGCGTGGACCTGCTCGACCGCTTGGCCGGTGTGCTCGGCGTAGATCTCGTCGATGCGCGCGCGCAGCTCGAGCACCTCGCGCGCGTGGATCTCGATGTCCGTGCTCTGCCCCTGGAAGCCGCCGCTGGGCTGGTGGATGAGCATGCGCGCGTTGGGCAGCACGAGCCGCTTGCCCGCCGCGCCGCCCGCCAGCAGCAGCGCCCCCATCGACATCGCCGTGCCGTAGCCGATCGTCTGCACGTCGCAGGCCACGTACTGCATCGTGTCGTAGATGGCCAGGCCGGCGTACACGCTCCCGCCGGGCGAGTTGACGTACAGGGCGATGTCCTTCTCGGGGTCCTCTGACTCCAGGTGGAGGAGCTGGGCGACAACGAGGTTGGCGAGCGTCTCGTCGACGGGCTCGCCGATGAACACGATGCGCTCGCCGAGCAGGCGCGAGTAGATGTCGTACGAGCGCTCGCCGCGCGCGGTCTGCTCGACGACTACGGGAACGAGGGTCATGGGCATGGGGCTCCTCTCTGGTGCAACTGACGGGTTGCTCCTCGGTGCGCTACTGTAGCGCAACCAATGGGTTGCACCTGCGAAGGAGGCCGAGCATGGAGAAGGTCGAGCGGGAGATCGTCCTGGGAGCGGTCCGCGAGGAGGTCTGGTCCGCTCTGACCGACCCCGAGCGGCTGGGCGAGTGGCTGGGCGAGGCACTGGCCCTCGAGCTGCGGCCGGGCGGCGAGCTCGTCCTCCGGCTCCCGGGCGGAGTCGAGCGTCACGGCTTCGTCGAGGAGGTCGCCCCGCCGGTGGCTCTGGTGCTGTGGTGGCGGGAGCTCGGCGAGGACGGCGAAGAGGGAGAGCTCACCCGGGTGGAGCTGCGGCTGGCGCCGACCGAGGACGGCACGCGGCTGCAGGTGTGGGAGACGCGGCCGCTGGCGCGCCTGGACGCCCGCGGGATTGAGCTGCCGGCGCCGCGCCGCGTGCAGGGTGGCGGCGGAGGGGTGGCGCGCGGGCCCGTGGCGCTCGTCGGCTGATGGCCCAGCGGCCGACCGGCTTCGTGCGCGGGCCGCAGCCCGCGCCGCTGGCGCGCGGGCACGCCTCGCCCGCTTCAGACCCGTCGGGCGCCGTCTTCGACGCACTCGCCGATCCCACCCGCCGCCGGCTCGTCGCCGTGCTCGGAGAGCGCGGCGCGGCTTCGGCGACCGAGCTCGCCCGCGAGTTGCCGATCACCCGTCAGGCGGTGGTCAAGCACCTGAGCGCGCTGGCGGGGGCCGGTCTGGCCAGCGCTGCGCGGGAGGGTCGCGAGGTCCGCTACCGGCTCACCCCCGAGCCGCTCTCGGACGCCGCGGCGTGGATGGCCCACGTCGGGGCGGACTGGGACGAGCGCCTTGCAGCGCTGGAGCGCCACCTGCTGCCGAAGTAGCCGCCGGGGCCGCCGTCAGCCCTTCAGGAACCGCTTCACCTCCGCGCGCTTCTCCTGCTCGGAGACGACCAGGCCCTGGCCGCCGTCGGGAAGCGTCTCGGCGCCCGAGGGCTTGAGCACGCGCGTCGGGGGCGAGCCGCCGAGCGCGATGTCGAGGAACAGGCCCATCAGCGACGGGCCGCCCATGTCGGTGCGGATCGCCTTGGGCGCCGACCACGAGACCCACGGCAGGCGGAAGAAGGTCCCGGGGGAGAGCAGCTGCCCCTTGATCGCGCCGATCACCTGCTGCTGGCGCTCGGCGCGGTCGACGTCGTTCTCGCGCGGGTTGCAGTCGTTGACGCGGATCCGCGAGAGAGCGAGCACCTGCCGCCCGTTGAGATGCCGGGTCTGGCCGCGGCGGAACCTGATCGTCACGCCGCCGTTGCGGGTGCCGCCGTCGACATTGGAGCGCAGGCAGCGCTTGGCGGTGAAGTCGATGCCGCCGAGGGCGTTGATGAACTGCGGGAAGTTCTGGAAGTCGACCTCGACGATGTGATTGATCTTGATGCCGAGGTACTGCTTGACCGTGCGTATCGCCAGCTGCGGGCCGCCGATCGCGTAGGCAGCGTTGATCTTGTTGCGCCCGGAGCCCGGGATGGTGACGACGGTGTCGCGCGGGATGGAGAGGCGGGCCGACTTCCCGCGGCCGACGCGCAGCAGCATGATCGAGTCCGAGCGGCTGGGCTGGCCGACCTTGTTGGCCCCCTGCTCCAGCGACCCGGATGCGCGGGCGTCCGAGCCCAGCACGAGGATCGTCGTTGGCGAGAGCGCGACGTTCCCGCCGTCGTCAAGCGCGTTGCGAGCCGCGTCAGAGACCTTGCCGCGCTGGACCTGGGCGCTGACCATGAAGAGCACGAACGAGAGTGCGAGCCAGGCGGCGATGATCCCCGCGACCCAGAGGAGCACGCGCCGCCAGCCGACCTGCGGGCCCCGGCGGCCCGGCTCGTCGCCCAGTCCGTCGAGGCGGTCAAGGCCGTCGTCGCCTCCGCCCCCGCCGCGCAGGCGGGTCAGCGGCCCGCGCCTGGACCGGTAGAGCGTGTACTCCGGGCGATCGCCTCCAGCCTGATCCGGGGAGCGCGGGCCGTCGCGCGGCGCCGGCCCGGGGCTCGGAGGCCGGGGAGCGCGGGGCTGCTTGGGGCCTGTGCCCTTCTTCTCGTCGCGCGCGGGCACCCGGCGCCCGCCTGATCGATAGAGGGTGTACTGCGGGCGCTCCTCGCCCTCCGGCGGGCGCCGGGGGGCCTTGGGGTCGTCCGGCATCGGATCTGTATGGTGGCCGACATGGCCGCCGAGTGCGTCGTCGGCGTTGACCTCGGAGGCACGAAGCTGCTCGCTGGCGCGGTGGACGCGGAGCTCAACGTGCACCACCGGGCTCGCCGCGAGGTTCAGGGCGTGGGGCAGGCGGCGCTGATCGAGCTGGTTCGCGAGGCCGTCGAGGAGACGGTCGCGGGGGCGCCCCACGGGGTCGCAGGCGTCGGCTTCGGGATCCCGTGCCTCATCGACCGGCGAACGGGCGTCGCGGTGATGGCCGTGAACCTGGCGATCAACGACCTTGCGTTCGCCGACGTCATGTCCGAGCGCCTCGGCCTGCCGGTGTGGGTGGACAATGACGGCAACTGCGCGGTGCTCGCCGAGCACCGCCGCGGCGCGGCGCGCGGGATGCAGGAGGTGGTGTTGCTCACCGTGGGGACCGGGATCGGCGGCGGGCTTGTGCTGGGCGGCGAGGTCTACCGCGGCGCGGTGGGCGCCGGCGCCGAGCTCGGCCACTGCGTGGTGGAGATCGACGGGCCGCCCTGCCAGGGGCAGTGCCCGAACCGGGGCTGCCTGGAGGCGGTGGCCTCGGGGACGGCGCTCGCTCGCGAGGCGCGCCGGCTGGCCGTGGAGCGGCCGCACAGCGCGCTGGGCAGGGCGCTCGCCTCGGGGGCCGCGGTGACGGGGGTGGTCGCCACCGAGCTCGCCCACGACGGCGACGAGGCGGCGCGCGCGGCGGTGGAGCTCGTGGGCCGCCGGCTGGGGGTCGGGATCGCCAACTACGTCAACATCTTCAATCCCGAGCTCGTGGTGGTCGGGGGCGGGGTGATGGCCGCCGGCGAGATGCTGCTCGGGCCGGCCCGCGAGGAGGTCGCAGCGCGGGCGCTACCTCCCTCCCGCGACGTCGTCAGCGTGGTCGCGGCGAGCTTCGGTGCTGAGGCGGGGATGCTCGGCGGCGCTCTGCTGGCGATGGAGGGCCTGGAGGCGCGGGAGGGCGGACGCGGGCGAGCGGTCGCGTGAGCGGGGGCCGGCTCGTCGTCTGCCCGACGCCGATCGGAAACCTCGAGGATGTGACTCTCCGCGTGCTGTCGGCCCTTCGCGACGCCGACCTCGTGGCCTGCGAGGACACCAGACGCACGCGCATCCTCCTCGACCGCTACGGGGTCCGGGCCGAGCTCGTGAGCTACCACGAGCACAACGAGCACGCGCGCGCGGTCCAGCTCGTGGAGCGGATGCGCCGAGGCGCGGTGGTGGCGCTGGTCTCCGACGCGGGAATGCCGCTGGTCTCCGATCCGGGGTTCGTGCTGGTGCGCGCGTGCGTCGCTGCGGGCCTGGCCGTCGAGGTGCTGCCGGGGCCCTCCGCAGCGCTCGCCGCGCTGGTGGCCAGCGCCCTGCCCGCCGACCGCTGGCGCTTCGTGGGCTTCCTCCCGCGCCGCCGCGGAGAGCTCGAGGCGCTCTTCCGCTCGCCCGAGACGCTCGTGGCCTTCGAGTCCCCGCGACGGGCGTCGGCATCGCTGGCCGCGCTCGCGGCGCTGGACCCGGAGCGACCGGTCGCGGTCTGCCGCGAGCTGACCAAGGTCCATGAGGAGGTCGTCCGCGGCAGCGCCGGCGAGTTGGCCGAGCGCTACGCCGACGAGGCTCCGAAGGGAGAGGTGGTCCTGGTGGTCGGTCCCGCCCCCGAGGGAGAGAGCGACCTCGAGCCCGCGCTCGCCGCGGTGCGCCGGCTGGTCGACGCGGGAGCCAAGCCCCGCGCGGCGGCGAGCGTGGTGGCCGAGCTCACCGGCGTCGCAGCCAACGACCTCTACAGAGCACTCACGACTTCGTAAGAAGAGACTCACGGGCGAGGGCCGCGGGGGAGCGGGCGCGTAGGTTCGCGAGATGCCTCCCGCCCGCGTCCCTCTCGTCGCCGGCCTTCTCTGCGCGTCGCTCTGGTCCCCGCCCGCCGCGGCGGGAGATGGAGTGCAGTGGAGCTGGCCGGTCCGGGGTCCGCTGCTGAGCACCTTTCGCTACGGCCCGGACCCGTTCGCGCGCGGTCAGCGCCGAGGGATCCGCATCGGCGCCCCGCTCGGCACCCCGGTGCGCTCGGCGTGCGCCGGCCGCGTCCGGTTCTCCGGCTCGGCGGGCACCTCGGGGCGAACGGTGAGCATCGCGTGCGGCCGTTACCTGGCGACCTACCTGCACCTCGGAGCGGTCGCGGTGTGGAGCGGGCAGGCGCTCGCCCGGGGCGAGCGCCTCGGAGCCGTCGGCGCCAGCGGCCGCCCTCGTGCGCGCGCACCGCACCTCGCCTTCGGCGTCCGCCTGCTCGACCGCCGCTGGGGCTACATAGACCCCCTCGCGCTGCTGCCCGGCGACCCGGGCGCGCCGCCGCCGTCCCTGCTCCCACCGCCGGATGGCCGGCCCCGCCTCGGCCCTGCGCCGCGCCGGGAGCCGACGCCCGTGCCCGTGCCCGTGCCCGTGAGGGTTCCGCGACCGGTGGCGGTAGGCGCGCCGGCGCGTGCGTCCCCAGTCGCGCCGACCGAGACCCTTCCGCCGGCCGGGTGGCTCGGGCTTGCCGCCCTCGCCGGCGCGCTGGTGGCGGTTCCGGGCGGGCGTCGCGCCGCTCGCCGGCGGCGGCGCCGCACCGCCTTGGCGCGCGCACGGTGACACCGGCAAGCCCGCCGTTATCGTCTCCGCTCCCGTGGGCTACTACATCACGACGCCGATCTACTACGTCAACGCCGCGCCCCATCTGGGGCACGTTTACACGTCGGTTGCCGCCGACATCCTCGCCCGTCACATGCGCCAGCGCGGCGAGGACGTGTTCTTCCTCACCGGCACCGATGAGCACGGGGAGCCGGCGGTGCAGGCCGCCGAGCGCATGGGCATCACCCCGCGGGAGCTGGGCGACCGCAACGCTCCCCGCTTTCGCGAGGTCATGGAGAGAGCCGGCGTCTCCAACGACTTCTTCATCCGCACGACCGACCCGGAGCACGAGGCGCGGGTGGCCGAGATCCTCCAGCGCGTCCACGACAACGGCCACGTCTATGCGGGCAAGTACGAGGGCTGGTACTGCCCGCGCTGCGCGGACTTCAAGACCGACGCAGAGATCGCCGAGGGCAACACCTGTCCCATCCACCACATCCCCCTGGAGTGGCAGGACGAGGACAACTGGTTCTTTCGACTGTCCAGCTTCCAGGAGCCGCTGGAGCGCCTGTTCGCGGACGATCCGGACTTCGTGCGACCACAGTCCCGCGGTAACGAGGCGCGCGCCTTCCTGAAGCAGGGCCTGCAGGACGTCTCGCTCAGCCGGTCGAAGATCAGCTGGGGAGTCCGCGTCCCGTGGGACGAGTCGCAGGTGTTCTACGTCTGGTTCGACGCCCTGCTCAACTACGTCACCGCGCTTGGCTACGCACGGCCGGGGGAGGACCTCACGGAGCGCTTCTGGCCGGCCTCGCTGCAGCTCATCGGCAAGGACATCCTCAAGTTCCACGCGATCTACTGGCCGGCGCTGCTGATGGCCGCCGGCTACGAGCCGCCCCGCGGGCTGTTCGTCCACGGCTTCCTGCTCAGCCCGGGCCCGAGCGCCGAGGGCGACGGTGACGGCGATGCGGGCACGGCGCTCGAGAAGATGTCCAAGTCGCGCGGGAACGTCATCGATCCCTTCGAGGTCATCGACACCTTCGGGGCCGACGCCCTGCGCTTCTACCTGGTCCGTGAGGTCTCCTTCGGGCAGGACGGGCCGGTCTCGCAGGCCGGCTTCGCGACCCGCTACGGGACCGAGCTCGCCAACGAGTACGGCAACCTCGCGAGTCGCACGTTCGCGATGATCGGACGCTACCGCGACGGGAGGGTGCCGGAGGTCTCCCCCGATCCAGCTCTCGAGCCCGACTTCGCCGGCCTGCGCGAGCGCGTGCAGGAACGGCTCGACTGCGCGGAGGTCACGGCCGCGCTCGACGAGATCTGGCAGCGCGTGCGGCGCCTGAACCGCTACGTCGAGGAGCGCGCGCCCTGGCAGCTGGCCAAGGACCCGAACCGCGCCGAGGAGCTCGACCGCAGCCTGAGCGCGCTCGCCGAAGGGCTGCGTGTCCTCACCGTGCTGCTGCACCCTTACCTTCCCTCCACCGCGGGCCGGCTGCTCGCGGCGCTGGGTCAGGACGAGCTGGCGATCGAGAGCGCCGAGTACGGCGCGGGTGCCGGAGGCGCGCAGATCGGCAAGCTCGAGCCGCTGTTCCCGAAGCGGTGATCGCGGCGGACCGACGGCCGTGATCGACACCCACGCCCATCTCGACCACCTCGATCGCCCTGCCTCCGAGGTGGTCGCCGATGCCGAGGAGGCGGGCGTGCGCCGCATCCTGGCCATCGGCATGGACGGCGCGTCGTGCCGCGCGGCACTCGCGACGGCCGACGACTTCCCGCAGGTGTGGGCCGCGGTCGGGCGCCATCCCAACCTCGCGACGGGCTTCGACGAGGCCGACCTGACCGACCTGCGCGCGCTCGCGGCACACCCCCGCTGCGTGGCGATCGGCGAGACCGGGCTCGACCACTACCGCGACCGGGCGCCGCGCGCCGACCAGGAGCGGGCCTTCGCCGCGCAGATCGAGCTCGCCGGCCAGACGGGGAAGACGCTGATCATCCATACGCGCGCGGCCGAGGAGGACACGCTGGCGACGTTGCGCGAGCACGCGCGCGGGCTGAGGGTGATCCTGCACTGCTTCTCGATGCCCTCGCGACTGGACGAGTGCGTGGCTGCGGGATGGTGGATCTCCTTCGCGGGCAACGTCACCTACCCAAAGGCTCCCGAGCTGCGCGAGGCCGCGCGCTCGGTGCCCGAGGACCGCCTGCTCGTCGAGACCGACGCTCCGTTCCTCGCGCCCCAACCCGTCCGCGGCAAGCCCAACGACCCGCGTCACGTCGTCCTTACGGCAGGCGCAATCGCGCAGGAGCGAGGGATCAGCTACGAGGCTCTCGAGGCGGCGGTCGAGCGCAACGCCGCAGAGGCGCTCGGTTGGTGAAGGCCGAGCCCACCCAGCCCACGCTGCGGCGCCTGCGCCGCTTCGAGATCCACCCGAAGCGCGCGCTCGGCCAGAACTTCCTGATCGACTCAAACCTCCTCGCGGTCATCAGCCGGGCTGCAGAGCTGGGCGAGGACGACGTGGTCCTGGAGATCGGCGGGGGCGTCGGCGTGCTGTCGGAGTACCTCGCGCCGCTCTGCGCCCACGTGCATGTCGTCGAGGTCGACCGCTCACTGGAGCCGGCTCTGCGCGACGCGCTCGACCCGCACCCCAACACGAGCCTGTACCTCGCCGACGCGATGCGCCTGGACCTCGCCGCGCTGAGCCCGGCGCCGACGCACGTCGTCGCCAACCTGCCCTACGGCATCGCCGCGAGCTCGATCCTGAGGACCGTCGAAGAGCTTCCCGGGGCAAGGCGCTGGGTGGCGATGGTCCAGCGCGAGGTCGGCGAGCGCCTCGCGGCCAAGCCCGCGACACCCGCCTACGGCGTGCCCTCCGTCCTGGCCCAGCTCGCCTGCGAGGTGCGCGTCCTGCGACCCGTTTCGCGCTCGGTGTTCTTCCCGGTGCCGAACGTCGACTCGGTGCTGGTCGTCCTCGAGCGCACAGCGCCCGCAGCGCCTGATGCGCTGCGCGCGTTCGTGCGGGGCGCCTTCGCCCACCGGCGAAAGGCGCTCGCACGCTCGCTCTCGCTGGCCGGTGACCCGGGGGACCGCGACCGTGCGCGCGAGGCGCTGGAGCGCCTCGGCCACCCCGCCGACGTCCGCGCCGAGCGCCTATCGCCGCCCGAGCTGCGAGCGCTGCACGAGGAGCTCGCCCGGTGACCGTCCTGCGCGAGCGCGCGCCGGGGAAGGTGAACCTGTGCCTGTTCCTGGGGCCGGCGCGCTCCGACGGCTACCACGAGCTCGTCTCGGTGCTCGAGCCGCTCATGCTCGCCGACGAGCTCGAGCTCGGCCCCGCGAGCGACGGGCGCGACGAGATCTGCTGCGAGGGGGTGGAGGGGCCGAACCTCGCCGCCTCCGCGCTGGCGGCCTTTCGCGCGGCGGCCGGCTGGGAGGATTACCCCGTGCGCGTGCGGATCGACAAGCGCGTTCCCGTCGCGGCCGGGATGGGCGGGGGGTCGAGCGACGCTGCGGCGACACTGCGCCTCGCGGCGCGGGCGGCCGGCCGGGGCGCAGAGCTGCTCGCCGAGATCGCACCGCGGCTCGGAGCCGATGTACCCGCTCTGCTTCACCCCGGTCCGGTGCTGGTGACCGGCGCCGGCGAGCGCGTGCAGCCGCTGACCGCCGTCGCACCGCACGGAGTGCTGGTGTCGCCGTCGACGGAGCAGCTCTCGACCGCGGCGGTCTTCCGGGAGGCCGAGCGCCTCGGGCTCCCCCGTGACCGCGCCGACCTGAGCCGGCAGCGGCGCAGGGTCGAGGAGGCGCTCGTCGCCGGCGAGCTGCCGCCGCTCGTCAACGACCTCGAGCCCGCGGCGCGCTCGCTATGCCCGTCGATCGACGGTGCATTGAGCGCGTTGCGCGACGCCGGCGCCGGGCACGCGCTTGTCACCGGCTCGGGGCCGACGGTCTTCGGGCTCTTCGCGAGCCAGCGCGCCGCCCGTGCCGCGGCCGCCCGCCTACCTGGCGCGATCGAGGTGGCGCCGGCGTGAAGCCGTTGCCCCTGATCGGCGCGGCGCTGCTCCTCGCGTGGCTGGTCATCCGCTGGCGCAAGCATTCGAACCTCGAGCGCGGCCTCGGGATCCTGGTGGCCGGGGCGCTGGTCGCCTACGGAACGGGGCTCGTCCATCCCCCCAGCCTCGAGACCATCATCCGGCACGCCGGTACGACCTTGGGCGAGTGGACCTATCTGCTGGTCGGTGGAATGACCTTCCTGGAGACCGGCGCGTTCCTCAGCTTCGTCGCGCCGGGCGAGTTCACCATCCTCTTCGGCGGGCTGGTCGCGGGCCAGGGGAAGATCAGCGTCGTCGTCCTCATAGCGATCGTGTGGTTCTGCGCCGTGCTGGGCGACACGACGAGCTTCTTCGTCGGCAGGCGCCTGGGCCGCGGCTTCCTGCTCAGGCACGGCGAGCGGTTGAAGATCACCGAGGACCGCCTCCAGCAGGTCGAGCGCTTCTACAACCGCCACGGCGGTGTGACCGTCTTCATCGGGCGCTTCGTCGGCCTGCTGCGCGCGCTGGGTCCGTTCATCGCCGGCGCCTCGAAGATGCCATACCGCCGTTTCTTGCCCTACGACATCCTGGGTGGCGGCCTGTGGGGCACCGGGCTGGTGCTCCTCGGCTACATCTTCTGGCGCAGCTTCGATCGCCTCAAGACGATCGTCGGCCAGGGCTTCCTCGCGCTCGGCACCCTGATCGCAGTGGTCGTCGGGGTCGTCTGGGCCGTGCGCTTCTTCCGCGTCCCGGAGAACCGTCAGAGGACGGCCGTGTGGCTGGACGAGCAGGAACGAAGGCCCCTCGCTCGTCCCCTCGTGCGCGCCAGTCGGCGCGCCTACAGCGGCCTGCTCGCCCCGCTCGGTCGCCGCGCCGCGCCGCCCCTGCGCTTCTTCTACGGGCGCCTGACTCCGGGCAACCTCGGCCTCGAGCTGACCACGCTGCTGGCGATC
>JBBQNQ010000053.1:0-20792 GCA_038330095.1 Solirubrobacterales bacterium
GCGTACCAGGCGGTCGAAGCTCACGAAGGCCCGGAACTTCGAGAGATCGCCATCGGCCAGCGCGTTCGCCTGCAGCCTCTCGCGCCACCAGCCGGCGCCGGGCGGGGTCGCCGGCCCTCCGAACTGGTAGGGCTCGTTGTAGCGGAAGGCGACGTTGAAGAACGCGGTTGGGTTGGCGAGGCCGCCCGCGCCGCCGGGTGTGTCTGCATCGGCGCTGGCCTGCGGGAGCAGATAGCGGTCGTTAGCGCGGTCCCACAGCCCCGCGCCGGCGGCCAGGCGGACCGTATCCCGCCCCGGATCCCAGGAGCTGTGGGGCACCTCGAGGGTGACCTGGCGGCGCTTGAGGTCGACGTCGACCCCGAGCGTTCCCGCGACCTTGTCTCCCGAGGCCGCGTCGATCAGGTCGGCGGTATCGCCGTGCCAGGTCAGGAACAGCTGGGCGGGAGCAGACGCGTTGGCTCCATGGGGGAACTGCCGCCGCGATGAGGAGGAGCCGATGGCGATGGTTGCCGCCGTCAGTGCGGGGTCGGTAAGCGTGTTGAAGGTGAGCCGGAAGGCGGTGGCCGAGGCAAGCGGCTTGACCCGCAGCTCGACGAGGTCGGCCGCGTTGTTGGCGTAGCCCGTCGCGGTCGGGTAGGTGTAGGTCCCTGTCGTGCCCGAGAAGACAGATGTGCCGGGGCGCGGATCGTTCGGGTCGGCCTTCGCCTTGGCGCCCACGTCGTCGTACAGGAAGTCCTGGTAGAGGAACTCCCCCTGGCGGTAGGCGCTGGCACCCGAGACGAGGATCGACGGTGCCTGCCAGGGGCCGCCGGGCGCGTTGGTGAGCTGCGGTGCGAGCTTCGGAGGTTTGTAGAGGATCGCCGGCCCGGGACGCTGGCCGGGGCCCGAGAACAGTGAGGCGTCGTCGGCGCTCGCCGAGCTGGCGCCGAGGGCGACCGATCCTAGGCAGGCGAGGACCATCCCGACTGCGAACCTCCGCATCACTGCTCCTCCTCCCGTTGCTCGGCGCGAAAGCTATCCGCTTACGCGCGGTCGCGTCTCGCTAGGCCAGACCGTGCTCCAGCGCGCCCTTGACGGTCGCGTCCAGGGCGTTGAGCCGGAAGAGCGCGAGCGCTTCCGCGGAAGCGAAGCGCCGGCCCGGGAGCGCGTCGGGGCCGTGATGGCCCAGCACGCAGTGCATGAGCGCCAGCCGCCGGTCGTCGGGCAGCGCGCGCGCATGCGCTTCGAGGATCTGCGTCCCGAGCGGCAGGTGGCCGAGCAGGCGCCCCTCTGGGCTGAGCGCGATGTCCGCGCCGAGCGTGAACTCGCGCGTCTTGCCCAGATCGTGCACGAGCGCGGCGGTTATCAGCAGGTCGCTGTCGAGGCGAGGGTGCAGCTGCGCCGCCTCCAGCGCGAGCGTGCCCACCGCAACGGTGTGCTCGAGCAGCCCGCCGAGGTAGGAGTGGTGGCCGGAGCGGGTGCAAGGCGCGCGGCGCCACTCGGCGCGCAGGTCGGTATCGGCGAGCAGCGCTTCGAGCAGCTTCCCGAGGCCGGGGTCATGCACTTCGCGCGCGAGGTGCTCGAGGAAGCCGTCCAGCTCGTCGAGGTCGCGGTAGGCGATCGGAAGGAAGGCGGCGGGGTCGGCGCCGGCCGCGCGCTCGATCGTGCGGACCTCGACCTGCAACTGGTCGCGGAAGCGCTCGACGCGCCCGCCGACGCGGACCAGGTCGCCGCGCTCGAAGCGGCCCGCGAGCAGGTCGGCGTCGCGGAACGCGCGCGCGGGCACCGCGCCCGTTCGATCGCGCAGCTCAAGCGCGAGGTACGGCGAGCCCGAGCGCGCGAGCAGCCGGTCCTTGCGGGTGCAGGCGAACACGCCGTCGACCGCCTCACCGGCGCGGAGCGTCGAGACGGTGGAGGGCGCCTCGCTCGAACCCGCCGCCGCGGGTGAATCGCTGCGCGCGGGCGCGTCGCTCGTGGCCTGTGCAGCGGCGGGCGCCATTCGAACCATCATGTACCGTGGCTCGGATGCAGCCGCTCATCTGGGACCGGCGTCCCGACGGCCTTCGCTCGCCCGCGATGGTGTGCGCCTTCCGGGGCTGGAACGACGCCGCCGACGCGGCCTCGGCTGCGCTCACCTTCGTCGGCGGGGCGCTGGGCGCGAAGCGCTTTGCAACCATCGACCCCGAGGAGTTCTTCGACTTCCAGAGCACGCGGCCCAAGACCCGCATCACCGAGGGGCGCTCACGCGAGATCACCTGGCCGGCGATAGAGATCTTCGAGGCCCGGGTGCCGCGCGCGCCACGCGACCTGATCCTCGTTTCGGGGGCCGAGCCCTCGATGCGCTGGCCCACCTTCTGCCGCACGGTGCTCGACCTCGCCGACGCGCTCGGCACACAGCTCGTCGTCACCCTCGGCGCGTTGCTTGCCGACGTACCGCACACGCGCCCGGTGGGCATCACGGGCATCGCCTCCGACACCGCGCTGGTGGAGCGGCTCGGGCTCGGCAGCGCGAACTACGAGGGGCCGACGGGCATCACCGGTGTGCTGCACGCGGCCTGCGACACCGCCGGCGTCCCCTCGGCGAGCCTATGGGCAGCGGTGCCCCATTACGTCGCCGCCGCTCCGAACCCGAAGGCCGCCCTCGCCCTCGTCCGCAAGCTGGAAGGGTTGGTGGGGGTGTCCGTCGACGCCTCGGACCTCGAGTCGGCCGCGACCGAGTACGAGCGCCAGGTCAACCTCGCGGTGCGCTCGGACCCAGACGTCCAGGCGTTCGTCGAGCGCCTCGAGGAGGCCGCCGGCGACGAGGAGTCCCCAGTCGACCCGACCGAGCTGCCCTCGGGCGACGTCATCGCCCGCGAGTTCCAGCGCTTCCTTCGCCAGCGCGGCCCGGACGACGCCTAAGAGCCGGTCACCGCTCCGCCGCCGGGCAGATGATCCGGAAGTCGCAGGACGAGCAGGCCGCGTACGAGGGGGTCGGCTCGAAGCCCTGGGACATGATGCCGTCGCCCACCTCGAGCACGGTGTCGGTGATCCAGCCGCGGTCGGCGACGTCGCGTCGCACGGGCACCTTCTCGTCGTCCAGGACGTAGTAGTAGGCCTGCTGTGCCGCCTCGAGCTGCCACGCCTCGCGGGCGCCGACGGCGTAGAGCGAGAGCTGCACGTCGTCCTTGAGCTGGGCCGCGGTCTTGGGCCGCCCGGTCTTGTAGTCGATGAGCTCGTAGCCGCCGTCGGGCAGGCGGTCGACGCGGTCCACGCGGCCGCGCAGCAGGTGCGGCCCGAGCCGGAACGCGAAAGCGCGCTCGAACCACATCGGCTCGGCCTCATCGCCCTGGATGCGCTCCCAGTAGCGGCTGAGTGCAGCCTCGGCCTTTCCTCGCAGCTGCAGCTCCTGGTCTGAGTCCCCGAACCCGCCACGCCGCCAGCCTGCGTCGAGCAGGCCGAGCAGCTCGGGGCGGCCACGCCCGTCCCCGGTGCCGTGGAAGCGCTCGAGCACCTGATGGACGAGGATCCCGAAGCGCTGGTTGAGCGTCGGCTCGCTCGGGATCCGGAAGACGCGCGCGAACTTGTAGCGCAGCGGGCACACGCGGTAGGTCTCGATGTCGGAGGCGGAGAGCACCAGGCCGTCGCCGCGGCGGGGGAGGAAGGCCTCGAGCGAGGGCTCCTCGCGCGCGGCGACCGCCCGTGCGCGTCGGCGCTCGTCGCGCTCGGCGTCGAGCAGGTACTCGTCCAGCGCCGAGGTCTCGAAGACCTCGCGCTGCAGCGGGGTGGCCGCCTGCAGCAGCCGGACGTTGAGCTCGGGCAGCGCGTCGGCGACGTTCTGCCCCGCGGGCCGCTCGATGAGCGCGGCGAGCTTGAGCAGCTCGAGGTAGCGCACGACGGCGTGGGCCACGTCGAGGTCGGTGTCGAAGCGCAGCTCGCCCAGCCGACCGCCCACCCGGCCCAGGCCCTCGAGGGCCTCGTCGCGCAGCATGCGGAAGGTCGCGTGCAGCGACTCCGCCGGACCGAAGAGCTCCTCCTCGCGCTCCTCCCACTCGCCGCCCACCGCCGCGAGCGCCTCCTCGGCGAAGCGCGACGGCGGCTGCTGAGCCCCCGTCTCCGAGTGCGCGGGATACGCGAGCACCAGGCGCTCGCTCGCGCGCGTCATCGCGAGGTGGGTGAGGCGGCGCATCTCGGCGACGTGGTCGGCGCGCCCGCGGTCGCGCGGAAGCTCCTCGCGCAGGAGCGCGTCGGCGATCGGCTCGACCGCCGTCCGGCGCGCTCCCGGCATGCGCGCGGAGTGCAGCCCTATCACGTAGACGTGGTCGAACTCGCGCCCGCGCGCGGCGTCCATCGCCATCAGCGAGACCGCGCTGCGCGCGACGTCGACCAGCGCCTCCTCCTCGCGCAGGCCGGCCTCCGCGACCGCCGCGATATAGCGCGCGAACTCCCGGGCGGTCGCTTGAGGGGCGCGGGCGACGTAGCCGCTCGCGAGCTCGGCCAGCTTGGCGAGGTTGACCAACCGCTCGACGACGTCCGCCTGGGCGGCGAAGAGCTGGTGGCGGCGCAGGCCGAGGCGCTCCACGAGGCGGTGGACGTAGAGGTCGGGCCGCACGGTGTCGAGCGATGCGGCGGCGGCGCGATAGAGCTTCAGGAAGGCCAGGATGCGCTCGCGCGCCTCCGGCGGGATCTGCGGCGATTCCGTGGCCGCGACCAGCGCCGAGACCATGTCGAGCTTGCGCCGGCGTGCGATCTGCGTGCAGCGCGCGAGGTCGACAGCGCGCAGCTCGATCGGCGCGCGCGCGAGCGCGCACACGACCGCACCGGCGTCGCCGGGGTCGGTGAGCAGCCGCAGCCAGGCCAGCACGTCGCGGATCTCCGCGCGCTGGAAGAACGCCGCCGCGCCCACCACCCGGTGGGGCACCGCGCGCTCCTCGAGCGCGACGGCCACGGGCTGGACCTCGTTGCGAACGGAGCGCACGAGCACCGCGATCGACTCGGGCGCCACTCCCTCGCGGGTCACCAGGCGCTCGATGTCCGCAGCGACGGACTGCGCCTGCGCGCGCTCGTTCGCACAGCGCCAGAGCTCGACCGCACCGCCCTCGCGACCCTCCAGCGACTTGCCGATCCGGTCCTCGATGGGCGCGACGACCGCGTGCGCGGCATCGAGCACGGCCTGGGGGCAGCGCGCCGAGCGCTCGAGGGTCATCACCTTCGCGCCGGGATGGCGCCGCGGGAAGCCGCGCAGATTCTGCGCGGCGGCGGCGCGCACCCGTTCGGTGCCCTGGTCATCGTCGCCGGCTGCGGTCAGGCCGCCGTGCTCGCGGGCCAGCAGATCCACGAGCGTGAGCCGCGCGAGGTCGAGATCTTGGAAGTCGTCGACCAGCACGTGGGCGAAGCGGCGCGCGACGCGGGAGCGGACCTCAGGGTGCTCGTCGAGCAGGCGCGTGGCGTGGAGCAGCAGGTCACCTGCGTCCAGGGCGCCGGTCTCGGCGAGCATGCGCTCGTGGCTGCGGTAGACCTCCGCGAACTCGCGCTCGCGCTCGCCGCGCGGGTCGGGCTCGCCGTCCGCGCCCTCGCCCGGGAGCGAGTCCGCCCAAGCCGCGTAGCGTTGCGCGTCGATGAGCTCGGCTTTCAGGCGGTCGATGCGGTCGACGAAGCTCGCCAGCAGCGCCGCGGGGTTGCCGCGGAAGTCGTGCCGGCGCAGGCTCAGCTCGCCGATGCGCTCGAGCAGCATCGCCAGTCGATCCGCCGCCGACACCGGCACGGTGAACGGATCGAGCCCGGCGGCCAGCGCCTCGTCGCGGAGCACGCGCGCGCAGAAGTCCTGCGCGGTATGGACGGCCAGCTCCTCGTAGGGTCCGGCGATCGCCTCCTCGACGTGGCGGCGAAGCGTGTCGGCGGCCGGGGTAGAGGCGGCGAGCAGCAGGATGCGCTCAGGCGCGGTGACGTCCTCGGCCAGCCACGCGAAGCGCGCCACCAGCGCCCGCGTCTTACCCGTCCCGGCGCCACCGACCAGCAGCAGCGGACCGCCCCGGTGGGTGACGGCCTCGCGCTGCGCGTCGGTCAGGCCGTCGTGCGTGGCGGGCACGGACCAAGGATATGGCGACGCCGCCGCAGCCATCCGTCGGCGAGGCCCGGGGCGCATAGGATGCGGCCGGTGGAATCGGGGTCGACTGCCGACTGGCTCGAAGCCTGCCGGCGGTCGGCGGAGGGTCTGCGCGCGATGCTCGAGGGGCGTCCCACCACCCGCCAGCGCGCGGAGGAGACAGGCACGCGCGGCGAGGGGGGCGACCGGACGCTGAAGATCGACGCCGCCGCCGAGGAGCTGATCTTCGCCCAGCTCGACGAGCTACACGCGCGCGGGCACCGCTTCACGGCGATCAGCGAGGAGCGCGGGGAGGTCGGCTACGGCGGTGGCGAGCTGCGCGTGATCATCGACCCCATCGACGGCTCGCTGAACGCCAAGCGCGGGCTCCCGGCGCACGCGCTCTCGATCGCGCTGGCCGACGGGCCGACGATGGCCGACGTGCTCTTCGGATACGTCTTCGACCTCGGTGTCAAGGAGGAATGGACGGCGGTACGCGGGGAGGGCGCCCACCTCGACGGGGCGCCGCTGCCGCGCGACACCCCCGAGCGCCGCTCGCACGACGGGCGCTTGGAGGTCATCGGCCTGGAATCAGCCGACCCGCGCTCGGTGGCCGAGGCGATGCAGGACATCGCGGACGTCGCCCACCGCCTGCGCGCGATCGGCTCCATCGCGCTCTCGCTGTGCCAGGTCGCGGCGGCGCGCTTCGACGGCATGGCGTCGCTGTGGCGCAGCCGCGCCGTGGATGCCGCGGCGGGCCAGCTCATCGTGCGCGAGGCCGGGGGGCAGGTCGCGTTCACCGGCTGCGACGAGCCCCTGAGCGCGCCGCTGGACACCGAGCCGCGCTCGCCGGTGATCGCCGCCCGCAGCGTCCAGGGACTGCGCGAGCTCGCGCGCGTGCCCCTGCTCTGAGAGCGGCCCTGCGCGCAGCGTCCCTGGACGACGGCACCCGGTTGTCATCATGGGCAGACGATGATCGACTGGGCACTCGCCGCACAGCTCGCCGACTTTGTGTCCTCCCTGCCACGGCCGGGCGGGGGCGATGCCCACCGCGACGCGTCCTCCGAGCCGCTCGCGACCCTGTTGCGCGACGCCGCGGGGGACAGCGAGCGGCTGGTCTCGGGCTACACCGGTCTGTCGCCCTCCGCTCCCCTTCCCGCCTCGGAGGCCATTGAGCGCCCGGAGTGGATTCGGGCCAACCTCAGGGGGATGCGCGGGCTGCTGGACCCGGTCACCGATCGCGTCGGTGCCGGTCTGGGCCCGGCGCGCGTGCCGCTCACGGCGGTCGCGGGGCTGCTGCTCACCGCCGAGGTCGGCGTGATCGTCGGCTTCCTCGCCCAGCGGGTGCTGGGCCAGTACGACGTCGTGCTGCTCGACCCCGATGCGAAGCCGCGGCTGCTGTTCGTGGAGCCCAACCTCGACGACGCCGTCCGCGCCCTCGACGCCGACCGCGAGGAGCTGGTGCGCTGGGTGGCCCTGCACGAGGTGACCCACGCGCTCCAGTTCGCGGGGGTGCCCTGGCTTCGCGATCACCTGGCCGGGTTGATCCGCGAGCTCACCGACTCGCTGACGGTCTCCATCGACGCCTCGCGCCTGCGCCGCCTGCCCTCGCGCGACGACCTCCGCGGCCTGGTCGACGCCGTGCGCGAGGGCAACCTCGTGAGCTTCGTCGCCGGAGGCGAGCAGAAGCGTCTCATCGACCGCATCCAGGCGACGATGGCGCTGATCGAGGGTCATGCCGAGCACGTGATGGACGCGGTGGGCGCCGACGTGCTGCCCTCGCTTCCCCGCCTGCGGGCAGCGATGGACCGCCGGCGCGAGAGCCAGGGAACGATCGCGCGGCTGGTCGCGCGGCTGATCGGCCTGGACCTCAAGCTGCGCCAGTACGTCGTCGGCAAGCGCTTCTGCGATGCGGTCGTGGAGCGCGCGGGCGTCGAGGCCCTGCACCGGGCGTTCGCCTCGCCGGCCATGCTGCCGACGCTCGAGGAGCTCGACGAGCCTCAAACGTGGCTCGCGCGCACGGCGGTGCCTGCCCTGCCCGGGTGAACGGCGGGCGACGAGGGAGGAGGGGGAGGAGGACACCGGCGGCCGCGAAGGGCCGCCCGGCGTTCTGCGACGAGTTAAGCGGATCAGACCCGCATAAGTCGTCGCAGGACCGAGAGAACGCCTGACGGACCCTCCAGAGCGCTCCGTTCCCTCCCTCCCTAACCCGAAAACGAACCTACGTTCCCGCTGGAGCGCCCGGGTTCCGCACGCGCGCGCAAGTCGCCGATGTCACAAACTCTGCGCCTCTTCTCCGCTTGGCAACATGGATTCGGGCGCTCTCCGTAACAATCTGTCGCGAGGGGGTTACGTACAAGTGTTCGATGGGTACACTCGAACCAAGTTACCGCTAATATCCTTATCCGAGGGAGACCCCACCCTATGGCTCAAAGCACCAACAACACCGCCACCCAGCGCAAGGCGAAGCGAGACGCCGCCGCGACTCGTCGCAGCACCCAGGCGAAGAAGGCCGCCGGCACCCGCGCGCGCCGCTCCGCCTCCACCCCCAAGACCGTCAAGAGCGCCCAGCGTGGCGCCCGCAAGACCGAGCGCAAGGTGCAGCAGGTCGAGCGGACCGCTCCCGTCGTGGTGCGCGACACCGCCGAGAAGGCTGTCCTGATCCAGGTCGGTGCCGCTCTGACCGCGCTTGATCGGGTCGGCGATCTCGTCGACACCTACTCGTCGCGCGACACCGCCGAGCGTGAGCTCAGGCGCGAGCTGCGCCGGTTCGAGCGCCGCGGCGCCACCGCCCGCACGCGTGTCGAGCGCCAGGTGCGCAAGACGCGCACGCGCGTCGAGCGCGACCTGCGGCAGCGTCGCAACCGCGCGGAGCGCGTCGTCAAGCGCACCCGTCGTGACGCCGAGCGGTCGGCGAAGGACGCCGCCGCTCGCGTCGACCAGGCCACGGCCGGAGTCGGCAACGTGGTCCAGTCGGGCGTGACCGCCGCGGAGAAGGCCGGTGCCAGGACCCAGAATCGGGTCGCTGACGTCGCCTGACGCCCCCTTCCCCCGCACGCCGACGGAGAGCGGCGACCGCGGGTAAGTGCTGCCGGCCTCATACCTCGCCGGCAGTAGCAGCACCCTCTCCTCCCTCAACCGACGGGGCGCCTCACGGCGTCCCGTCGGTCTTTAACCCGCCGTCGAGCGTACACCTATAGTGAGGGCGATGCCTACCGAAACCGACGTCCGCAAGGCGCTTGAAGCCGTCATCGATCCAGAGCTGCGGCGCAACATCGTCGAGCTCGACATGGTCCGTTCCGTCGCGATCCACTCGACCGGCGTCGTCGACGTCACGGTTTCGCTGACGACCGCGGGCTGCCCGATCCGCAGCCACTTCCAGACAGGGGTGGCCAACGCGGTTCGCACGCTCGACGGCGTACAGGGGGTCAATGTCGACTTCGACGTTCTCGACGACGGCCAGAAGGCAGCCCTCCAGCACAAGCTCGGCCGCGGCACGCTGCCCAAGGGCGCGCTCGCGCAGGTCAGCGACGTGCTGTGCATCGGCTCGGGCAAGGGCGGCGTGGGCAAGTCCACCCTCACCGTCAACCTCGCGGCGGCCCTGGCCGCCGAGGGCAAGCGCGTCGGCGTTCTTGATGCCGACGTCTGGGGCTACTCGATCCCGCGGATGCTCGGGGTCGGGGCCGCGCGGCCCAAGATCTCGCCGGACCGCAAGATCATCCCCCTCGACGCGCACGGAATCGCGGTCATGTCGATCGGCTTCTTCGTCGAGGAGGACGCGGCGGTGGTGTGGCGCGGGCCGATGCTCCACAAGGCGCTCCAGCAATTCCTGGAGGACGTCGACTGGGGCGTGCTCGACCATCTGCTCGTCGACCTTCCGCCGGGCACCGGAGATGTCTCGATGACTCTCGCCCAGCTCCTTCCCCAGGCCAAGTTCCTGATCGTCACCACACCCCAGGCTGCCGCGCAGAAGGTCGCGCGCCGCTCAGCCGAGATGGCGACCAAGGTCAGTCTCGACATCGCGGGCGTCATCGAGAACATGTCGGGCTTCGTTACTCCCGACGGCCAGCGGTTCCCGATCTTCGGCGAAGGGGGAGGACAGCAGCTCGCCGACGAGCTCGACGTGCCGCTGCTCGGCAAGGTCCCGATCACCATGCCGCTGCGCGAGCACGCGGACGCGGGTACGCCCCTGGTTCTCTCCGATCCGGACGATTCCGCCGCGCAGGCGATCCGCCAGGCCGCGCGCGGGCTGTCCGCGCTGGGCCCGGTGGAGCTGCCGGTTCTGCAGGCCGAGCCCGGCCCGCAGGCGCCGCCGCCAGTCGGCGCATCACTGCCGATGGCCTAGGGCGCGCCCCGGCGCACCCCCGCTCGACTGAGCGCCCCGCGCGCGGGGTAGGCAGCACGGCATGGGCCGCTACTTCCACTCCTGCTCGACCGAGCAGTTTCCCCCCGAGGACTGCCTGCGCCAGTCCGTGGCCGCCGAGGCGGCGGGCTTCGACGGCCTGGGAACGAGCGACCACCTGCAGCCGTGGTGGGAGCCCGGCGAGGGTGGCCATGCGTGGGTCCTGCTCGGCGCGATGGGTCAAGCGACTCAGCGGCTGCCCTTCGGCACCGGTGTCACGCCGCCCGGCCCTCGCTATCACCCCGTCCTGATCGCTCAGGCGTGGGCGACCCTCGAGCGGATGTTCCCCGGCCGCCCGTACCTGGGCATCGGATCGGGCGAGGCGCTGAACGAGGTGCCACTGGGGGCCGACTGGCCCTCGCCGGCAGAGCAGGTCGAGCGGCTGGAGGAAGCGCTCGAGCTCATCGACCGGCTGTGGAAGGGCGAGCGCGTCGACCACCGGGGCAAGCACTTCTCGACGAGGAAGGCCTACCTGCACTCCAACGTCGAGGGCCGGCGACCGCCGCTGTACGTGTCGGCCTTCGGCCCCAAGGCCGCGGCTGTGGCCGGTCGCCGGGGCGACGGGCTGTGGACGCTGGGCGACCCTGAGCGGGTGCCCGGGCTGATCGACGCCTACCGCGGCGCCGCCGAGGACGCCGGCCGCGAGGCCGGGGAGATCCTCCTGCACACCGGCTTCTCGTGGGCGCCGGACGACGATGCCGCCTTCGAGGGCGCGCGGGTGTGGAAGTCGGCGCAGGTCGACGAGTACTACACCGACGATTGGCACGAGCCGACCAAGATGTTCGAGCACGCCGAGGCCAACGTCTCAGACGACGACCTGCGTGAGTCCTTCATCGTCTCGGCCGATCCCGCCGTCCACGCGGAGCGCATCCGTGACCTCGAGGAGCTCGGAGCGACGATCGTTGTGCTGCAGAACTGCTCCGGCGCTGGGCCGGCGGCGGCGATCGAGGCCTACCGCGACAAGGTCCTGCCCGCGCTGCGCGGGTCCTGAGCGGAGCGCGCTACTTGCTCGCGTAGTACTCGGCGTTGACCTGCGTGAACTTCGTCCACTCCTCCGGGAGCTGGTCCTCGGCGAAGCAGGCGTCGACCGGGCAGGCTTCGACGCAGGCGTCGCAGTCGATGCACTCCTCGGGATCGATGTAGAGCATCTCGACGGTGTCGTAGTCGGGCTCGTCGGGCGTCGGGTGGATGCAGTCCACGGGACAGACCTCGACGCACGAGTTGTCCTTGGTCCCGATGCAGGGTTCGGTGATGACGTAGGCCATGTGTCGGTGGTCCTTCTCGAAAGAGTCGGTCTCGGGGAACGAAGCATTCTACGGGCGAACCCGCGGATAGGGTCTGCCCCATGCTCCTGCTGACCGGCGCGACGGGGACCGTGGGCGCTGCACTGCTCCGTCGCCTCACTGCCCGAGGCGAGCCGGTCCGCTGCCTGGTCCGCGACCCGCGACGACTCGGGGCGGACCGGGTGCGCGTCCAGATCGCGCTCGGCGATCTCGCCGACCCACCCTCCTTCCGCCATGCCCTGCGCGGGGTCGACACCGTCGTTCACCTCGCGGCCTCGATCCGCGACCAGCCGCGCGGCTCGATCGAGGAGCTCAACGGGATCGCCACGTGGCGCATGGTCCAGGCCGCCGAGCGGGCGGGCGTCGGGCGGTTCGTGTTCTTCTCGGCCATCAACGCCTCCACCTTCAGCCCCGCGCGCTTCCTCCGCGCCAAGGCGCTGGCCGAGCGCGCGGTGGCGGAGTCGGGCTTGCCGCACACGATCTTCGCGCCGTCGATCGCCTACGCGCCCCGCGATCCCTACCTGCGCCTGCTCGAGCGCCTCGCGCTGCTGCTCCCGGTCATGCCCCTGCCGGGGCGCGGGCGGGCGCTGTACCAGCCGATCTGGGCGGACGACGCCGCCGAGTGCGTCATGGCCGTGCTCGAGGGGCGCGGTGATGCCGACCGCGCGCGTTATGAGCTCGCAGGCCCCGAGACCATGACCCACGAGGCGATCGTGCGCCTCGCCCTGCGCTCCTTCGGCCGACGGCGCCCGCTGCTCAAGCTGCCGCTCGCGCTCACCCGCCGCACCATGGGCACGGTCGAGATGCTCGCGGGCCCGGCCGCCTTCGCGACCTGGGACGAGGTCCAGCTCCTGCAGATCCCGATGACCGCCCGCCAGGGCACCGCCGACGCCGAGCGCCTCGGCGTGGCCCCGACGCCGATGGCGGCGGTGCTGGGCGTCGGCTAGGAGCGAGCTCTAGGCCGTGTGGCCACCGGCGCCGGCGACGTCGACCTCCGCGATCACCCGCTCGGGGGTGACGCGGACCAGGAGCTCCTCGGGGACCGCATTGCGCTGTCCGTACTCCTCGGCTCGCGCCTCGCCCATGTAGCGCGCGGCGATCCGGGTGGCCCAGTGCAGCAGCTGGGGGTCGCCCTCGGTGACGCGCGCGCGGCCGCGCAGGTGCACGAAGGCGTAGGGCGGGTGATCGTCGTCCACGACCACCGACACCCGCCCGTCGCGGCGAAGGTCGCGGCCCTTGACGGTGTCGCGCCCCGTGGTGAGCACGAGGTCCTCGCCGTCCAGCACGAACCACACGGGCATGACGTGGGGCGCTCCCGACCGCATCACGGTCGCGAGCTTTGCGGTCCGCGTCCCGTGGGCGAGGAAGGCGGCCAGCTCCCCGGGGCCCATGGCCCGCGGCACGTCAGGCCCCGGCGGTTGCGGCGACCGGCGCCCGGCGGTCGGCCCACGGGCGGGCCGCCTCGAGCTGTGCGGCGAGCGACAGCAGCGTCGCCTCGTCCGCCGGGCGCCCGACCAGCTGAACCGCGAGCGGGAGGCCGTCCTCGCCGTGGAAGAGCGGCACGGAGATCGCGGGCTGGCCCGTCACGTTCGCGGTGGCGGTGAACGGCGTGAACGCGCCAGAGCGACGGAAGGTCGCCGCCGGGTCGGGGGCCGTGGCGTCGATCTCGCCGATCGCGACCGGACGCTCGCCGAGCGCGGGCGTGAGCAGCACGTCGACGTCCTCGAAGAAGCCGACCATCGAGCGCGTGAAGCCCTGCAGCTGGTTCACCGCGGCGATGTAGTCCATCGAGCTCGCCGCGCGCGCCCGCTCCCACAAATACCAGGAGAGCGCCTCCATGTCCTCGGGCTGAGGATCGCGCCCGTTGAGCAGTCCGCCGAAGCCGATGGCCTGCGACACGAGCGGGCCGAACACCGCGCTGAAGGTCTGGAGCATCCCGGGGGTGGCCCACGGCGGGGTTGCCTCGCGGACGTCGTGGCCGAGCCCCTCGAGCAGCGCTGCAGCGTCGCGCGCCGCCGCCTCGCACACCGGGTCGACCTCCGCGTCGGGAAGCGGAGGGGTGACGGTGAGCGCGATGCGCAGCCTTCCCGGCTCGCGCAACGCGGCGGCCGCGAAGGGCTCGGGCGGGGGAGGGGCCCAGGTGGCGTCCCCGGTCTCATAGCCCGCGAGCACGTCGAGCAGCGCCGCGGTCTCGCCGACGGTGCGCGTGAGCACGCCGTCGATGCCGAGCAGCGAGTCGCCGAGGTCCGGGCCCTGCGAGATGCGCCCGCGCGCAGGCTTGAGACCGACGAGGCCGCAGCACGCCGCCGGGATGCGGACGGAGCCCCCGCCGTCGTTGCCGTGGGCGAGCGGGACCATGCCCGCGGCGACCGCCGCCGCCGCGCCGCCCGAGGAGCCACCGGGCGTGCGGCCGAGGTCCCAGGGGTTGCGCGCCGGCCCGAAGCGCGAGGGCTCGGTCACCGGCAGGATCCCGAACTCGGGCAGCTTCGTCGTCCCGACGACGATCATGCCCGCCTCGCGCAGCCGGCGGACCAGGAAGGCGTCGTGGCTGGCGACGTGGTCGCCGAGCAGCTCGGCGCAGAAGGTCAGCCGCATGCCGTCGACCGGCTTGTTGTTCTTGACCGCGATCGGGACGCCGGCAAACGGGCGGGCGTCGTGCGGCGCGACCGCCTCGGCGGCGGCGAGCGCGCGCTCGGCGTCGAGGTCGACGAAGGCGCCGATCTGCGGGTCCAGTGCCTCGATGCGCTCCACCGACGCGGTGACGAGCTCCCGAGCGGTTATCTCGCCTGCCCTGACGAGCTCTGCGAGCTCGGCTGCGGGGCGCTGGAGCAGGTCGTGCACGGCAAGCAGCCTACAGCGGCCTCGCGGCGCCGCCCTGCCTCGCATCTCGTTCGCGCCCTCGTCGCGCCTCGCGGCGCCGCCCTGCCTCGCATCTCGTTCTACCTTGGATGGTGGTGCGATATCGCTGGACCATCCTCGCCGTCGGCACCGCCGCCCAGGCGGCGTTCTCGGCCGTGCGACAGGGGATGCCGTCTCTGGGGCCGGCACTGCGGACGCAGTTCGGGCTCTCGCTCACCGAGGTCGGCGCCGCTCTGGCCAGCGTCAGCCTCGGGATCCTGTTGACGCTGCTCGCGTGGGGAGCGCTGGCCGACCGGGTCGGCGAGCGGCCGGTGCTTGCCGCCGGCCTGGCCGCCACCGCGCTCGCGCTGGTCGCCGCCGCGTTCGCGCCCACCTTTCCGGCGCTGCTCGCCGCCCTGGTGGCGACCGGCATGCTCGGAGCGAGCGCGACGGGTGCCAGCGGTCGCGCGGTCATGGGCTGGTTCGGGCGGCGCGAGCGCGGCTTCGCCCTCGGCGTGCGCCAGACCGCGGTGCCGGTCGGCGGCGGGCTCGCAGCTCTGACCCTGCCGCTGCTCGCGGGCGCCGGCGGCCTGCGCGCCGCGCTGCTCACGCTGGCCGGCGCCTGCGTAGTCGCCGCGCTGGCCGCTTGGCGATGGGTGCGCGAGCCGCCGCCCGCGCCGGCGAATCGCCCCGTGGTGGATGCTCCGGCGCCGATGCGCGACGCCCGCATCTGGCGCTTGGGCGCCGGCAGCGCCCTGCTCGTCTGCGCCCAGAGCGCGCTGCTGGGCTTCGTGGTCCTGTTCCTGCACGACGAGCGGGGCTGGGGCGTTGCCCAGGCAGCGCTCGTGCTCGCCGCGATGCACGCCGGCGGGGCGGTGGCGCGGATCGCCGGAGGCCGCTGGTCCGATCGCCTCGAGTTGCGGGTCGCGCCCCTGCGCCGCCTCGCCGGCGTCGGCGCCGCACTGCTCGCCGTCACCGCAATTGCCGCGCTCGGCGCCCCGGGCCCGGTGCTCGTGCCGCTGCTCGTGGTCACCGGTGCCCTGGCCGCGAGCTGGAACGGCCTGTCGTTCACCGCCGCGGCCGAGATGTCGGGACGCGAACGGGCCGGGACTGCGATGGGCCTGCAGAACTCCCTGCTCACCGCAGCCGGGGTCGTCACCCCGCTCGCCTTTGCCGCCCTGGTCACCGCCACCTCCTGGCCTGCGGCCTTCGCGCTGCTGACCCTGTGCCCACTCGCCGGGCTGGCCGTGCTCGCTCCGCTTCGCGAGGAGGAGAGCGCCCGACGCGCCGCACGCGGACGGCGAGCACCCGTACCTGCCACAGTTTCCGTCAACCCGTCCTAGGAGATCTTCGCCGCATGAGCACCACCACCAGCCCGGCGCCCGAGCGCCGCAGCGACCCCGACGTACAGTCGGGCCTCGAGGGCGTCGTCGCCTTCGCGACCGAGATCGCCGAGCCCGACAAGGCCGGCAGCGCGCTGCGCTACCGCGGTGTCGACATCGAGGACCTCGTCGGCAAGGTGCCCTACGAGAGGGTCTGGGGCCTGCTCGTCGACGGCTCCTACGATCCGGGCCTGCCGCCGGCCGAGCCGCACGCGCTCAACTGGCGCTCGGGCGATCCGCGGGTCGACGTGCAGGCGGCGCTCGCCCAGCTCGCTCCCGAGTGGGGGCTCGAGCAGCTCATCGACGTCAGCGAGGAGCGGGCCCGCGACGACCTCGCCCGGGCCTCGGTCATGGCGCTGTCCTTCGTCGCCCAGTCCGCGCGCGGGATCGGCCAGCCGCCGGTGCCCCAGCGCGAGGTCGACCGAGCCCGGACGATTCCCGAGCGCTTCCTCATTCGCTGGCGCGGGGAGGCCGACCCGACCCACGTCAAGGCGATCGACGCGTACTGGATCAGCGCAGCCGAGCACGGGATGAACGCCTCGACGTTCACCGCTCGCGTGGTGGCTTCCACGGGCGCGGACGTGGCCGCGGCGCTCTCGGCCGCGGTCGGCGCGCTCTCGGGCCCGCTTCACGGCGGCGCGCCGTCGCGCGTGCTCAAGATGCTCGACGACGTCGAGCAGTCCGGCGACGCCGAGGCCTACGTCAAGGAGCTGCTGGACTCCGGACAGCGGCTGATGGGCTTCGGCCACCGCGTCTACCGCGCCGAGGACCCGCGGGCGCGGGTGCTGCGTCGCACCGCGCAGGAGATCGGGGCTCCGCGCGTGGAGGTCGCCGAAGCGCTCGAGGCGGCTGCGCTGGCGGAGCTGAAGGCGCGCCGCCCCGACCGCGTCCTGGCCACCAACGTCGAGTTCTGGTCGGCCGTCGTGCTGGACTTCGCGCACGTGCCGCCCGAGCTCTTCACGCCGATGTTCAGCTGCGCGCGCGTGGCCGGCTGGTCCGCGCACATCCTCGAGCAGAAGCGAGAGGCGCGGCTCATCCGCCCGACCGCGAAGTACGTGGGTCCCGGCCCACGGCCCGTCGACGCCGTTTGACCGCCCCGGATCCCGACGCGGTCGAGCTGACCCACCCCGACCGGGTCGTCTTCGAGGATGACGGGCTGACCAAGGGCGACGTAGTGCGCTACTACCGGGAGGTGGCGCCTCGCATGGTGCCCCACCTTCGCGGCCGCCCATTGTCGCTGGAGCGCTTCCGGGCGTCGATCGACGAGGGCGGCTTTTTCCAGCAGTCCGCCGCATCGCACTTTCCCGAGTGGGTGCCGAGGATCGAGGTGCGCCGTCGAGGCGGCGAGGCCGGGCAGCACCCGGGCTGCGACTCGCCGGCGGCGCTCGTCTACCTCGCCAACCAGGGGACGCTCACCTTCCACGGCTGGGCGGCGCGCGCGCCCAAGCTCGAGAACCCGGACCGCCTCGTATTCGACCTCGACCCCGATGGCGACGACTTCGCCCCGGTCCGCCGCGCCGCCCTGCTCCTGCACGAGGTGCTCGACGACCACGGCCTACGCGGTCTCCCGATGACCACGGGATCGCGCGGGGTGCACGTCGTGCTGCCCCTCGATGCGAGCGCCGGCTGGGACGAGCTGTGGACCTTCGCGAAGGCGCTGGGCGCCGCGCTGGTCAAGCGTGCGCCCAAGGAGCTGACGCGCGCCTTCTACCGCTCCCAGCGCCGCGGCCGCCTCTACGTCGACACGGCCCGCGCACGCCGCGGCCACCTCGCCATCATGCCGTGGACCGTCCGGCCGCGGCCGGGAGCGCCGGTCGCCATGCCGCTGCGCTGGGAGGAACTCGAGGACCCCGAGCTGCACGCTCAGACCTGGACCCTCCGCGACGCGCTGGAGCGGCCAGAGGATCCGTGGGAGGGCGCGGCGGGGCACGGCCAGAACCTGGTGTCCGCGTCCGCGTCTTTGGGCATCGACGCCTAAGCGTTTCGAACTTCGGCGGGCTAGGGGGAGCGAGCACCGGCGGCGAGCATTCGCTTGACCTGGCCGGCGACGCGCGCGGGCTCGCCTTTGAGAGCGTGGCTGGTAAACCGCAGGACGCGCCAACCGGCGATCTCGAGCTCGTTCTGGCGGTCGCGGTCGTGCTCGAAGGTCTCGCGCGAGCGCAGGTGAACGCCGTAGCCGTCTACCTCCAGGGCGATGCGACGGTCGGGGTAGGCGTAGTCGAGCTCGGCCACGACGCCGCGGTCCAGGTGCACGACGTGGTGGAGGTCGGGAACCGGTACGCGGTGGCGCTTCAGGACCTGGGCCAGGAAAGCCTCGACTCCGCTGTCGGCTCGGAGATCGACGAGGACCCGGGTGTCGAGCAGCGACCGCAGGACGCCCACACCACGCCGCCCGCGGCCCTCGTGGTGGTCCACGGCGGCGCGCAGCTCATCGATCGTGACGAGCCGATCCGCGAGCCACTCCTCCATGCAGCGTGTGACGAGCGGCGGTGCTACTGCGCCGAGGTCCACGAGGGTTCGGGCGGGCGAGGTGACCGGCACGCCGTCGCGTGCACGGACATGCTCGCGGCGCAGATCGGGCGTTCTATGCACCACGACGTCATGGCTTGCGATGCCGTTGGGCAACGGCCGGCTCACCTCGACGACGAGCGCACGGAAGCCGTGCAGGCCCCAGAGGCCGACGGCGGAGCGATGCGATGCTGCAGCCCCGGGGCCGAGGGCGAGCGTGGCGGCAAGGAGGCGTGACTCCCAGGTCGGCGGGTGGGAAGAGCTTCGGAACACGCCGCGGTGGACGCGGACCCAGGCGCCGGTGGTGACGCACGTTCGCACTTGATCACGGCTAAGCCCGAGCCGGCGAGCCTGAGCGACGGTGACGAGCCCGTGCTGTCTCGTCATTAGGGCGCTCACGTCGGCGTGGGTTCTGGGCAACGAGGGAGGGAAAGGGGCGTGTGCGGGGTTCTGCGACGAGTTATGCGGCTCGAATCCGCTTAACTCGTCGCAGAACGGAAGAAGTAGCTCCCGAGGGCCCCAAGGCGGCCGATTGAGGGTCCTTCGCTGCACTCCCCGCGCAGAACCGCCACAAACCAAGGGACCGCCGCGACCGCCCATTCCCCTCCCTAACCCGACGCCTTAAAGGCCGAGGGCCCGACCGCAATGGCCGGGCCCTCGAACCGAACAACCGAAGCGCCTAAGCGCCCCGAAGCTGCCTACATCATCCCGCCCATGTCGGGCATGCCGCCGCCTCCGCCGCCGGCCCCATCCTTCTCGGGGATCTCGGCGACGATGGCCTCCGTGGTGAGGATGTTCTTGGCGATCGACGCGGCGTTCTGGAGCGCCGAGCGGGTCACCATGGCCGGGTCGATGACGCCCTCGGAGACGAGGTCGACGATCTGACCGGTGGCCGCGTTGAGGCCCTGTCCCTTCTTCGCCTTACGGACGTCGTTGACGACGACCGAGCCCTCCATCCCGGAGTTGTAGGCGATCTGGCGGAGCGGCTCCTCCAGCGCCCGCAGGACGATCCGGGCGCCCGTGCGCTCGTCGTCGTCCTCGTAGGCGTCGACCTTGATGGCGCTTGCCGCCTCCAGCAGAGCCACGCCGCCGCCGGGCACGATGCCCTCCTCCAGCGCCGCGCGGGTCGCCTGCAGCGCGTCCTCGACGCGGTGCTTCTTCTCCTTCATCTCGGTCTCCGTCGCGGCGCCGACCTTCACGACCGCCACGCCGCCCGAGAGCTTGGCCAGGCGCTCCTGCAGCTTCTCGCGGTCGAAGTCCGAGTCGGTGTCCTCGACCTCCGCCTTGATCTGCTTGATACGGCCCTTGATCGCGTCGGAGTCGCCGCCGCCGTCGATGATCGTGGTGTTGTCCTTCGCCACGACGACGCGACGCGCGCGCCCGAGCTGGGAGAGCTGGGTGTTCTCCAGCTTGAGCCCCATCTCCTCGGTGATCACCTCGCCGCCGCTGAGGATCGCAATGTCCTCGAGCATGCGCTTGCGGCGATCGCCGAAGCCCGGGGCCTTGACCGCGACGCCCGTGAAGGTGCCACGCAGCTTGTTGACCACCAGCGTCGCGAGCGACTCGCCCTCGACGTCCTCGGCGATGATCAGCAGCGGCTTGCCGGACTGGATGACCTGCTCGAGCACCGGCAGCACGTCTCGCACGGAGCCGATCTTCTGGTTGGCGATGAGGATGTAGGGGTCCTCGAGGACGGCCTCCATGCGGTCCTGGTCGGTGACCATGTAGGGCGAGATGTAGCCCTTGTCGAACTGCATGCCCTCGGTGAACTCGAGGTCCATGCCGAACGTCTGGCCCTCCTCGACGTTGACCACGCCGTCCTTGCCGACCTTGTCGATCGCGTCGGCGATCACGTCGCCGATCTCGTCGTCGGCGGCCGAGATGGCAGCCACACGAGCGATCTGGTCCTTGCCGGAGATCTCGGTGGAGAGCTCCTTGATCGAGTCGACGACCTGATCGACCGCCTTCTCGATGCCGCGCTTGAGAGCAAGCGGGTTGGCACCGGCCGTGACGTTCTTCAGACCTTCGCGAACGATTGCCTGCGCGAGCACGGTCGCGGTCGTCGTGCCGTCACCGGCGACGTCGTTGGTCGCCGTGGCGACCTCGCGGACGAGCTGGGCGCCCTGGTTCTCGAAGACGTCCTCGACCTCGATCTCACGAGCGATGGTCACGCCGTCGTTGGTGATGGTCGGGGCGCCGAACTTCTTGTCGAGCACCACGTAGCGGCCCTTGGGGCCGAGCGTGACCTTGACGGCGTTGGCGACAGCGTCGACCCCGGCCTGCAGGGCGTTGCGCGCCTCGACGTCGAACTTCAGTTCCTTGTGAGCCATGGTTTA
>JBBQNQ010000054.1:0-20662 GCA_038330095.1 Solirubrobacterales bacterium
AGGCGGTGGGCAAGCGGGTCCGCGGTTTCCTTGGCCCCGGTCTGCTGAAGGATGCGATCAGCGGCACGTGGCTGGGTCATGCGCTGCACCCGGTGCTCACCGACGTGGTGATCGGCTCGTGGACGAGCGCGTCGCTGCTCGACCTGCTCGGCGGGGACGACGACGGCCGTGCGAGCGAGCGGCTGATCATGGTCGGCATCGCCGCCTACGCGCCGACCGCGCTCGCGGGCGTCAGCGACTGGGCGGACAGCGAGATCGCCGACCCCGGCGTGCGTCGCGTTGGGCTCGTGCATGCCGCATCGAACTCGGTGGCCCTGTCGCTCTACGCCTCCTCGCTGGTGGCGCGGCTGCGTGGCGATCGCGGTCGCGGCGTCGCGCTGGCGGCCGGCGGCGCCGCGGTCCTGGGCGCGGGCGGGTTCCTGGGCGGCCACCTCACGCTGGCCCAGGGCGTCGGCGCGAACCAGACGGCCTTCGACGAGGGGCCTGAGGACTGGACGCCGGCGATCGACTCGGCGGAGCTACCGGAGGCCGCGCCCACCCGGGCGGTCGTGGAGGACACGCCGGTGTTGCTGCTGCGCGAGCGGGGCGAGCTCTTCGCCGTGCACGACCGCTGCTCGCATCGCGGCTGCTCGTTGAGCGACGGGGAGCTCTCGGGCGAGATCATCACCTGCCCGTGCCACGGCTCGCAGTTCTCGTGCCGCGACGGCGCGGTCCACCGCGGCCCGGCCACGGTGCCGCAGCCGGCCTACGAGGTGCGCGAGAGCGCCGGCCGGATCGAGTTACGCCTCCCGCCGCGCGGCTGAGGCTCGTCGCCTATGTGCCGTTTGTCACTCTCCGTAACTCCTGGCGCGAGGAGGGTTACATTGATCGATGACGCATAACTCTATGTCCAACGGGTAGGAACTCAACCATGCACGTCACAACCAACTTTCTCCTTGCCACCGCCCAGAGCTCAACGAAGCCGGCCGGTGGCGCCGCTCTAGACCAAGTCTTCATCGCCAGCATCGCCGCGATGATCGTCACCGGGGTCCTGCTCTACGTGGGCATGGGCCACCGCAGCGGAAAAGTGCCGCTGCTCGGCAAGATCAGCGCGTTCAGCGAGCGCGTATCCGGCCTTCCCGCGTGGGCCGCCGTGCCCGCCGGAATGATCGTCGGCTCGCTGATCGTCGCGCTCTTCGGGATGCTCTGGGACATCTCGATCCACATCGCCGACGGCCGCGACCCGGGGCCACTCGCCAACCCGGCGCACTACTTCATCCTCTTCGGCCTCTTCGGCGTCTTCGCCTCGGGATTCATCTCGATGGTGCTCCCGCTCGAGAAGCCCAGCCCGACCGCGGTGCGCATCACCCGCGACTGGTACGCGCCGCTCGGCGGCGTCCTGATCGCCGCGTGCGGCGCCTTCTCGCTCATCGGCTTCCCGCTCGACGACGTCTGGCACCGCCTGTTCGGCCAGGACGTCACCCTCTGGGGCCCGACCCACCTGATGCTCTTCGGCGGCGCGGCCATGACCCTCATCGGCCTTGCCGTGCTGCTCGCGGAGGCACGCCGCGCCAACGCCCGCGAGGGACGGCGCGAGCTGCCCTGGGCGGCTTTCATGCAGCGCGTCTCGCTGCCCGGCGCCCTGCTGCTCGGCCTGTCGACGCTGCTGGGCGAGTTCGACTTCGGCGTCCCGCAGTTCCGCCTGGTCTTCGACCCGATGCTGGTCATGATGGCCGCGTCGGTCGCGCTCGTCGCGGCGCGGATCTGGCTCGGCAAGGGCGCCGCCCTGGGCGCCGCCGTGTTCTTCATCGCCATGCGCGGACTCATCGCGCTGATCGTCGGTCCCATCATCGGCAACCCGACGCCGCACTTCCCGCTCTACCTGGCGGAGGCGGGGATCGTCGAGCTCCTCGCGCTGCGCCTCGCCGTCGAGCGCCCGCTGCGCTTCGCCGCCGTCTCGGGTGTCCTCATCGGCACCATCGGCCTCGCCGCCGAATGGGGCTGGTCGAACGTGTGGAACCCGACCCCGTGGACGTCCGGCATATTCCCCGAGGGAGCGCTGCTCGGCTTCGGGATGGCGGTCGCCGGCGCGATGGTCGGAGGCTGGATCGGCGCGCGGCTGGCGGCCGACCGGCTGCCCCGCGAGCGCTCGCTGCGCTACGCCGCGGTGGCGGCCGCAGTGGCGATGTTCGCCCTGGTCGGCTACTCGCTCTACACCCCGTCGAACGACAACGTCCGCGGACAGGTGACGCTGACCACCGTCAAGCCGGGCCCGGACCGGACCGTCAACGCGACCGTCCGCCTTACCCCGCGCGACGCCGCCGACGACGCGGCGTGGTTCGACGCGACCGCATGGCAGGGCGGCGGCCTGGTCGTGAACAGGCTGAAGAAGGTCTCACCAGGCGTCTACCGGACCACGCAGCCGCTCCCGGTCAACGGCAGCTGGAAGACGCTGATTCGCCTCCACGACGGCAGGTCGCTGACCGCACTCCCGATCTATTTCCCCAAGGACGACGCCATCCCGGTCGCCGGCATCCCCGCCCGCAACCAGATGACGCGCCCCTTCCAGTCCGACCACAAGCTGCTCCAGCGCGAGCAGAAGACGGCGGCCGGCTACCTGTGGCTGATCGCCTACGGCGTGATCCTCCTGCTGGCCTTCGGCTTCCTCGTCCTGCTGGCCTGGGGCGTCCACCGCGTGGCGGTGGGGGCTTCGGGGCCGGGGGAGGGGCCGTTGGAGGAGGAGGGCTCGGAAGAGCGTCGTACTCGGGCGAAGTCGCGGCCGTCGAGCGGCGGCGGGCGCGTGGCGACACCGGGAGGAGCGCGATGACCTTCCTCCCGCTCGCCCACCACTCGCTGATCCTGGCACTGCCCTTCGCCGGCCCGGCCATCCTGGTCGTGCTCGTCGTCGGTGCGATAACGCTGCGGGACCGCTGGCGCGAACGGCGCGAGGTTGGGTCTGGGGAGGTCGCTCAGGGGCCGTCGGACCGGCGCTAGGACGGCCCCGCGCCGACGTAGCTCAGCCGATACCTGGGGGCCGGCTACGCCCAACCCATCGGCTCGTACCCGCTCGAGCGCGGGGCGGAGACGATCAGGATGCTCGCCGGCTCAGATCCGGTGTTGCGCACCGTCCGCCGCGCGGAGACGTCCACGCGCACGAAGGTTCCCCGCGGCGCGTCGAGCTCCTCGCCATCCACGACGACCGTCGGGTGTCCGTCGACTACGAAGAAGGCCTCTTCCTGATCGCGGTCGCGCTCGTCGTGCTCCGGGATGCCGTCGCCGGGAGCGATCTGGACCAGGTTGATGCCGAACGAGCTGACCCCGAGCGAGCGCCGCACCAGCGACCACTCGCCCGTGCGCTCGCAATCGTCGCGGTGGATGACGGTGTAGGCGGTCATGCGCAAAGCTCCTCTCGTCCGGGTTTCCGCAACACTACGTGGAGGTGACGAGATGTCCGTGACGCCGGCCGACTCGGCCGCCGCGCTCGAGCAGGCGATCGAGCGTTACAACGCTGCCTGGAACGATCACGATCTCGACACGATCATGTCTATGCACGCGGCGACATGGTGTTCGCCAAGCACACCGCCGGCGAGGAGGCGCAGGGCGATGACGTGCGCGGGCACATCGGCTCGATCTTCGAGACCTGGCCCGACCTCGCGTTCTCGACCCGCCGGCTCTACGTGCGCGAGGGCCTCGTCGTCCAGGAGTGGACGGCACGGGCGACGCACACCAAGCGCATGCGCCGAGGGGAGCTCGTAGCTGAGCCCACCGGGCGGCGCATCGAGTGGGTCGCGAATGGACGTCATTCCGTTCGAGGGCGGACTGGTCAAGCGCAAGGACGTCTATTCCGATTCGGTATCGATCCTGCGTCAGGTCGGCCTGCTCGAGGGCTGAGTCGACAGGTCCTCGAGGGAGGGTCGTCGCTCTCCTCGGAACGGCTCGGTGGTAGGCGAGCTCGAGCTCAGGGCGATCGGCGAGTACTTCCCCCTGACGAGAGACCGGCGTCGCGAGGCGACTTGAGCGGCCGCCCGCGGACCAGACGAGCTCCGCCTCTTCGCGCCCGGCGAGGTCGACGCGGCCCTCAACCGCACTTGGCGACCGAGGCTTCCACCAGACGTCAGGGCGGCACGCGGTTCACGCCGAGCTGGCCGACATGCCGCCGTCCTTGCGGTTCTGGCCCCGATACGTGCGCCCCGGCGCCGACGGCGAACACCGCCTCGGGCGGCGCTCAAACGGCCTCGAGCTGCCGGCTGGGCGCCACCCAAGACGGCGCTACGATGCCCCCGCGCCGACGTAGCTCAGCTGGTAGAGCACTTCACTCGTAATGAAGGGGTCCCCGGTTCGAGTCCGGGCGTCGGCTTGGAAAGCCGTGTGAGCGGGGGCCTTATGGAAGCCACTGTGAGGCCGCCCTCCGAGGCCGGTTCCGCCGGAGGCCGAAAGGCTGGGCGCCTTCCGGGGTGGTCGTCGGGGCGGCACGAGGGAGCGTTCACTTCAATCTCTGGGCCGGTAAGCGAGCGTTTACGCTTGATCGTTTACTAAGGCCCGCGGTCTGACCTTTGAAAGCGGCGTGGTCGAGAGCAACCCGGCCATGGCTTCGAACCGCCGGACACCAGAGGAGACGCTGGACGTACGGCAAGCGGCGGTGATCGTCGGGCGGCACCCCGAGACCGTCCGGCGGTGGGTGTGGTCAGGGTGACTCGCCGCTCCGTGGGACGGAAACCGGCTTCCCATGACGCGCGCGGACGTCGAGCCTGGCGGCCGGCGATGGGCAGCCGGCGCGAAACCGCCTTCTTGCACGACGGTGGCGGAGGGGATGGAGATTGCCCGGATGCGGGCCGCCGCCCTCAAGTGGCGATTGTCGGTAGTCGACGACGCCCGACGGCCCGCTCTCGGGCACGTCGCCGCGCAGGGCTGGAGACCTGCGGCGTGCTGCTCGGCCGAGCTTTGCCTGGTCTCCGCGGCGCATCGACCGTCCGCGGTACGTGGTGCCGCGATTACCTCGCGGATTCCGCCGATACGCGTTGGCACACTGGATGAGTGCGCGGAGACCAACGATGGGATGAGACTTGGCACCGACTCCAGCAGTGGACAGACGGCCGCGGGCCGTCCGAGCGCTTGGCCGCGCAGATCCTGCTTGACCACGGGTTCACCCACCTGGATCCCAGCCACCCGCTGGGCGGCAAGGACGGCGCTGCGGACGCACTTGCGTGTCGAGGGGGCAAGCGCTGGGTCATGGCCGTCTACTTCCCGCGCGGACAGCAGATCTTCAAGGCAATCAAGGATAAGTTCCTCGATGACTTTAAGGGCGTCGAATTCAACGAGGCCGAGGCCTTCGCGTTCGTGAGCAACCAGGAGCTGCGCCGCGCCGAGCGGCGCGAGCTCACGAAGGCGGTTGGCAGCCCGGTGGAGATCTTCCATCTGGAGCGCCTCGTCGCCGTCCTCGACCAACCGAAGATGCACGGCGTCCGCCGCCAGTTCCTGGGCATCGACGCGCTCGACGGGACACTTGACCGGTCACAGCGCCTGGAGGAACTGTGGCGGGCATCGATCGCGCGCTGCGCCGCGCGCTGGACGGGCGTCGGGATCCCCCCACTCGAAGCCCGGCTCCTGGCGGAGGACCGGACAGTCGGCGCCGTCGACGCTGCTATGTATCCGAGCGCCAAAGAGCCGCTCGTTGTCTGGACAGCGCCCAGGGGCTCGGGTAAGTCGATCGCCTCGGAGCGTCATCACCAGGCCTCTCTGGAGACCGCGGCCGGCGACGAGAGCGCGCCCGTGCCGGTATTCCTGCGGGCCTCGGAGTGCCTTCCATCGCTTCTGGCCACGGTCGAAACTGCGGCCGCGGAGGCGGGCACAGCACGGACTGTCGGTGTAAGCGTCGTCGTCGACGGCGTTGACGAGGTCGGTTATCAGGCCGCTGCCGAGTTGCTGAGCCAGGCGCGCGTGTTAGTCGGCACCTGGCCGTCGACGACTCTCCTGATGACCTCTCGCGCCGTGCCGGTCCTCGCCGAGGCGCCGGAGCACAAGTCGCTGCCGCCGCTCGACGATGTTGGACAGGAGGACTGCGTCGAGATCGGCGCGGGAGAGGGCGGGGTCTCCATGAGCCTGTATTCGCTTGCCCAGCCGGTGCGGGCGACCATGGCCCAGCCGTTCTTCGCGCTGCTCGTCGGCGTCTGGATGCGCGAGCGCGGCGACGCTCCGCGCGCGCCGATCGACCTGATGGCGATGCTCGGCGACCGAGCGACGAAGGATCTCGGGATCGATCAGGCCCACCTTCGAGCGCTCGCGGTCATCTCGGTTGCGCGCGAGCTCGGCCCGGTGCCCGCCGGCGACGTCTTGGAAGGTGCCGGAGCTGACGAGCTGCTGGCCACCGGCATGCTGGAACGCCGCGGCGGCGGGCTGGCGTTCGTGTTGCCGGCCGTGGCGCAGTGGTTCGCGGCCCAGGCGCTTCTCGTCGGAGAGATAGCTTCTGAGCAACTGATCAGCGCCCCCGAGGACCTGGAGCTCTGGCGCTACCCGCTGGCGTTGGCTATCAGTCTGGGGTCGGCCGAGCGCGCCGGAGAGCTCTTAGCGCCGCTACTGGCGAGCGAGTCGGGCTTCGCGATGCGCGTGCTTGATGCGACGTTCGGCCAGGCCGTCCTGGGCGGCGTGGCGCCCCCGCCGTGGCGCGAAGGCGGCGAACGGGCTCGCGAGGCGCTTCAGAGTCTCGCCGATGCTCTCTGTCCGCTCGCACCGCTGGTCTGCGACGTCGACGACGCCGGTCAAGTTCGGCCGATGGCGGTGGCGAGCGGTCCGCATCATCTGGCCGTCGCGTTTTGGCGAGGCGATGAGGCGCGGCCCGACGTCTTCGCCATGGCAGCCGACCTCCACCCGTTCGAGGGGGGTCCCCGATGGGGAACGCTGCGGACCAGCCAGGTCGGGCCGGGCGCCGCGTGGGCTTGGCACTGGGCGCTGACCGGCATCCACAGCCGGCTTGACCGTGTCCTCCGCGCGCGGGCGTTGCCAGTTTCACCGTTCGGTCCGCTCGGCTACGAGGCGGCGTGGGCCGCCGCATGCGATCTCCTCGACGCAAGCGTCCTCGTTACTCCCTCCATCGGGCTCCAACGACTTGCCGTGTCCCTAGACAAGGTGCCGGCGGAGATGTACGAGCAGGGTCCTGTGATCTTCCACAAGGACGGGAGGGGTCACGACCTGCGCGGGCTTCGGCTCATCGTCTCCGATCAACAAAAGAGTGGCGCCACAGAACTTGCGGCGCCGGTCCCGCCCTCGGATCAGAACCTCGGCGGGGGCGGCGTCATCGGCGAGTTCTATAGCGACGAGCGTCTCGTCGAGATTGCGACGAGCATCTATGAGGAGGCGATCGTCGGCTACCGCGAGCTCGTCGAGCGCTGGATGCCTGCGCTCCTCTCGCAGCTCGAACATCACGTGCTGATGCCGATGCGCGTCGTCGGCTTCGTCAACAACGGACGCGCGCAACAGGGGTTCGGCCCGATCCCGCATCTCGCCGGCTACTTCGAGGCGCTCCCGGGGGGCTCAGGGAACGAGGTCCACATGAGCTCTCACCTCACAACTACGACTACCGGGTCGGGGAACACGGCTACGCCCAGCAGCGCGCCGCACGGCCAGAGACGGCGCGATGGCTTACCGGGACCCACGGCGGCATGAGCTTTGAAGTGGGCATGAAGTACCCCATCTCCGACGCCGTGTACGAATGGATCACGCGGGACCTCAACCGGCTCGGGCTCGTCGGATCCCTCGCGCAAAGCCGCTCGAACGAGGCTATCGTGCCGTTCGACCTCTGAGGCGCGTGACGGGATGTTGCCCTGGGCGGGAACAGCGCGCGCGCCGCCTATCGGTCGCGCTCGGTGTGGTGACGCCGCGGATGGTCGAACACCATTCCAGGCGAGGGTATGCCGCCGCGGCTTCGCGAGGTCGACCCGCGCTGCGGCGCGGCCTCCCGCCCACGTCTCGACTCGGGCGCCTGTACCGCGGTTTCCGTGCCCCGCGTTCTCGCGTCGCACGCGCCGTGGTGCGGCGTTGTGTCCTCGGCGCGGTCCCCGATACCCCGGAAGGCCGTTCCCCGGGTATGGAGACGCTCTCCTAGACTAGTCGCTGGTGAGCCCCACCCGGCACGGGCCCGTCGCGTGGCCCCTCAGGCCGCCGCCTCTTCGTCTTGTGGTTGCTCCATCCGATCGGCTTGAGCGACCACCTTCGATGCGACTTCAGCGATGATCCCCTGGTCTCGTCGCGAGAACGGCTTGCCAACCGCGGACGTGAACCGAGACACCGTGCGCGTTATGTTGGCGCCGTTCACGAAGCGGGTTCGGGCGTGTGAGAGAACGCACGCAACGCGGGCTCGGGTGATGGAGACGTAGAGCATGCGCGCGGCCTCCAGTACCAGGCCGGGATAGGCGCGGCGTTTCTCACCTGGCAGTGAGGCCTCCTCGAGACCTGGGATGAACACGACCTTCGCGGACAGTCCCTTGGCGCCATGCATGGTCATCACCTGCACTCGCTCGGGAACGAGCGAAGTATCGGGTTCTGGCTGTTCGAGTCGAGCGGCCATCGCGGTCAACACACGCACACGGTCGTCGTCCTTGCTGGCGCTGAGGAACAGACGTGCCTCGTCGATGCTCATCTCGGCTGGCAGCTGCTCGAGCACCGCCCGTAGGTCCTCTGACGTACCTTCCTCGGCGCGGATGTCGTCGACCAGCCGGCAGATGTCGTCGAGGCGGTCCGCGAGTGCTTCGTCCTTGCCCCAGTTGGCTAGTTCGGCGCAGACGTCGGCGGTGTGCCCAATGGCGCGCTTCGCGCGCGGCGTGACGAGACCGTCCGGGACAGCGGAGTAGAAGAGGTCGCGGTAGTTGCGGTTGTTGGCGAGCACCGCCTTGGCGACGTCGTTGCAGGTGCCTAGACCGACGCCTTGGCGCAGTCCGAGCAGGCTGCGATGAGCGACGTAGTTCATCGGCTCGACGACGACCGAAAGCAGGGCGTAGCCAACACGGCCGGCCTCGGTGTCCGTGATTCTTCCCTCGTCGACTGGCGCGTAAGGGACTTCGACCTCCTTGAGCGCGGCCTGGATGTCGCGCCCTGGCGTGGTTTTCGAGGACAGCAGGATCATGATCTGTGACGGCTCGAGGCCAGCTTCGATGAGCCGCTGACAGGACTGGGCGACGGCCCGGGCCTCGGCTCGGCCGGAGTCAAAGCTCCAGCACTCCAGCGCACCGGGGACAGGCTGGTCGGCCTCCGCCCAGAGGGACACGAGGTTCTTTTCGATGCGGCCGTCAGCGGCGTACTCGCGGATCACGTTCTGGGCGGCGTCGAGGATCTTGGGCGCGCAGCGGAAGCAGTCGTGCAGAGTGTGGTCGCCGCTGCCGGGCCGCTCGCGCGTGAACTGCTCGATCCCCTGCGGGCTTGCGTAGCGGAAGGCGTACAGGCTCTGGTCGTCGTCGCCGGCTACGAAGAGGCGCACGCCGCGCTCGGCCAGGCCGTGCACGAAGCGCAGGTCCATCGGGTTGAGGTCCTGAAACTCGTCGATGATCAGGTGACCGATCCCGAGCAGCCCGGCCGGGTCGAGGGTGCCAGCCTCCATGCGCTCGACGCACCGGGCGACGACCTCGCCGGGGAGCACACAGGAGTAGAGCTGCGTTCGGGGACCGTGGAATCGGTTGAACTTCTGGCGTTCCTCGTCGGAGATCGGCGGGTCGGGCGGGATGACGTTCGGCGGATCGAACTCGCCTGTTTGCCAGAAGGCCTCGTAGTCACGGCGAACCTGCTCCGGTCGCGTGACTCCGCCGACGCCCATCGTTTTCCCGAACTCAGCATCGAAGATGTTGCGCAGCTCCCACTGCTCGAGCACCGTGGGATCGGCCGGGTAGGCCTCCAGTACCCCGGCTCGTCTGAGCGTGCGGAGCGCCAGCGAGTGGAGCGTGCTGACTGCCACCGAATCGCCGTCGGCGAGCCCACGGTCGATGCGCGCCTGCGCGATGCGCTTCTCGAGGTCCATGGTCGAGGCTCGTGTGAACGAGACAGCGACGATGCACGCGGGCGGCACGTGCTCTTCGGCGAGTAGCCAGCAAACTCGCTCTTCAATCGTTGCGGACTTGCCCGTCCCCGGACCTGCTACCACCCGCACGTGATCTGAGATGTCGTGCGCGGCCAGATGTTGGACGTTCTCCGCCTCGTCGATCTGCTCCTTGCGCAATGGCACACCGAATCGACCGTACCCGCCGGCCCGGATGGCCGGTGACCCCAGAAATCCGGTTCCCCGGGGTATCAGCGGTCGCTGAGCGCTCGCGTCGCAGCCGTTCCGCGCTACGCTACCCAGCGAGCTTCGGCGAGCTCGTCGCGGTAGGTACCTGTCGCGAGGTACGTCCGTAGCCGGCGCCCCGCAGCAAGGGGCCGGATCTTGGCGGTTGCTTCGTTTGGCGTCTTAGCCTCGGTCGCGAAGACCTCGCGGTATCCGGGCTCGTCGGGGACCCGGTTGGGGTCGGTGGCGAAGACTAGGTAGCCGCGGCGGGCGGCCCGGCGCTGGTTCGCCTGATCGAGGCGTGCCCGTTCCTCGTCGAGCTCGTGGGCCCAGGCGGTGAGGTCGATCTGTGTGCCTTGGTCTGATGTCGTCGAGCGTGCCACGGGGTCCATGTTGACGATAGGGCCAGACGGCCGAGATCTCGCCCCGGCTTCGTCTACTCGCTACCCGCGCCGCTCGCCTCCAAGAACCGGCGCAGCCCCTCCACGGTCTCACCATCAAAGCTGTCGAAGACCTTCTGGGGCACCTTCTCGTAGGCCCATTCGCGGCCGGCCAGGCGGGTGGCGTCCTGGCACCAGCGGCGGGCGCGGCGATCCTTCAGCGCGACGTCGAGGTCTTCCTGGCCCTTAGTCTCGACGATCAGGCAGGCGTCGTCGTCGAGCCGGAGGACGAAGTCGGGGTAGTAGTAGCGCAGCGCGCCGGCCCGGGAGATGTACTCCAGCGCGAAGCGGCTGTTCATCGTGAGCTTCGCCCACGCGGTGACGTCGTTCGCGCGATCGAGGAACTGCGCAAACCTGGCCTCGAGTGAGTTGTCGACGGGCGTGAGGTTGAACACCGTGCGCTGGCCGGCCACGGTCTGGCGCGACCAGGGGAAGGGTGGTGTGTCCGAGACGCGTAGCGCGTTCTCCTCGATCGTCGGCTCGCGTTCGGTGATCGAGAGCACGCGGATCGCCTCGCGGAAGGCGCCAACGACGAGCGCCTGGGCGTCGTTCTCAGCCAGGCGGCGCAGGATCACCTTGTCCTCGAGCTCCACCGGCCGGTCAAACACACGCTGCTTGAGGTAGTCGCGGACCATCGGCGCGAGCGTCGCGAACGCGCCGGAGAGCCGATCAACGCCCCCCTCCTTGGCGACGCTGCGGGTGTAGTAGGTGATCACGCCAGCCGGGTCCTCGGCGTAGGGCACGTGGAACTCGTATTCCTCGATGACTCCCTTGTCGATCAAGTGCACGCCGCGATACTGGACGTATTCGTCCGGCTGCACGTCGGGAACCGCCAGTGGGCTTTTCGCGTCAGGCACGTCGCCGGGGTGCAGCTGGCTGAGCGCGCTGTCGGAGCGCGTAAGCGCGCGGGTGAGCTGCGGGATGACGATGTCGAAGCGGCGCTTGGCCTCGTCGGGGAAGATCGTCACCGCCCCCGGTTCGATCTTGTCGGCGTCCTCCTTCTCGACGATCAGGCCGCCGTCGAGCTCGGTGCTCCAGAGGTTGCGGAATGCCTCGTGCTCGATCACGACCACGCGCTCGTCGAAGCCCGAGCCCGGTGGTGACATGCGCCGCAGGCCGCGGCCGAGCGCCTGCTCCGGAAGGATGCGATTCGCCGCGCTGAGCGGGCGGAGCGTCACGATCACGCACACGTTGCGCACATCCCAGCCCTCACGCAGCATGAGGACGCTGACGATGCAGCGGATCCGACTATCGGGCTCGTCGACCTCCCGTGCTGCGCGGCGGGCGAGGTCGAGGTCGTCCTTGGTGATCTCGCCCGCGCGGTTGGTGTGGATGACCAGCAGCTGGTCGCCGGCGAAGTCGGGCAGCTGGCGCAGGTAGTCACCGGCCTCATCGGCGGCGAGCGTGTTCTCGCACATGACGAACAGCACCGGGCGCTTGCCGGCGGGCGACAGCGTCTCGTTGAACGCGCGCCAGCGCCCCACGGCGACGTCGAGCCACTGGCGGTTGCGCTGGAAGGATGTGTCGCCCAGCTCGACCTGCGCGCCCGTAACCTCGCCGATGAGCGGAGTCTTCACGATCCCGTCAACTACGGCCTGGGCGAGCGGGTAATCGACCACGACGTGGCGGAAGGCGCCGCCCTTCTCGTACTTCGGGGTGGCCGAGAAGTCGAGCTGGGAGACGACGCCGGCGTCGCGATCGTCGGGCGTGCGCGTGCGCAGCTCGTTGTGCAGGCGCTCGATCGTCTGGTTCCACTTGAGCTTCTCGTCGTGGACGTGGTGGGCCTCGTCGTTGACGACCATGACGCGCCGGCGCTGCGCGATCCGGTCGAAGAGCTGCGCGGCGGCTGATGCGTCGACGTCGCGATTCACTCGGGGTCCGAGCATCGCCTCGACGGGGTTGGGCGCGGTCTTGTTCTCGCCGCGGCCGGCCGGCGGCTCGTAGAGACGCTGGACGTTGGTGAGATACAGGACGCCGCGAGCCGTCACCGGAGCGGCGTCGTCCTGGAGGAGCACGGTGAGATCGAAGTCGTGTGACCACTCCGACGGGATCAGCGGATCGCGGCGGAACGTCGCGCCGTCACCGAAGTCAGCCTTCAGGCGCTCGAAGACGATCAGGTTCGGCGCGATGACAAGAAACGAGCTCGTCATCGGCGAGTCGGCCTCGTAGAGCGCATGGAAGTAGGACCACACGACGCACAGGCTCATCGCCATCGTCTTGCCGGAGCCCGTCGCCATCTTCATCGCCAAGCGCTGGCGCTTGGGCTCGCCGGGCTGGATTGTCATCCCGTGCTCGGCGAACTCGAGAAGGTCCTTCAGGCCGCGAACCGGCTCGATCTCGGTCAGGTAGACGAAGGTCTCGACGGCCTCGCGCTGGCAGAAGTAGAACCGAAACGGCCGGCCGTCGCTGAAACGGTGCTCGTCGGCGAACCAGAATCCGAGCAGGCGCCGCGACGTCGCCGATGCGCCGGGGTAGGCCTGCGCTCGCCAGGCGTCAACACGCGCCCGCACTCCGTTGACGGCGTACGTGCCCTCACTGAGCTTGCGCCGGTCCGGGACCGCGTACGGACCCCCGCCGGCTGACGGCGCCGTAGCGGTGCTCACTTGATGCGGACCTCGGCCAGTTTGGTTGTGTCGTTGCCGAAGATGTCGATGATCTTCACGACGATCGCGTAGCGCCCGGACTCCGGGTACTGGTGCCAGTCGCTCTGCGTGGCGAGCACCGGTTGCTCGCGGGTTCGAAACGCCTGCCACTGGTTGTGGAAGACCTCGTCGCTGAAGTCGAAGTCGACCGACCAGTAGTCGATCAGGTCAGACCATGCCTGGATCCTTTCGCGGACCTTCGGCGGGATCAGATTCTCGCTGGGAATCGCAAAGTCCTTGAGCACCACGCACGCCTCCTGCCGTTGACGGCGCACGTCGAGATCGACGTGCGCGAGCTCGAAGAACCGGACAGAGTCGGCGTCAGTCACCCGGAGTTCCATCACCTCCCTCGGGATCTGGCGCGGCCGGACGTCCAGTCCGCGACGGCGGGCCCGCTCCGTGATCGTGTCGTGAAGCCCCATCTCCCACTCCCACCCGAGCAGGTCGCAGGCCTCGATGCCGTTATCGGCCATCTCGTCCATGACCTCTTCGCTCTCGTCGATCGTCACCGGAGCATCGGTGGCGCCGACGTGGACCATCCGGTTGGCCTTGCGGCCGTGGAGGTGGGCGAAGCCCTGCACGGGCTCGGCGCGATAGAAGGCGAGGATCGTGTCTAGGTAGGCGCGAAGCGCCCCGTTGCCCGATGCGACCTGCCACCGCTGGCGCTCGTAGACGCCGAGGTTCTCGATATCGAAGGGATGACAATCGGAGATGCTCAGCAGGCGCTTCCGAGTTGTATGAATCGCAAAGCGGCCGAGGTCGCAGCCAATCCATCGCCGCCCGAGTTTTTCCGCAACGGCGAGCGTCGTGCCCGAGCCAGCAAAGAAGTCTGCGACAAGGTCACCCTCGTTCGAGGACGTACGAACGAACCGGTCGATCAGCTGCTCGGGCTTCTGAGTCGGGTAGCCCGTGCGCTCACCGCCCGAGGCGAACCCGCGGAGCATCGGAACATCGGTCCAGATGTCCTGGAGAGAAACGCCCGCGCTCTCATCGAGGTAGCGCTTGCGATACGGGACCGTCCCCGGCCGATCCTGAACGACGACGCCATCGAGGACCAGCTGCTCCATACGCTCCTTCGAGTACCGCCAAAAGCGAGTGACCCCGAAGATTTCGTACCGAGGGTTGCCCTTGGCCTCGCCTCCCGGACCCGTGATGTCGGCCTTGTTGTAGCGACGTCCAGACCCCTCTTCGACGTGCCGGTACCAACGATTCGCTGTCTCCTCGGGCAGCGGCAGAAACTGGGTGTTGAACGTGTAGCTGTCCGACTTCGAGTACTGGAGGATCACCTCGTGGATCCGGCCGTAGTGCTTCGCACCCTGACCAGCGTCCGAGTGCGCGTCCGAGCGTTTCCAGATCAGCTCACCCCGGAAGTTCGGCTCACCGAAGACCTCATCGCACAGGGCCTTGACGTAATGGCTGACAGAGGGACCGATGTGGACATAGAGGGTGCCGTCCTCAGCGAGCAGCTCATGCATAAGGACGATCCGGTCGTAGAGCATCCGTAGGTAGGACTCGCGTCCATGCCCCCAGGTGTCCCGGTAAGCGTGCTCCTCGAGCAGAGTCGGCGCCTTCGTGAAGTCGGCGTCGCCAACCTTCATGCGAAGAGAGAAGTCGGCGCCGGTATCGAATGGCGGGTCGATGTAGATGAGATTGACCTGTCCGCCGTAGGTCCCGAGCAGGCTGCTCATCACTAGCTTGTTGTCGCCCCAGATCAGTCGGTTGCGCGCGTCCTTCGCCCTGTCGCCGCTGCCGAATAGGGCGCCCGCATCACGCTCGCGCGTAGCCCGCGACTCGTTGATCGTCTCGACCGTCTGAAACGGCAGTGAAAGGCGCTCGACCTGAGTCGGCTTGCCTTCCCATTCCAGACGAACTGCCAACGCTCCCTCCTCTGTCGATCCGCTGTTGGGCTGCGCCGGGAGGCTAGCGGCGGCCCCGGCTGGCCGCCGACGGGCCGTACGCCCGCGAGAAACCCGATTTCCGCGGGTTTTTGTCCGGCGCGGCGAGAACCATGCCTAGGCGTGGCTGACGCCACCCCAGCGATCCCCGACGAGCCACTCGGGTAGGGGGGGCCGTGTTGCTGGTTTGGTGGGCTACCTGCACCGGCCGTCACGCCATAGCCGCCATCCCAGGCCAGACGCCCGCGCGACGGGCCGAGCAATCGCGGCTCGGATCGTCTCCTCGGTTCCGGCCAGGATTAACCGCGTGCGTGCCCGGGTCGCCGCCGTGTAGAGAAGCTCCCTCGAGGAGATCCGGGAAGTCGGCGCAGGAAGGAGGACGGCCGCGGTGTCGAATTGGGAGCCCTGCGCCTTGTGGATTGTCATGGCGTAGACGGTGTCGACGGCGCCGAGGCGTGTCGGGCTGTACTCGATCAGGTCGCCGCCGCGGTCGAAGGCGGCGGTCAGGCGGTCGGGGGTGGATTGGATTACTACGCCGGTGTCTCCGTTGTAGAGGCCTAGCTCGTAGTCGTTCTGGGTCACGAGGAGGGGGCGACCTGGGTACCAGCGGGTGTCGGTTGGGAAGTCGTCGAGTTCGTTGGCCAGCCAGGTCTCGATGCGGTTGGTCCAGGTGGTGACGCCGTCGGGGCCTCGGCGGTGGGCGCAGAGGAGGCGAAAGGTGCTCAGGGCTTCGATGGCTTCACGCGCGGCGCCTGCGCGGGCGGCTTCTATGACGGACCGGGCTGCGGCAACTGCCTGATCGCGGATCGGGGCGAGGGCTTGCTCGGCGTCGGGATCGGTCACGTCGACCGGGATCCAGGTGACGCCCTCGGGGGCCTCGTGGAGGATGTCGAGCACTTCATCGGCGTCGCCGCGGCGGATCGCTTCGGCGAGCTGTGCGATGCCTCCTCCGAAGCGGTGGACTCGGTCGAGGATGACGATGCCGTCCGCGATCGGCGCGTTGGGTGGCGGGTCCCCGGCGGTGGCCTGGTGGCCGGTGGCCTCCGTCAGGCGCGCTCGCATCGCGGCGCTCATGCCCAGCCCGTCGGCCGCCGGGCAGACGATGTCGCCGAGTACGGCGCCCGCCTCGATGGACGCCAATTGTCCTGGGTCGCCTACGAGGATCAGGCGAGCGTCGGGGCGGATGGCTTCGACGAGGCGGGCCATCTGGGAGAGCGAGACCATCGAGGTCTCGTCGACGATCACGACGTCGTGGGGGAGGCGCTGGCCTCGGTTGTAGCGGAAGCGGCTGTGGCTGTCGGGGCGCCAGCCGAGGAGGCGGTGGAGCGTGGAGGACTGCAGCCCGAGGAGCTGGGCGCGGATGGGCTCGTCGACTGCGAGGTTGCTCGCCTCTTCGTAGACGGCTTCGCGGAGACGGGCGGCGGCCTTGGCGGTCGGCGCCGCGAGTCCGATGAGCGGCGGGGCCGAGCCCGCGGCCTCGGCCTGCTCGGCGAGCAGCGCGACTATGCGGGCGACAGTGGTCGTCTTGCCGGTGCCCGGGCCGCCGGCCACGACCGCGAACCGGCGCAGCAGCGCGGTGGTGGCGGCGAGGGACTGGCGGCCGCCGGTCTCGCCGGGGAAGAGGCGTGCGAGGCCGTCGGCGAGGACATCGACGCGCACCTCGGCGGCCGGCGCTTCGCTCAGCGCGAGAAGGTCGGCGGCGACCTCGCGCTCCTCGCGCCAGTAGCGGTCGAGGTAGAGCGATGTGTCGACCAGCCCGAGCGGGCGGTTCGACTCCGGGGCGTCCTCTCCGAGGGCGACGAGGCGGCTCGCGGCGACGCGCTGGGCCCACTCCTCGGCGTCCGGCCACGGCAGCGTCGAGAGGTCGACCGGCTCGTCGGCGTCGACCGTCGCGGTGTCCCGGATCGTCGCTAGGTCGACCAGCGTGTGCCCGATGCGGGGAGCGCGGACGGCAAGGGCTGCAGCGAGGATCACCGACTCGTTGTCCTCCGCTGCGAGCCGGGCCAGCCGTGTCGCGACGTGCACGTCTGCCGCCGCGAGCACGCCCGCGTCGTTGAACGCCCGCAGCAGCCCGGGCGCCTGCTGCACGCGCCGTACATCGAAGGGGTCGAGCGCGATCGTGGCCGCGGTCATGCCGGCGTCCCCTCGTCAAGCGCGTCGCTCAGCGCTTCCACTAGCTCCTTCGACGGTTGCCAGGTGAACACGCCGCAGGGCACTCCGTCGACGGTCGGGGTGTCGGGGCCGGCCATCCCGCGCAGGAACAGGTACAGCACGCCGGCGAGGTTGCGGTCGGGCTCGTACTCGGGGACGCGCCAGCGCAGGTAGCGATGCAGCGCGACCGTGTAGAGGAGCGCCTGCAGGCCGTAGTGCCGTCGCAGCATCTCGGTCGCGAGCGCGGCCGGGCGGTAGTGCCAGGCGGTCAGCGGCTCGTCGGGCCCGCCGAGCCAGTTGGTCTTGTAGTCGATGACGGCGAAGCGCGGTATGCCAGCGGCCCCGCCGACCCGCAGCACCAGGTCGAGCGAACCCGTCAGATAGCCGCGGACGTCCTGGCGCAGCTCGGACTCCCCGAGGCGTTCGGCGTAGCCCGCGAGGGGATCGCCAGCCGGGAGGTACTCGCGCAGCAGCCCGGCAATCGTCGCCAGCGTCAGCCGGCCGGTGGGCTCGTCGCCCCCCACCAGCGGTAGCTCGAACTCGAGCTCGTCGAGGCGGTCGCCGCGGGCGACGTCGCTCAGCCGCACGCCGTCGAGCGCCGGCCCCAGCGGTGTCTCGAGCGCCGCTCGCAGGCCGGCGACCACGAGCGCGGTGTCGCCGATCTCTACCGGGCGCCTTGCCTGGGCGTCCGCGAGGACCGAGCCGAGCTCGGCGTCCAGGTCCTTCGCTGCGAAGTCCGTTGCCTCGAGGACCCGGTGCACCACCGTCCCCACCTCGACGCCGACCGGCATCTCCGCCAGCAGCGACGGCGTGGCGGCCTCGAGCGACGGGGGAGGAGCCGCGACAAGCGACGCGCTCGACGGCTCGTCCACCACCACCTTCTCCTCGGGCTCGCTCGTCACGCGCGCCTCGTAGGTCCCGGCCGTGATGTCGCTGTAGGAGGTTCGCCGCCAGCGCCAGTCGAAGCTGCGGTCGAACGCCGCGGCCGACAACTCCGCCGGATCCGGGAGCGGAGGGGCCCAGCTCGTCGGCAGACCGAGCGTCGAGCGCTCGACCGCGATGCGTCCCGGCGCCTCCCACGCCAGCTCCTCGAAGCGTGCGACGGCCTCCGCGTCGGTCGGCGTGCCATCGCCTACGGACGCGACGTTTCCGTCCCCATCGCGTGCGAACAGGAGCCGCGTGAGCGGCGCCTCGCGGGTCCTCCATGATCCGGCCCACCACACAACCGCCTGGTGACGCGCGCGCGTGAGCGCGACGTAGGCGAGCCGCAGGTCCTCACCACGCTCCTCTACGACGTGCTGCTCCCGGTGCCGGTCGTAGTCCGGCCCCTCGAGTGCGACGTCGAGCGTCCGCTGGTCGCCGGCGTCCGGGTCGTGGAAGGCGACGGGCAGCGCTTCATCGGGGATCCATGTCGGGTCCCAGAGGAAGGGCAGGTAGACGATCGGGAACTCGAGGCCCTTGCTGCGATGGATCGTCAGGACCTGGACCGCCTCGGCGTCTGACTCCAGGCGGCGGCTGCGCTCCTCGTTGGCGGTGTCCTGCTCGGCCTCGTCGATGCGCCTGCGCAGCCAGCCGGTGAGCGCGGTGAGGCCGAGCTGGTCGGTCGAGGCGGCGGAGTGCAGGAGCTGGCCGACGTGGCGCAGGTCGGTGAGCCGGCGCTCGCCGTCGACCATCGCCAGCACGCGCGGGGGCAGGCGCTCGGCGAGCGTGACGGTCTCCGTCAGCGCGGCGACGCCCTTGAGCCGCAGGACCCGGGCCCAATCGTGCAGCCGGCGATGGACCAGCTCCCACTGCTCCTCGCTTGCGGCCGCGATCTCCTCGGGGCGCCAGCCGAGGAAGCAGGTGAGGGCCACCGAGTGCGCTCGCGTGGGCGAGGTCGGACGCTCGAGGGCCTCGAGCAGCTGCAGCCACTCGCGTGCAGGCGGCGTGCCGAAGACGCTGCCCGCACCGTTGATTACCGCGGGGATGCGCGCGTCGTCGAGCGCGTCGCGGATCTGGGCGGCCGCCCGGTTGGTCTGCACGAGCACGCCGATGTGGCCCGGTCGCACCGGCTCGCGGCTGAGCGTCGCGCCATCGTCCGAGCGGCACTCGACCTGGGCATCTGACGAGAGCAGCGCGACGAGGTCTGCCGCTAGGTCCTTGGCGATGTGCTCGCGGACCGAGCTCACCTGCGCGTAGCCGCCGGGCGTGGTCGCGACCGTCGGCGCGTCGCGCGGCACGACCCGGACGCGAAGGGGAGCAGGGTGCGGGGCGGCGTGAAGCCGCGGCTGCCGGTTGGCCTTCGCGGCGCTCACCGGGTAGTACGCGATCCCCTCGTGGCCGAGCTTCGCGCCGCCGAACAGGGCGTCGTAGGCGTCGATGAGCCGCTGGTCGCTGCGCCAGTTGACCTCGAGCGTTGCGCGCGTGGCGGCGGTGCGGGCGGCGTCGAGGTACGCGTACACGTCCGCGCCGCGGAACGCGTAGATCGCCTGCTTGGGGTCGCCGATGAGAACGAGCGTCGCGCCGCCCTCCCCGAACGCGCGTCGCATGATGTCCCACTGCACCGGGTCGGTGTCCTGGAACTCGTCTACGAGCACGACGCCGTAGTGCTCGCGCAGCCGCGCCGCGATGACCGGTCCGTCGTCGCCTGCGAGCGCGTCGTCGAGGCGCGTGAGCAGGTCGTCGTAGGTCATGATCGACGCGCGGCGCTTGCGGCGCTCGAGCTCTTCGCGGGCGCGCAGCGCGAGCCGGCGGCGCATCTCCGGGACGTCGCCGTGTGCCGGAGCGATGCGGGCGCCGGGATTGGTGACCGCCTCCCAGACGATCGCGGCGGCCTGGCGGCGCTCGAAGGGCGGCCGGTCGCCGTCGTGGAAGCGGCGGACGTAGAGGTCGTTGACCACCTCCTCGACGAGGTCGTCGATCTCCTCGACGAACGCGGTGTCGGGCTCGAGGTCGCCGGCGATCCCAAGTCCGCCGAGCACCTCCTGGCAGAACCCGTGCGTCGTGGCGATGGTGGCGGCGTCGAAGTTCGCCAGCGCGTCCGCGAGGCGGTCGCGGCGGCGTCGCACCTCGTCGGTGGGGGGGCCGGCGAGCAGGCGCACGACCTCGTCGGCATCGGGCGGCGCGGCTCCGGCGACGGCGCTCCGCAGTCCGTGCTCCGCGGTGACGAATCGATCGCGGACGCGCTCGCGCAGCTCGCCGATCGCCATCCGCGTGAAGGTCACGAGCAGCAGCCGCTCAAGCGGCGTTCCCTCGGCCACGTAGCGGGCGGCGAGGGCGGCGATCGAGTAGGTCTTGCCAGTCCCGGCGCTGGCCTCGAGGACGGTCACTCCG
>JBBQNQ010000055.1:0-19790 GCA_038330095.1 Solirubrobacterales bacterium
GCGTGCGGACAGCCGCGCTAGTCGCGGTCCTTGCGGCGCTGCTCGTGGCCCCTGCTTCGTGGGCGTTCCAGACGGTCGGCCACAGCGTCACCGGCACCTTCCCGGCGGGCGGCGCGGGGTTCGGCGGGCCGGGTGGCGGACCCGGCGCAGGTCGCATGCGGGGCGCGGGCTTCCCCGGTGCGGGCGGCCCACCGGCCGCACGGGGCATGCCTCCGGGCGCGGCCGGCATGTCTCCGGGCGCGGCCGGCATGCCTCCGGGCGCGGCGGGTGCGCCGCGCATGGCGGCCGGCGGGCCGGGCGGAAACGACCAGTCGCTCGCCCAGGCCGTCGCCTACGCCAAGCGCCACGGAGGCGGAACCGTCGCCGGGTCGAGCCAGATGGGCGCGTCCCGGACGGTCGCGGTCGGCGAGAACGTCGTGGCGATCGGCGGGTTCTCGGGGCGCGAGAGCCAGGTGACCACCGCGTGGCTGGCGAACGCCGTCGAGGCCGGACGCGTGCGGTGGGTCGTCACCGACAGCGGGCAGGGCGGCCTCCCCGGCGACACGCGGGTGGGCTCGGCCGACGTCATGAGCGCGGTCGCGAGCACCTGCTCGCCGGTCTCCTCGGTGACCGGGCTCTACGACTGCCAGGGCATGGCCGCGGCGCTGCGCACGGCGTCATGACGCACTCGAGGGGTGGTGGGAGGGGTCAAGTTTGGCCGCAGCGCCCGTTCTCAGGCGACTTATGCACCTCCGATGTACACAACCCGCAGAACCCGCACAGGCCGAAACAGAGCCCGCTCCCCTCTCCCTCGTCGCCCCAGACCACACACCGCACCTCCAACCCGGCGCGCACGGAGCGCCGCGCGCGCAGCGAGCCCTACGCCGCGCGCGCTAGGGCGCGAACTTCACGGTGATCACGTCGCCGTCGCGCATGACGTAGTCGCGTCCTTCGAGCCGCAGCGTCCCGCGATCGCGCGCCGCCGCGTAGCCGCCCGCCCCGACGAGCTCGTCTGAGGCGATGACCTCCGCGCGCACGAAGCCCCGCTGGATGTCGCTGTGCACCTCGCCCGCGGCGTGCCAGGCGGTCAGACCCCGGCGCAGGTGCCAGGAGTGGGCGGGATTGTCCTCACCGGCCGTGAAGAACGCGATCTGGTCGAGCAGTGCAAAGGCCTCGCGCACGATCCGGTCAAGGCCCGACTCCGCGACCCCGAGCTCCTCGCGCATGGCGACCGCCTCGTCGTCCTCGAGCTCTCCCAGCTCGCCTTCGATCCGCGCCGACACCGCGACCGCGCGCGCTCCGTGCCCCTGCGCGTGCTCCGCGATCCCGGGCGGCACCGCTTCGGCCCCCTCGTCGACGTTGGCCACGAAGAGCACCGGCTTCGCGGTCAGCGGCTGGAGGTTTCGCTGGGCGTCGGGCGCCCCTTCGGGCACGCGCACGGTGCTCGCCGGCCGGCCGGCCTGAAGCGCCTCGATCAGCGCGTGCAACCACCCCTCCTCGGCGCGCGCCACCTTGTCGCCCGAGCGCGCCGTGCGCTCGACGCGGTCCAGCCGGCGCTCGGCCTGCTCGAGGTCGGCGTAGAGCAGCTCGGTCTCGACCGTCTCGATGTCGCGTAGAGGGTCGACCGCGCCCTCCGGGTGCACCACACCGGAGTCCTCGTGCGCGCGCACGACGTGCAAGATCGCGTCGACCTCGCGGATGTTGGCCAAGAAGCGGTTGCCGAGCCCCTCGCCCTCGTGCGCGCCGCGCACCAGGCCCGCAATGTCGTGCACGGCGATCGTGTCGTAGATCACCTCCGAGGCGCCGACCGTGCGCGCCACTTCGTCCAGGCGGCGATCCACCACCGGCACGATCGCGACGTTGGGCTCGATCGTCGTGAATGGGTAGTTCGCGGCCTGCGCGCCGGCGCGGGTCAACGCGTTGAACAGCGACGACTTGCCCGCGTTGGGCAGCCCGACGATCCCTACCTTCATCGCCCCAGCGTGCCGATCAGCGTGCCCAGCGTAGGCGGACGGCGCTCAGAATCCGACGCGGTGCTCGTCGGTCTCCGCGTGGACGTAGATCACGCGCGCGACGTTCACGCGCACGGTCCCGTCCTCGACCTCGAGGTCCTGCCACCCGCCGCCGGTCAGAGCTTCACGCAGGCGGCGCAGCCCCTCGGGTCGGACCCGCACGGCCAGGACCTGGCCGCCCTCGAAGCCGATGCTCGCGCGGATCGGCCGCTCGGCGTCGGCCATCAGTGCGCTCCCTGCGCCGGCTGGACGATCTCGGTCAGCACCCCGCCGGTGGCGGAGGGGTGCAGGAAGGCGACGAGCGAGTCGCGGATACCGCGGCGGGCGACCTCGTCGATCATCCGCACGCCCTGGTCGTTGAGCTCGCCGAGCGTTCGGTTGATGTCCTGGACGCGGTAGGCGACGTGGTGCAGCCCAGCGCCGCGCTTGGCGATGAACTTGCCGACCGGCGTGTCCTCGCCCAGCGGCGCGAGCAGCTCGACGTGGCTCTCGCCCACGTCGAGCAGGGCGGCCTCCACGCCCTGCGCCTCGACCACCTCGCGGTGGGCGAGCTCGAGCCCGAGCTTGCCGCCGTAGAGCTCGAGCCCGTCGTCGAGCGAGCTCACGGCGACCCCCACGTGATCGATGGCGTCGAACATGCGGCCGCGCAGTGTATTGAGGTCAGCGAGCGCCGGCCGCTAGCGTCATTCGACCACCTGCAGCCGATCGCTCTCAAAGCGCCGGCGGCCGACCTTCGCACGCGGGCGTCCCTCGAGCTCGACCACGTCGGCCGTGAAGTCGTTCTGGCCGCGGATCAGCGTCGAGCCCACGCCGTAGGCGTCGACGGGTACGCCCGCGGCTTCGAAGAGGGATATGCGCCGGGCGTCGAAGCCTCCGGAGACGACGATCTTCACGCCCTCGTGGCCCGCGTCGTCGAGCGCAGCGCGGACCTTCTCGACCAGTCGCGGGTTGACGCCGGTCGGCCGGAAGTCGCCCATCTCCTCCCACAGGCCACGGTCGACCAGGTTCTCGGAGGTGTCGAGTCGCACCCCCCACAGATCGTCGCCGAGGGCGGCTGCCACCGCCAGGGCGGTCGTGATGGAGTTGTTCTCGAAGTCGACGAGCACGGTGATGGTCATCTCGTCGGCGAAGCGGTCGGCGAACTTGCGCGCGGCGAGCACCGTGTCGCCGCCGTAAGCGGCGATCAGACCGTGGGGGACGGTGCCGATCCCGCGCCCGCCCCACCACGACGCCTGCGCGTCGGTGGAGACCCCGATCGCGCCGGCGACGTGAGCCGCCCAACCGTCCCCGGTCTGCACGAGCCAGTGGTCGTGGCGGGCGGGGAAGTAGAAGATCGGCTTGCCGCGGGCCGCCTCCACCACCTCGGAGACGTTGCGCATGATCAGCGAGCGTCGCGCAAGGCATCCGAGATAGACCGTCTCGAGGTGGGCGAAGAGCGCGTAGTCGCCCTCGATGGTCAGCACCGGCTCGAGCGGTGCGATCGCGTCGCCCTCGTACAGCGCCCGGACCTCGAGCCGCTCCCAACCGGACACCCAGGAGCCGTCGGAGAGCCTCGTGCCCGAGCCCAGGCGCAGGACGGCTATCGCCTCGTCGATTCCGCCCAGCAGGGAGTCGTGCTTCTGGAAGGCCTGCACGACCACGTGCGCGCTATGACCGTCGGCCTCGAGGAGCTCCTTGGTGAGGTTGAAGTAGGCGTCGGAGTAGTAGCCGTCTCGGATGCGCTCCACGGGGAGGCGGAAGGTCTCGGGTCCGAGGCGCGTGCGCTGAGCCGTTGCCATCAGGCCGCCGCGACCGGGACGCCCTCGGCGCGAAGGATCTCGGCGAGCGCCGCGCGACCGACCTCGAGCTGGGCCTCGCTGGGCTCGCGGGTGCCCAGCGCTCGCTGGAGCTCGAAGCCGGGGCGGCGCAGCGCCCGGGCCGTGCGCGTCTCGGCGTGCCGCTCGGACCACGCGAAGACCTCGACGGCCGCGCCGATAGAGGCGAGGCTCACTGCCCCGGCGGCCAGTGGTCCCGGCCGCTCCAGCGCGTGCTTGAGAAGCGCGGCGCCCGCGACGTTTGACACCAGCAGCGGCGCGACCAGGTGCGAGCCGCAGCGCTCGTGCTCCTTGGTGGCCGCCTCGGCCGTCTCGTCGGTCTCATAGGCGCCGATCACCTTGTGCTCGGTCCCGTGGTAGGCGGCCAGCTCGCCGCCGCGCAACGCGACCATCGCCGGGAGCAACGAGAGCGCGGCCGCCGCCGCCTCGCCCGCCGTGCCCCCGCGCCGCTTGAGCAGCGAGCCCGCGACGACTGTGCCCGCCGCCGCCGCGACCACCCCGGCGCTCTGGAAGGGCAGCTGCGCCTCGGGCAGCGCTCGCTTGACCAGCGGGATCACGGCGAGGGCCTCGCCCAGGCGCGCGACGCCGCGGGCGCCGGGGAGACTCTCGAAGCCCCGCACGCGCGGCTTGGCACCCGACGCCGTACGCAGCGTCCCGTCACGCGCGCGGACGGCCGCGGCCCAGTGCGTCGGCCCGTGGACGAGCAACCCGTTGCCCAGCGCCATGCCGCCTAGACGCAGCTTGTCGCTCATCCCAGCAGCCTTCGGGCCAGCCAGCCGTAGAACTCGGTCGCCCACGCGAGGTCGCTCGCCAGGATGCGCTCGTCGGCGCCGTGGATGAGCGGCGCCGACTCGAAGATGGTCATGTCGCGTTGTGGGCAGAAGCCGTAGGCGACGCAGCCGGGGAACGCGTCGCGAAACGAGCGCGAGTCGCTGAAGCCTGGCAGCACGGTCGGGACCACGGTGGCCCCCGGCTGCTGTTCGCCGATCCACTCGCGCACCGCATCCATGAGCGGGGAGTCCATCGTCGAGCGGTTCCCCATCACGCTCTCGTCGAATCGGAGGCGGTAGCCGTCAGGGCCGAGCACGTCTTCAACCCGCGCGCGGGCCTCGGGCTCGCCGAGCCCCGGCGGCACGCGGCAGTCGACCTGCACGTGTGCGCGCGAGGGGATCACGTTGATCTTCTCCGACGCGCGGACCTTGGTCGGGGCCATGGTCACCCCGAGCATCGGCTCCACCATGAAGGCGAGCGCGGCGTCGCGCGCGCGCAGCCGCTCCAGCGCGCCGGCGGGGTCGTCGTCCGCGGGCTCGCCCACGGCCTCGAGCAGCGCGCGCGGCTCGTCTGTGAGGTCGAAGGGCGGCTGCTCGCGCATGCGCTCGATGAGCGGCGCGAGCTTGAGCAGCGCGTTGTCGCCCATCCTCGGCATGGAGGCGTGCCCGGCCACCCCTTCGGCGGTGACCGTGAAGCGGAACACGCCTTTCTCCGCGCAGCACACGCCGAAGATCGCGCCGCCGTCGAAGGGCAGCACGGTCCCGCCGCCCTCGTTGATCAGGTAGTCACAGCGCACGGCGTCGGGGTGGTCACGGCACAGGAACTGGGCACCGTGGTGCCCGCCGGCCTCCTCGTCGGCGACGCACATGACCTTCAGCGTGCCGCGCGCCGGCCGCCATCCCTCGCGGGCCAGCCGCACCGACGCGACCACCTCGGCGGCGATCTGGCCCTTCATGTCCTGCGCGCCGCGACCCCAGACCGCGCCGTCCACGAGCTCTCCCGACCACGGGTCGCGACTCCACTCCTCGGGAGTCGCGAGCACGGTGTCGACGTGGCCGAGGTAGCCGAGGGTCGGACCGGGCGCCCCACCCGTGAGCGTGGCGACCAGGTTGGGGCGGTCCTCCAACTCGGCGAATACCTCGCAGTCGAACCCCGCCTCGGCGAGCAGCCCGTGGAGGAGCTCGATCGCCTTGCGCTCGGCGCCGGGCGGGTTGACCGTGTTCAGGCGCAGGAGCGCCTGAAGGACCTCGACCGCCTCCTCCTCTACGCCGCGCTGGCTCACCGGGGGAAGACTACGCGCCACGTAGACTCGCGCCCGATGCGCATGACCATCGCCTCGGGCGCCGACGCGGGGAAGGTCCTCATGCTCGGGCCGGGCAGCCGGTTGCGCATCGGCCGCGGCCGCGAGAGCGATCTCGTGCTCCGCGACCCGAAGGCTTCGCGCACCCATGCCGAGCTCGCCTACCAGCCCGACGGCAGCGCCGTACTAACCGATCTGGGCTCGAGCAACGGTACGTGGATCAACGGCCGTCGCTACGACGGCCCGGTCACGCTGCGCGGCGACGAACGTGTGTGGATCGGCGACTCCGTGCTCGAGCTCGCACCCGACGCGGCGCCCGACGGGGCTGCGCGCGTCGAGGCTCCCGCGACCCAGACCGGTTTGCGCCGGCGCACGTCGCAGATCTCCGACATCGCGCGCATGCGGCCGCCCAGTCAGCCGTCCGCCGAGCCTTCTGTGGTCCGCACCGAGCGAACCATCAGCCGCGCGCTGGTCGTCGGCGCAGCGCTGCTCTTCGGGCTGCTCGGCGGCATCACCCTGCTGATCATCGGCGTGGAGACCGGGCCGGTGGCCTTCGCGGTGGCGGTGCTGGTCGCCTTCCTCCCCGTGCCGTTCTATCTCGCCCTGGTGCTGTGGATCGACCGCAACGAGCGCGAGCCGACGTGGATGATCGTCCTGACCTTCTTCTGGGGCGCGTGCGTCGCAGTGTTCATCGCCTTGATCCTCAACTCGGTTGGCGAGCTGGTGGTGGCCGACGCGTTCGGCAAGTCCGTGGGTGAGCTCTACGGCTTCTCGGTCTCGGCGCCGGTGGTGGAGGAGAGCGCCAAGGGCCTGGTCCTGATCATCATCTACCGGCGCTTTCGCGGCGAGTTCAACGGCGTGCTGGACGGGATCGTCTACGCCGCGATCGTCGGGCTGGGCTTCGCCGCGACCGAGAACGTCCTCTACTACGGGCGCGGGATCATGAAGGACCTCGCCGACGGGCACCTGTTCAGCGCGGACGACATCGGCGTCTCGCTGGGTACCTTCATCCTGCGCGGGATCTTCTCGCCCTTCGCCCATCCGCTGTTCACCTCCATGACCGGGATCGGGCTCGGAATCGCCAGCCGCTCCACCAAGCGCTCGACGCGCTTCTGGGCGCCCGTGCTCGGGCTCCTCGGCGCGATGTTCCTCCACAGCCTCTGGAACACCTCGGCGGTGTTCGGCCCAGCCTTTCTGGCGGTCTACTTCTTCATCCTCGTCCCGCTGTTCATCGGGATGCTGTTCGTGATCCGCGCGACGCTGCGGCGCGAGCGGCAGACCATCGGGCAGTACCTGGCCTACGACGTGCAGCAGGGCGCGCTGACGCCGCCCGAGCTCGCGGTCCTGGCCGACGGGCGCCTGCGCAAGCTCGCGGTCAAGGAGGCCGAGCAGCAGGGCGGAAAGCCGGGGCGTCGCTTGCGCCGCGCGTTTCACCAGGCGGGCAGCGAGCTCGCCTTCCTGCGCGAGCGCATAGCCCGCGGCCTGGTCCCCTGGGACGCGCGCGGGGCCGAGCAGCACATGCGCTACCAGGCCGAGTTCCGCGACCTGCACAGCCGGCTCGGGCAGCTGGCCTTCGTGCCGAGGATCGCCTTCGCGGACCGGGCGCCGGCGGGCTACGGCGCGGTGCCCGCCGCCCCCGCTGCCTGGCCGGCCTCGGGCGGCGCGGCGGGCAACGCCTGGCCGGCTCAGAGCGGCGCCGGCCCATCCGCCCCGCCGCCCGGCGCCCCTGCCCCCTCGCCCGTCTACGCCACGCCGGCTCCTCCGCCGCCGCCCATGCCGCCTCCCGCGGCCGCCCAGCGGCCGCCGCTGCCGAGTCCGGCGCCGCGCGACTGGTGGAAGCAGTGAAAGCCCGCTGCTCCCGAGACTGGCAGAGGCAGTGAGCCTGGGTAGAGTCGGGCGGGTGGGCCGCCGGCTAGTTCTCCTGACAGCGCTTGTCGCCGCTGCCGCCGCAGTGTCCGGCTGCGCAGCGGGCATCCCCAACTCCTCGACCTACCTCACGGATCGCAGCATCACGCTGAACGCTTCGGTCGGTTCCAACCGCCCCGGGGTCGGCTCCTACCACTTTGACTACGGAACGACGACCGCCTACGGGGCGACCACGCCGACCCGCCAGGTCGAGCTCAGCACCATCCCGAACGTCTCGGAGCCGATCGGCAACCTCACGCCGAGCACGACCTACCACTACCGCGTGTGCGTGACCGACTCCGAGCTGACGAACTGCGGCGGCGACTACACCTTCACCACCCTGCCCGCCGCCGGCGGGAGGTCGGGGATCGCGTTCGCGTCCACCCGCGACGGCAACTACGAGATCTACGCGATGAGCGCCGACGGTTCGAACGAGACGCGCCTTACCAATAACCCGGCGCAGGACCAGCTTCCGGCCTTCTCGTCCGACGGCAAGAAGATCGCCTTCTCCTCTACCCGCGACGGCGGCGACTACGACATCTTCGTGATGAACAGCGACGGCTCGAACGTGCAGCAGCTCACCACCAGCCCCGGCGACGACCTCGGCCCCAAGTGGGAGCCGGGCGGCCAGCGAATCGCGTTCTACTCCAACCGTGACGGCAACGCGGAGATCTACAGCATGAACACCGACGGAAGCGCTCAGACGCGCCGGACCTTCGACGACGCGAGCGACAACTTCCCAGCGTGGCCGCCGCACGGAGACCAGATCGCCTTCTCCTCCGACCGCACCCTGAACTTCGACATCCACCTGATGAGCTTCAGCGGCGAGTTCCCGTTCGCGATCACCAGCAACTCGGCGGCCGACAGCGAACCGAGCTTCGCGCCGTTCGGCACCGCCATCGCGTTCCACTCCAACCGAGACGGCGACAACGAGATCTTCGTCATGAGCCGGCTTGGGGAGAACCAGGTCGCCCTCACCAAGAACACGGCCGACGACGTCAGCCCGTCGTGGTCGCCCGACGGCAGCAAGATCGCGTTCGCCGCGAGCCGTGGCGGCCCGTCGAGGATCTGGTCGATGAGCGCCAACAGCGCCGACCAGGTCAGGCTCACGCCCGCCGCCGGCGCCTATTTCGACACCAATCCCTCCTGGTCGCCGCGCTGGCCGTAACCGGGCGTTCCATACTGCGTCGGTATGGAGCGCCTTTTCGAGCCGGCTGAGCAGCCGCGCGGTCGGACGGCGGTACCGCCCGCGGAGGGCCCGCTGGCCGTGCGCATGCGGCCCGCGACCCTCGACGAGCTGATCGGCCAGGAGCACCTGCTCGCCCCGGGCTCGGCCCTGCGACGCTCGATCGAGGAGGGCCGTCCCCACTCCATGGTCCTCTACGGCCCGCCGGGGAGCGGCAAGACGACGCTCGCCCGCCTGGTCGCGGCCCACGCGAACGCCGCCTTCGAGGAGGTGAGCGCCGTCGAGGCGGGCCGCGCCGAGGTCCGCGCCGTGCTCGAGCGCGCCGCGCATCGCCGCCAGTCCTCCGGCGAGCCGACGATCTTCTTCCTCGACGAGATCCACCGCTTCAACAAGGCCCAGCAGGACGCGCTGCTGCCCGCCGTGGAGGAAGGGCTGGTGACGCTGATCGGGGCCACCACCGAGAACCCCTACTTCGAGGTCAACTCGGCGCTGCTCTCGCGCGCGCAGGTCTACGAGCTGCGCCCGCTCACCGCCGAGCACGTCCTCGTCCTGCTGCGCCGCGCGCTGGAGCGCGGGGAATGCCAGGCGGGGGAGGTCGGGGACGACGTGCTCGAGTTCATCGCCGGCCGGGCTGGCGGCGACGCCCGCGCGGGGCTGGCCACGCTCGAGCTCGCGTGCGAGACCGCGGCGCCGGGCGCGATCACGCTCGAGCACGCCGAGGACGCCATGCAGCGCAAGGCGCTGCGCTACGACAAGAAGGGCGACCAGCACTACGACACCATCTCGGCATGGATCAAGGCGACTCGCGGCTCTGACCCCGACGCGTCGCTCTACTACCTCGGAGTCATGCTCGAGGGCGGCGAGGACCCTCGCTTCATCGTCCGCCGGATGGTCGTGCTGGCCTCAGAGGACGTCGGCAACGCCGACCCGCAGGCGCTCCAGGTGGCCGTCGCGGCGGCCCACGCGGTTGAGCACGTGGGGCTGCCCGAATGCAGCTTCGCGCTCGGCCAGGCGGCGATCTACCTCGCGCTCGCGCCCAAGTCCAATGCCGTAGGTCGGGCCCTCGGCGCGGCCCGCGTCCACATCCGCGAGCACGGCGCCCAGCCGCCGCCGGCGGCGCTCCGGTCCGCGGCCTACCCCGGAGCCGCCGAGCTGGGCCGCGGGCTCGGCTACGACTACCCGCACGACCACCCGGGCGCAGTCTCCCCGCAGGAGCTCATGCCCGAGGGCCTCCAGGGCGAGCGCTTCTACGACCCGGGCGAGGGCGAGGCGCCGCTGCGCGAGCGCCTGGAGGAGATCAGGCGGCGACGGGGGCGCTGAGCTCTACTCGCAGCTGCGCCAGCTGACGAGCAGCGCCTTCACACGGGCCTCGCGGACCGCGAAGTCGCACGCTGAGTAGGCGCGAAAGGCGCGACGAAGGAGGGGACGGGACCGCCGAGAGTGCAGTTGAGCCCGTCATAAGGGCCCAATGTCAGGCTCGCGGCCGAACGTGTAGTTGAACCGAACTATTCGGCTCAACGTCGATCTCGCGACGCCGACCGCCCTCGCCGCCGGCGCCGGCCCCTTCCCCTCCCTCGCCCGACGCCGTTGAGACTCTGCTCCCGGGATCGATCCCATCAAGCCGAAACAAACGCCTCCGCCGGGTAGAGCTCAGGCGGGTCGGTTATGCCGATCTCTTGCAAGATCGGCTGAAGCATCTCGCCGAACCGGTTGCAAGCATCTTCTGACTCCCAAACGTCAACGACGCGAAACCCCTGTGGGCTCTGTCCTGCCACGTGCGCCAGAAGGCCCTCGACCGGCCAATCGGACGGCGACTCCAAGCGGCTCTTGCCGCCGGTCAGCTTGCGGACGGTTTCCTCGTAGTTCTCTTTGGTAACGGTCGGGCCCTGATGGATCAACACGACTGACACCTTGGCTCTCCTTTCCTGGTTGACGAGCAGGGCGAGCATACATCCGCCCGCACGTGTGCGCCTCGTCACAGTTAGCGGATGTTTGACAAGGGTTTTCAGGCTCGCTGCGACAGTGGCATGCATGCCGCGCCATTCAGCTGTCGATCCAGGCGCCCTGCTCGCACGCTCCCACCGATCGCACTCGGGGCTGCGCGTGCGCCTGCGCCTCACGCACCGGTCTGACGCGCCCCTCGTGCGCGCGCTGCTGGCGCGCCGCGGCGTCGAGGCCACGGACCTGCAGGTCAGCTCGCTCGTGCGCGCCGACCCGCGCGAGCGCGTGGTGATCTGTGCCACCGCGCCCGGTGGAGGGCCCGACGCTTTCCTAGGCGTCGGGGCGATCGCCTTTCCCGGCGACGGGACGCCCGACACCCTGGTTGCCGACCCCGGCGTAGCCGAGCTGCTCGACGACGCGCTGCGCGAGGTCGTCCGCCGCCGCGCGCTGCGGGCCGCCTGACGGGCGCGTTGCCGGGCCCGCTGCGATGATCGCAGCGGTGAAGGAGCTCCGCTCGCACAACCCCGCAACCGGCGAGTCGCTCGGCTTCGTAGCGACGACGCCGCCAGAGGCCGTGAGGACGGTGGTCGAGGAGGTGGCCCACGTGCAGCCTCTCTGGGCTCAGCTGGTGCTCGCCGACCGCGGGCGCTACATGCGCCGGGCGGCGCAGGCCATCCTCGACCTCGGCGAGCAGCTGGTCACGCTGATCGCGTGCGAGCAGGGCCGGCCGCGCGTCGAGGCTCAGCTCATGGAAGTCCTGCCTTCGGTCGACGCGCTGCACTGGATCGCCGACCAGGGCCCGCGGGTGCTCGGCGACGAGCGGCTGCCGACTCCCCAGCTCCTGCTCAAGGGCAAGCGGTCCGCGGTCACCTACGACCCGCTCGGGACCGTCGCGGTGATCTCGACGTGGGCCTCGCCGTGGAGCGTCCCGCTGCAGGACGTCGCCATCGCCCTGATGGCGGGCAACGGGGTCGTGCTCAAGCCGTCGAGCCGCACTCCGCTGACCGGCGCGCGCATCGCGGAGGTCTTCGCCCGTGCGGGAGTCCCCGAGGGCATCGTCCGGGTGGTCCACGGACCCGGGACCGGCGCGGCGCTCGTCGAGTCGGGCGTCGCCAAGGTCCTCTTCACCGGGTCGGTGCAGACGGGGCGCAAGGTGGGCGAGCGCTGCGCGGGGCTGCTCAAGGGCTCGGTCCTGGAGCTCTCGGGCAACGACCCCATGATCGTGCTCGGCGATGCGGACCTGGCCCATGCGGTCGGCGGGGCGCTGTGGGCCGGCTTCGCCAACGGCGGTCAGGGCGGCGCGAGCATCGGGCGGGTCTACGCGGTTCGCGAGGTCGCCGACCGCTTCGTCGCGGGGCTCGCGCAGGGAGCGCGCACCATGTCCGTGGGCGATCCGCTGGACCCGCGCGTGGAGGTCGGCCCGCTCGTCTCGCCCGAGAACCGGGAACGCGTGCGCGAGGTCGTCGACGAGGCGGTGGCGGCGGGGGCGACGCTCGCGTGCGGCGGCCCGGTCGAAGTCCCCGGCCTGTCCGGGCCGTTCTACGCGCCGGCCGTCCTCACCGGCGTGACCCAGGACATGCGCGCCGTCCGCGAGGAGGTCCTCGGGCCGGTGCTCCCGGTTCTGCCCGTCGCCGACGAGCACGAGGCGGTGCGCCTGGCCAACGACTCGCCGTTCGGGCTCGGGGCCTCGGTGTGGACCGCCGACCGGGCCAAGGGCGAGCGCATGGCCCGCGAGCTTCAGGCGGGCATGGTGTGGCTCAACGACCACCGCTACAGCCATGGGGCCGCCCAGTGCCCGTGGGGCGGGATCAAGGATTCGGGGCTGGGGCGCAGCCACTCGCGCTTCGGGCTGTACGAGTGCGTCAACGTGAAGCTGCGCGCGTGGGAGCCCTCACGCATGCGCGACCCGTGGTGGCATCCCTACGACGCTCGGCTCGAGCGCGCCGCCCGGGCGGCGGTCGAGTACCTCCACGGTCGCGAGGCCGACCGCCCGCGGGCTCTGCGCCAGGGCGCCCTGCCCGCGCTCGGAGTCGCCCGCCGGCTGGCACGGGACGCGCTGCGGCGCTGAGCAGCCGCCGGCGTGCGCGGGAGGGTCTCTAGGGCGCGAAAGGCGCGACGAAGGAGGGGAAGGAGCGGGCGAGACTGCCCTCGCCGCCGCCGCCGGCCCCTTCTCCCCCTCGCCCGACGCCGTTCCGCTCTTCCTCCCCGGCGCGCCTACGCGGCGCGGGCGCTCGACACGTAGCGCAGACGCCCAGGCAGCAGCGGGACGAGCACGCGGCGGGCGTACTCGGCGCCGCCGCGCAGGGCGAGCCCGCGTGCCGGGTCCCACCAGAAGCCGTACTCGCGCCGGACGCGCTCCGGTAGGAGACCGACCGTGGTCTGGTTGGCCAGCTCGAGCAGCGGCCGCGCCAGCAGTGGGACGGGGGGCGCATGACGATCTCGATCGCGAGCTCGCGCGCCTCCGGGGTGACGTGGAGATCGTCGCCCTCGAGCATGGCGCCTATGTAGGCGTCGAAGTCCTCGATGGCTTCCGGCATCTCCTCGTCGCGCAGGGCGAACAGACGGCCGATCTGGCGATAGTCGCGCCAGTAGTCGTTGCGCTCGTCGCGGCTGAGCGGCCGGACGTAGCGCTCGTAGACGACCATCGACGAGTCGGCGAGCGTGGTCAGCACCCAGAGCAGCAGCTCGGGGTCGTCGGCGGCGTAGGGCGTTCCGGCGGGGAAGCGGCCGGCGGCGGTTCCCAGCTCGCCCCGCACCCGGCTGTGCATGGTCCGCACGCGGCGGGTCATGCGGTCGGCCGTGACCCGCGGCCCGAAGGTGATCGTGTCCATCACGGCGGCGGTGCGGTTCAGACGCTCGTAGGGCTCGTCGAGCGCGCCGGTGTGCGCGAAGAAGCCGGCAAAGGCGACCGGGTGGGTGGCCTGCATCAGCAGGGCGCGTGGCCCGGCGAGGGCGACGGCGGTCTCGCGGTGCACCCGCCGGACCATCGAGTCGTCGGTGAAGTAGCCGAGCTCGCTCATCGCTTCTCGTCAAATACGTCGGACTACAGTGTTGGGACCATGCCCGCTCAGGCCTACGCCGGCAAGGAGTGCGTCTGTCAGCTGCGCAGGGGGATCTGCGACCAGTCCTGCGTGCAGGGGATGCTCGATACCCCGTTCTACATCGCCTGCCTTCGGCTGACCGGAAGGCGCTGCTTGGTCGTCGGCGGCGGCGAGGTCGGGCTCGAGAAGGTCGAGGGCCTGCTGGCCTGCGACGGCGAGGTCGTGCTCGTCGCGCCCGAGGCCGAGCCCGAGCTAGAGGACCTGGCGCGCGAGCGCTCGATCCGCTGGGAGCGGCGCGAGTACCGCTCCGATGACCTCGAGCGGACCTTCATCGCGATCGCGGCGACGAACGACACCGATGTGAACATCCGCGTGTTCGACGACGCCGAGCGCCGGGCCATGCTGGTCAACGTGGTCGACGTTCCGCCACTGTGCAACTTCATCCTCCCGGCGATCGTGCGCACCGTCCCGCTGGCCGTCGCGATCAGCACCGCGGGCGCCTCTCCCGCGCTCGCCAAGCGCATGAAGGCCGAGGTATCCGAGCTGTTCGGCGAGGAGTACGCCCGCCTCGCGGTGCTGCTCAACGAGGTGCGCGGATGGGCCAAGGGAACGTTGCCCACCTACCAGGACCGCAAGGCGTTCTTCGAGGGCATCGTCAACGGCGACCCCGACCCGATCGAGCTCCTCCGCGCCGGCGACGAGCGGGCGGTCCGCGGCCTGATCGCCGCGGCCCGGCGCGGACACGCGCCGGTGTGACCGAGGGCGGGCGCCTCACCCACCTCGACCCGTCGGGGGGCGCCCGAATGGTCGACGTCGGCGCCAAGGCGGTGACCGACCGCCGCGCCGTCGCCCGCTCGGTGGTGCGCATGTCGCCGGACACCGCCCGCGCGGTCGCCCAAGGCGACGCGCCCAAGGGCGACGTGCTTGCAACCGCGCGGATCGCGGGCATCCAGGCGGCCAAGCGTGCGGGCGAGCTGATACCGCTGTGCCATCCGCTGGGGCTGACGTTCGCCGGCGTGGAGGCGCAGGTGGACGAGGCCGTGGGCGCCGTGACCCTCACCGCCGAGGCCCGGACCACCGCGCAGACCGGGGTGGAGATGGAGGCCATGACCGCGGCGGCGGTCGCTGCCCTGACCGTCTACGACATGGTCAAGGGCCTCGAGCGCGGCGCGCGGATCGAAAGGGTCGAGCTGCTCGAGAAGTCGGGCGGCAAGAGCGGTGAATGGCGCCGCGGCGAGTAAGACGTGCGCACCACGGTCATCACCGTTTCGACGCGCGTCGCGCGCGGCGACGCCGAGGACGTATCCGGGCCGCGCCTCGCGGCGGCGGCCGAGCGCGCGGGAGCCGACGTCGTGGCGGCGGAGGTGGTGGCCGACGATCGCGGGCTGATCGAGGCGCGTCTTCGCCACCACGTCGCCGCCGGCTGCTCGTTCGTCTTCACCACGGGCGGCACCGGGTTCACGGCAGACGACGTGACCCCCGAGGCCACCCGCGCGGTCGTCGAGCGCGACGCGCCCGGCTTCGCCGAGACCCTTCGCGCCGAGTCACGCCGCCACACGCCGCTGGGAATCCTCACGCGCGGCATGTCCGGGATCGCCGGCCGCACCCTGATCGTCAACTTCCCGGGCAACCCCAAGGCGATCGACCAGCTCTTCCCGATCCTCGCACCAACCCTCAAGCACGTACACGACACGCTCAACCGAGGCTGAGGCCGGCGGGGCACGCCGACGAACGGCATCGACGAGGGAGACGAGCGGCGCCTACTCCGGTGGGATGTTCTGGTTCAGGCGGAAGAGGTTGTCGGGATCCCACTTGCGCTTGATCTCCACCAGGCGCCCGTACTTCTCGGGCCCGAAGGCGGCCTCCACGCGCGAGGACCCCTCGTCGCCGATGAAGTTCAGGTAGGCGCGACCGGTCGTCCACGGGTTCATCGCCGCCGCGATCGCCTTGGTGTAGGCGATGTTGCGGTCGTCGTCAGCGGGGTCGCTCCACATCGACAGGAAGTGGATGTTCCACGGCGCGCTGCGCTGGCCGAAGGCCATCGCATCGTCGTCCACGCGCGCGACGGCCCCGCCGCCGGGGATGAGGATGACCTGCGCGAGCGGCGACACCGGGGCCGTCGCATGAGCGACGAGGACGTCCACGGCGTCGTCGGGCAGGTCGGCCAGGAACTCCGCCGTCCAGTAGTTCTGCATGCCCTTCTGGTTGGCGGGTCGAGCAGCCGCTGCACGGCCACGTAGGGCATCGGCTGAACCATGTCCATCGCAGCCATCTCGCGCAGTGGCGCGAGCGCACGCTCGCCGTCCTCCACCGGCCCCGCGTACAGGGTGATGATCCCGATCACCGGCTGACCGCGGACGGGCTCAGGGACGAACTCCTCCGGCGGAGCGGTGATGAAGGCCAGCGCGGCGCCGACCTCGTCGGGCGCCTCGTTCATGAAGTCCCGGAACACGCGCACCAGCTCTCCGGCCATCTGGGCCGGGTACATCAGCATCCCGCCGAGGACCACCGGCCCGACCTCGTGAAGGCGCAGGTTGAATGCGGTCACCACGCCGAAGTTGCCACCGCCCCCACGCAGGCCCCAGAAGAGGTCGGCGTTCTCGTCCTCGCTCGCGACGACCTTGCGACCGTCCGCGGTCACCACCTCGGCACTGATGAGGTTGTCGCAGGTGAAACCGCACTTGCGGTCCAGCCATCCGCTTCCGCTGCCCAGCGCGAGCCCCGCGATGCCCGTGTCAGATACCCGCCCGCCCGTGACCGCGAGGCCGTGCTCCTGGGTGGCCGCGTCGAACTCACCCCACGTGAGCCCGCCTTCGGCACGGCACGTCTTGGCCTCGGGGTCGACCTCGATCCCCTTCATCCCACGCATGTCGATGACCACGCCGTCCTCGCACACCGCGGAGCCGGTCACCCCGTGGCCGCCGCCGTAGACCGACAACGGAAGGTTCTGGTCTCGCGCGAGGTTCACTGCGGCGACGACGTCGTCTGCGCTGGCGCAGCGCGCGATGAGGAACGGCCGGCGATCGACCATGCCGTTGAAGACGCGGCGGGCGTCGTCGTAGCCCTCGTCGCCGGGACGGAACAGGCTGCCTTCGAAACTGGGAAGCTCGAGCTCGGGTATCGGAGCTGGGGCGTCGACCATGGTGGGTTCCTCTCGGGTCGCGGTTTCCTGATGCCGCACCGTCCCCCCGCGGTCCGCCGCACCGATACTACGCACCGGGGCGCAGCCCCGTGTGGTTCGATCGCGATGGACCCCGAGACCCCCGCCATAGAGCTGGACGCCCTGCAGCGCCGCTACGGCGAGCGGGCGGCTCTGGACGGCGTCACCGTGAGCGTCCCGGCGGGCTCGACGCTGGCGGTGCTCGGTCCCAACGGCGCGGGGAAGACCACGCTGCTGCGCATCCTCGCCACCCTCCTGAGGCCCCACGGCGGCAGCGCGCGCGTCCTGGGTCGCGAGCTGCCGCGCGAGGGCTGGGCGGTGCGCGGCCGTGTCGGCCTGCTGGGACACGACCCGCTGCTGTACCGAGACCTGACGGGTCGCGAGAACCTGCGCTACCACGCTCGCCTGCACGGGGTCGAGGAGGCGCGCGTGGGAGAGCTGCTGGAGCGGGTGGGGCTCCCGCAGCGCGCCGACGAGCCCGTGCGGCTTCTCTCCCGCGGCATGGTCCAGCGCGTGGCCGTCGCCCGCGCGGTGCTCCACGATCCCGAGCTGCTGCTGCTCGACGAGCCCACCTCACACCTCGACCCCGCGGCCGCAGCTCTCGTCGAGCCGCTCATCGGCCGGGCATCCGGGCGCACGCGCGTGCTGGTGAGCCACGATCCTGGAGGGTCGGTGGCCCAGGCGGATCTCGTACTCGGGCTCAAGCGAGGGCGGATGGAGCTGGTGGGCGCAGCCGCGGGCGTCGGGCAGCGCGAGCTGCAGGGGCTGTACCGGTGAGCGCGATCGGGGCGCTCCTGCGCAAGGACCTGCGCGCAGAGCTGCGGACCGGCGAGACGGTGCCGGCGATGTGCCTCTTCGCGGTGACCACCCTGGTCATCTTCCGGTTCGCCCTGGACCGCGAGTCGGTCGCCGGCGACCTCGCTTCGGGAGTGCTGTGGGTGACCGTGCTGTTCGCCGCGGTGCTCGGCGTCAACCGCCTGTTCGTGGCCGAACGCGAGCAGGGCGGCTTCGACGGCTTCCTGCTCGCACCGGTCGACCGCACGGCGATGCTCATCGCCAAGGTGCTCGCCCTGCTCGCCTTCCTAGTCACCGTCGAGGTCGTGGCAGTGCCGGCCTTCGCCGTGCTGCTGCTCGAGCCGGCACCCGATCCACGCCTGGCGGTCGTCCTCCTCCTCGGCGACCTGGGCATCGCGGTGGTCGGCACGCTCACCTCGGCGCTGGCGGTGCAGACCCGGGCGCGGGACCTGATCGTCCCGATCGTCGCGCTCCCCCTGCTCATACCGCTGGTGATCGCCGGCGCGTCCGCTTCGAGCCCCCTGCTGGCCGCGGGGGGCGCGGAGTCCGTACCCCTTAAGTGGCTGGCGATCCTCGGCCTCTATGATCTGGTGTTCGGGCTCATCGCCTATGCGGTGTTCGACTTCCTCCTGGAGGACTGAATGACTTACGGCAAGGGGCTGCCCGGCCTGGCGGCCGCCACCTGTGCCGTCGTGGTCGCCGGGTTCGCGCTGGTCTTCTTCTACGCGCCGACCGACGTCGACCAGGGACTGATCCAGAAGATCTTCTACCTGCACGTCCCGCTCGCGATCGTCACCCTCGCCGGCTTCGTGGCGGGCGCGGTGTTCGCCGTCGGCCACCTGCGCACGGGCGACCGGCGCTGGGACGTGCGCTCCTACGTCGCGATCCACCTGAGCCTCGTCCTCGGGGTCGCCGTGCTGCTCACGGGGGCGATCTGGGCGCGTGCGTCGTGGGGCGTGTGGTGGGAGTGGAAGGAGCCGACGCTGGTGTCCTTCCTGATCGTCTTCCTGCTCTACGCGACCTACCAGCCGCTGCGCTTCTCCATCGAGGACCCCGAGCGCCAGGGCCGCTACGCCTCGGTGTTCGCGATCACCGCAGGGGCGTTCGTGCCCCTGAACTTCATGGCCGTCCGGCTCGCCCAGCCGCTGATCCACCCGCGGGTCTTCGCAACCGCAGGTGGCGGCATGGAGGGCTCGATGTGGCTCACGTTCCTGGTATGCCTGGCGGGGATGGCGCTGCTCTTCGCCACCCTGTGGAAGTACGAGATGACCTCCAAGAACGCGGCTCAGCAGCTGCGCACGCTGCGCCGAAGGCTGGCGGGCGACGAGCCGGCCGAGAGCCGGAGCGCCGCGCCGGCGACCACCGCCTGATGTCGCACCAGCGCCCCACTTCCACCTGCACCGCATGCCCGCCCAGGAACTGAGCGAGGCCGGCAAGTACCTCGCCGGCGCCTACGGGGTGTTCCTCGCCCTGCTGCTGGTGTACGTGACGATCATGGCGACGAAGCTGAGCCGCATGGAGCGCCAGCTGGGCGAGCTGGTAGAGCTCGCCCAGCTCGCCGACCGCGACCGTGCCCCGGCGGGCGCGAGCGAAGCAGAGCGAGAGCGGGAGTCGGTGTGAGCGAGCTCCTCGGCCTCGGCGTGTCCCACAAGACCGCGCCCGTCGGGCTGCGCGAGCGCGTGGCCCTGACGGACGCCGGTGCCCTCGAGCTGCTCGCCGGGCTGGTCGCGGACGAGTCCGTGCACGAGGCGGTGGCTATCTCGACGTGCAACCGCACCGAGATCTACCTCGTGGCCGGGGACCCGGTGGAGGCGGAGACCGCGGTGCTCGGGATGCTCGCGCGGCGAGCCGGGACCCGCCCGACCGAGCTCGCGCCCGCGATCTAC
>JBBQNQ010000056.1:0-19233 GCA_038330095.1 Solirubrobacterales bacterium
GGAGGCCAAGGAGCACATCATGTGGCTGTTCCACACCGGCCTGAAGGTGCCCGACCAGTTCTTCTTCCCGCCCGGCTACGTCACCGGCAAGTCGCTGCGGGGCATGCTGCTGGGCAAGGCCAAGTTCAACATCAAGCCCCACTGGGAGCTCACCTACGAGGAGCTCATCGAGCAGCAGTACGTGATCGTCGGCTCCCCGGAGACGGTTGCGGAGAAGCTCTCGATCTACACCGACGAGCTCGGCGCCGGGATCCACGTCGGCGCCGGCATGCAGGTCGGCACCATGCCCCACTGGATGGCCGTCAAGAACATGACGCTCTTCGCCGAGGAGGTCATGCCGCACTTCCGCCCGCCCGGCAACGAGCCGGCGTGGAAGCGCGGCCTGCCGGTTCCGGGATCGCCGGAGTCGCTCACCGGTCGGCCCGCCGAGGCGGAGCCGGTCGCGGCAGGCTGAGTCGGGTAGTGTCGATCCATGAGGGGCCCGCACCGTCGCGGCGCGCTCACGGCCATCGCCGCCGCGCTCGGCGCGCTGGGGTCTCCGGCGCTCGCACAGGCCGTCGTGCAGTCAGCGGTGCCGATCGAGAAGTCCGGCCCGGCGCCCTCGACCCCGAAGTTCGTCGGTGAGGCGGCGGAGGCTGCGCGCTTTCCGGGGCCGGCGTGCCCGATCAGAACCCGTGGATGGCTCGCAACCCTAAGAACAACGTCCACAACGACACCTGGATGTCGGATGACTACCAACGGTTCGGCGGTCCCCTCGGGCGCAGGCCCAAGGTGTTCTCGGCGTCCTTCGGACGAACGTGCATCACGCTGACCTTCGACCGCAAGGGCCGGCTGATCGGGTCGTGCATCAGCCTGAGCCAGGGTCCCGCTCTCTACATGTTCGATCCCAAGACGCTCGACATCCTCGCTTTCCTTCAGCTCTCCTTCGTGCCGCCGCCCGCGGGATCGAACCCGGCGCTCAACACGACCGGAGGCGCCTACTTCTTCCTGGATCGCAAGGACCGTGTGGTCTCGGCGACGACCGATCGCAGAATCTTCGTGGTACGGGAGGGCAAGAAGGACGGCAAGCCGGTGTTCCGGAAGGTGACCGAGTACGACCCGCGGCCCTGCCTGCAGCCCGGGGAGCGCATGCCCTCGGTGCTCCCCGACTTCCACGGGCGCCTGTGGTTCGTGGGCCGCGAGCGGGGGACGATCGGCGTGCTCGACCCCAGGACCGGGGGCTGCCGGTCGCTCGTGCTCGACGAGGAGATCGAGAACTCCTTCGCCATGGCGCGCGACGGCGCCTACGTCGTGTCCGACAAGGCGCTGTACAAGCTGCGGGCGGGAGCGGACCTGAGACCACGCGTCGTGTGGTCCGCGCGCTACCGCAACACCGGCGACACGAAGGTCGGCCAGATCAACGCAGGGTCGGGAACCACCCCGACCCTGCTGGCGCCCGGCGGCGGTTCACTCATCCCGGCCTATGTGGCGATCACCGACAACGCCGACCCGATCGACGTCGTCGTCTTCTCCGAGGGCGCGAGCGCGGACGAGAACTCGCTTATCGCCGCGGGCCGAAGCCTCTTCGCCGAGAACAACTCGGGCTATGACCTGCTCAGGTTCAACGACGTGATCGGGGAGGGGCTCTCGCTCGGTGGCGATCTCGGGCGCGTCAGCGCGCCGGGGATCGCGCGCGTCGACATCGCGCGCGACGGCTCGGGCTGCCGACGCGCGTGGACCACGCGAAATGTCCGCCCGGCGTCCGTCGTCTCGAAGGCCAGCAGCGCAAACGGCGTGCTCTACACCTACGAGAACGCGAAGGACCCGCAGGTGCCGGGCGCCGACCCCTGGAATTGGGCAGCGCTCGACATGAGGACCGGCAAGGTGCTGTGGAAGCGCCGCGCCGGCTTCGGGGGGCGCTTCAACAACCACTACGCGGGAATCGCGATCGGCCGTGACCGCAAGGGCCGGCCGATCCTGTACCTCGGCGGCGTCGGCGGCGTCATGGCGCTACGCGACGGCTGACGCCCCCGCGTGCCCAGGCTCTACTTCGACCTCGGCTCCCCGTACGCGTATCTGGCCGTGGAGCGCGCCGACGGTGTCCTGGGCGCCTGCCCCGAGCTCGAGCCCGTCCTGCTGGGCGCGATCTTCGCGATGCGCGGCCGCGGTTCGTGGTCGCAGACCGACGCTCGCGCGGTCAACGTCGAGGAGGTCGAGTGCCGGGCACGGCGCTACGGGCTGCCGGCGATCGCCTGGCCGCCGGGTTGGCCACCCGACACCCTCGCCGCGATGCGCGCAGCCACGTGGGCCAAGCGGCTGGGGCGCGGGGACGAGTTCGCGCGGGCCGCGTTCCGCCAGGCCTTCGCCCGCGGCCGCGACGTCGCGGACCTCGAGGTCCTCCGCGCAGCGGCGGGCGAGGCTGGGCTGCCGGCGGACGAGCTCGCCGAGGCGGTGTCGAGCCCGGAGGTCAAGGGCGCGCTGCGCGCCGCCACCGATGCGGCGTGGGAGCGCGGAGTGGCCGGCGTGCCCGCGGTCGCCGTCGGAGACCGAGTGTTCTACGGCGACGACCAGCTCGACGCCGCGGCGCAGCACCTGCGGGTCACGGAAGGATGAGGTGGCTGTCGCCGAACTCGTGCCAGAGGTAGCCGTGCTCGAGCGCCGCGCGGTAGGAGCGCGCGAGCAGCGCGTCGCCGGCGGCGGCCTCCAGCATCATCAGGTGTGAGGCCTGCGGCTCGTGCCAGCCGGTGAGCAGGCCGTCCACCGCCCGCAGTCCTCGCTGCCCGTCGATCACGAGGTCGGTCCACCCCTCCCCCGCCCGCACGCTGCCGTCGCGCGCCGCGACCGTTTCCAGCGCCCGCACGCTGGTCGTGCCCACGGCGACCACGCGTCCTCCCCAGCCGTGGACGGCGTCGACCAGTCGCGCGGTGCTCACCGGCACCTCGTAGTGCTCGGGATGGGGACGCTCGTGGCGCTCGGGTGAGGACACGCCGGTGTGGAGGGTGACCGGAGCGACGAGCACGCCGCCGGCGACCAGCCTGGTGACGAGCTCGGCAGTGAAGGGCCGCCCGGCGCTCGGCATCTCTGCGCTTCCGGGCGAACTTGCGTACACGGTCTGGTAGTCCTTCAACGGCCAGGAGCCCTGGACGTAGCCGTAGCGGATGGGATGGCCGTGGCGCCCGAGGTACTGGGGCAACGGCTCGCCGGCATCGACGCGGGCGAGCCACAGCCGCCGGCGACCGGCGTAGGGAGCGACGAGCTCGACCCCGGCCCGGCCTGCGAGCGTCAACCGCTCTCCGGCACGCGCGCCGGCGAAGGGCGTCGCCCCGCCCGCCCCGCGTAGCTCGACGACCCACCAATCGCGGCCGGCCTGCCGCGGCGCCCGCGTGGCGACGTGCAGCTCCAGGGCGGTGCCGCCGGCCCGGCTGGCGGAGATCGCCGCGGGCAGCGTGGCGGAGACGTTGACGACCAAGAGGTCGCCGGGCGCCAGGAAGGACGCAAGCTCTGCGAAGCGGGCGTGACGGATCCGCCTGTCACTCCGCGTGGCGACCATCAGACGGACGGCGTCGCGGGCGAGGCCGCGGGCCTCGGGGGGCTCGCGCGCCTCGAGTGCCTCGGGCAGCTCGAACGCGAGCGCGCTCACGCGTGGACGCCGACGGTCTCGTGCGCCCGGTAGCGCCCACTGGGGAGCGTTCCGCCGATCAGCGCGAGCAGGCCGGGAACGCTGTCCTCGGGCGGCGGCCGGTCGGAGATGTCCTCGCCGGGAAAGGCCTCCTGGTGCATCTGTGTCCGCATGTCCCCGGGGTCGACGGCGTAGACCCGGAGCTCGGGGCGCTCGGCGCCGAGCACGGCGGTGAGCTGCTCGAGCGCCGCCTTGGACGAGCCGTAGCCGCCCCACCCGGGGTAGGGCTCGACGGCGGCGTCTGAGGTCAGGTTGACGATGCAGCCGTCCGGGGCCATGCGCGGCAGCGCGAGCTGGATCAGAGCCAGCGGCGCGAGGACGTTCACCCGGTAGACGCGCTCGAGCTCATCGGACGGATAGGCGTCGAGCGCGGGCTGAGGGCTCGGCCCCAGGACGCTCGCGTTATTGACCAGCAGGTCTATGCGCTCCCCGGCGACGTCGACCAGCGCCTGGCGGTGCCAGGGATCGGCGACGTCACCCGGCAGTGCGGCGACGTTGCGCAGGTCCCCCAGCGCCCGCTCGAGCTCGCGCGCGCCGCGGGCGTCGACCACGAGCCTCCACCCGTCGCGGTGGAGCTCCCGGGTGAGGGCGAGGCCTAGTCCGCGTGAGGCTCCGGTGACCAGTGCGACGGGCATGCCTTGAAGGTAGGCGAGCCGCGGTCCCGGAGACCATGGGCAATTGGTCCTAGGTATCCGAACGGACCAGGCCGGCACGCAACGCATAGAGCGCGGCCTGCGTGCGGTCGCTGACGCCCAGCTTCGCCAGCACGTGGCCGACGTGGTTCTTCACCCTCTTCTCGGCGAGCTCGAGCTCGCGCGCGATGCGCTTGTTGGAGAACCCGCGCGCGACCAGCTCGAGGACCTCGCGCTCGCGGGGGCTCAGGCGCTCGCGCGGCTCCTCGCCGGCGGGCTGGGCGATCGCCTCGACGAGGCGCGCCGCCACCGACGGGTCGAGCAGCGCCTCGCCGGCGTGGGCGGCGCGCACGGCGCGAGCCAGCTCCTGCGGTTGAGCGTCTTTGAGCAGGTAGCCCGCGGCGCCGGCCCGGATGGCGGGCAGCAGGCGGTCCTCCTCGGCGAAGCTCGTCAGCACGATCACCCGGCTTGCGGGAAGCCGGCGCCGGAGCTCGCGCATCGCGCCGACGCCGTCGAGCCGCGGCATCACCAGGTCCATCAGGATCACATCGGGGCGCAGGCGCTCGGCCTCGCGGACGGCCTCCTCGCCATCGCCCGCCTCGCCCACGACCGTCATCCCGTCCTGCAGCCCCAGGAAGGTGCGAAGCCCCTCGCGCACCACGGCGTGGTCGTCGACGACCAGCACGCTGATCGCATCGCTCACGGACCGAGCTCCAGCCGGATGGTCGTGCCCTTTCCCGGGGAGGAGCGCACGTCCAGGCGCGCGCTGAGCCGCTGTGCGCGCTCCTCCATCGAGGTCAGCCCGAGGTGCCTGGAGCGCAGCTCGGGGTCGACGGGATCGAAGCCGATCCCGTCATCGTCGACTTCGAGCACGAGGCGGCCGTCGCCCTCGTGCAGCCGCACGGCGACGGTGTGCGCCGCAGAGTGCCGCACCGCGTTGTGCAACGCCTCCTGGGCCACGCGCAGCAGCTCGCGGTCGCGATCGCCCTCTTCGCGCGCCGCGACATCGTCGTCGATGTCCAGCTCGATCTCGACATCGTGGAGGCGGCGCAGCACCTCGACGTGCTTGCGCAGCGCACCGCACAGGCCGTCGCGGTCGAGGTCGGGCGGGCGCAGCTCGAGGATCAGCGAGCGCAGCTCGTCCAGCGCTTCCCCCGCCAGCCCCTGCACGCGAGCCACCTGAGCGCGTGCCGCCTCGGTGTCGCGGTCGAGCAGGGTGCTCGCGGACTCGGCGGCCAGCACCACGCTGAACAGCTTCTGGCTCACGACGTCGTGGAGCTCGAGCGCGAGGCGGTTGCGCTCGGAGAGCACGGAGAGCTCGTGGCTGCGCTCGTACAGCCGTGCATTGGTGATGGCGATCGCCGCGTGGGCGGCGAGCAGCTCGATGATCTCCCGGTCGCCCACCTCGAACGCGGGCGCCCCAAGCTTCTCGGTGAGATAGAACGCGCCGATGACTCCCTCGGGCGCGACGATCGGAACGCCGAGGAACGAGCGCATGTCCGGGTGGCCCGAGGGCCACCAGCCGCGGAAGCGTGGATCGGTGTGGATGTCCTCCGTGCGGAAGGGCTCCGCGGTCTCGAGCATCGCGCCAAGCATCCCGTGCGTCCGGGGCAGCGGCCCGAGGCCGGCGACGAGCTCGTCGCTCATCCCCGAGACCAGAAAGCGGCTGAAGCCGCCGTCGCCGTCGGGGATGCCGAGCGCGGCGTAGCGCGCGCCGGCGAGCTCGCGCGCGCTGTCCACGAGCCCCTGCAGAACGTCCTCCACGGAGCGCTGGGACGCGACCGCGAGCACGGCATCGCTCACGGCCCTCAGTGCGGGGTTCAGCCCCTCGGCCATCGCGGGGGACGATAGGGGCCGGTCAGCCGCACGCCCGGGCGCCGGGGCGCCCGGGCGTTGCTCCTCCTCGACTACGTGTTGTCGTCGGGCGTCTTGACGTCGTCGTCGGGGGCGGGGACGGCGGTCTGCCCGATCTCGCCCTCCTCACCGATCTTTGGCGTGGCGTCCGCCGCGCCGTGGCCCTTTCCGCCGTGGCCGCCGAGGCTGCCGCCGCGGCCGGTCTGCGAGGCCTCCTCCGGCTCGTCGGCGGACGAGTCGTGCGATTCAGCGTCTTCGAACATCGCTCCTCCTACGGTCGTGGCATTTGTGTCGACCGTCGGTGAGTACCCCGCTCGACGCTAGGCAACGCCGGTGTTCAACGGGCAGGTCAGGCGGTGGGGCGCAGCAGGTAGACGACCTGGGTGGTCAGCGACCTCGCGAGCCGGCCGTGCCGGCCCTCGAGCGCCTCGGAGGCGCGTAGGCCGGCTCGTGGGGCCAGCCGGTCGAACGGGGCGAGGAGCACGACTGGGTTGACGTAGCGCCGGGCCGTCACCTGCCAGCCGGCGCGCTCGAGCGCCGCCTCGAAGCCGGCGAGCGTGGGCGGGCGCAGGCCACGAGGCGCGGGACGGGCGGCGGGCAGCATCGACTTCACCGCTCTCACCGTGGGGTAGTAGGCGCGGCTGAGCCAGGCGGCCGCGAGGCTGGCGGCGTTGGTGATGCTGATCACCGCGACCCCGCCGGGACGAAGCACGCGGTGCAGCTCGCCGAGCGCTCGATGGAGGTCGTCGACGTACTCGAGCACTCCGGTCGCCGCCACCGCGTCGAAGGCGCCGGCCGCGAAGGGAATGCGCTCGAGGTCTGCATGGACGAGCCGGTCGCGCGCGTGGGGAAGCCGTGCCCGCGCCGCCTCGACCATCCGCTCCGAGGCATCCACGCCCGAGACCGTCCAGCCGAGGGCGTCCAGCTCGACGCACAGCCGCCCCGGCCCCATCCCGGCGTCCAGGACGTCGCCCGGTGCGACCGTGGAGAGCATCGCGAGGGTCGCCGCCAGCCGCGAGCGCAGGGCGTGGCCAGCCGGCGCGAGCGCGTCATGGGCGGCGTCGTAGCGGGCGGCCTCGGCGTCGAAGAAGCCGGCGTGGGAGGCGACGGGCCCCGGCGAGGCGCCTAGCCCTTCTTCACCTTCGCGAGGAAGGGGATGAGGTACTTGAGGAAGGCGTTGTTGGGGCTCGCGCCGGCGGGGTCGTTGTGGGCATAGGTGGAGCTGCGGTTCACGAGCTCGAGGTTGCCCTTCGGGATGCCGGACTGCTTGGCCAGCAGGCTGGCGCCGTCGAGTACCCGCTGACCGCCGAGAGCCGCGCCGAAGGCGTAGATCCGCAACCGCTTGGGAAGCTCGGCGCCCTTGGTGCTGCGCACGTCGAGGATGCTCTGCGCGGGGTTCGGGTTGCCCGCCGCGACCGCGCCGGCATCGATGGTGAGCCGCTGGGGGTGGTACCACGCGGTGCCGTCCAGGCCCTTCAGGCCGGTGCCGGCGAACATGTCGGCGAAGCGGCGGATCGGCGTGATCGCGCCGGCCCGAACCCAGCCGCGGGGGTTGCCGCTCGGGGCCAGCTGGCCGAGGTGCCCTTGCGCCGCGATCAGCGACGGGGGCGAGGTCTTGGTGTCGAGCGCGTAGCCGTACTCGGCGAGGTTCGTGACGCGGACGGGAGGCTTGAGGTACGCCGGCAGGAGCGGCCACGCCTGGCCGATGGATGGCGAGTTGGGATCGAGCAGCGCGCCGAGCGAGCCCGTCGAGTTGAACAGGCCCGCGAGCGGCGCCGGGATCCCGCCGAAGGACAGCCACGGGGACGACGTCTGCAGGGTCTTCAGCGACTTCGTCGCCTGCTCCGCGGTCACCGACGTGGGACCGCTGCCGCCGTCGATGTACACGAGCCCGGCGAGGTCCCGCGCGCCGGCCTTGCCCTTGAAGTCCCACGTTGCATACGCGGTGGTGATCGTTCCTCCGAGCGAGTGGCCGCCGAGGACCACTTCGCCCCCCCGCTTCTTGGCCAGCTTGACCACGCGCCGCAGGTCGGTGATCTCAGTCCGCATCCCCCAGTCGCGGGCGTAGCCCACGCTCGAGTCGGGGATGGTCTGGAAGTGCTTGGTGACGCTCGGGTCGTCGAGGTACCCGAGGTAGTAGTCGAACAGCCGTTGGCCGGTGACCTTCCCCTCCTTGGCCCGGTTGAGCACCGACTGGTCCTCGAGCAAGTTCTCCCTACGTTCGACCGCCCATACCTGCCAGTCGGGCGCCCGGCGCACGATGTCCTTGGCCACCGGCTCGAAGTACGCGGCGCTCGCCGAGGTTCCGGGGTTGAGAATCAGGATGTTCTTGGCTCTGGCACGGCCCGTCGCCAGGATCCCGACCCGGTTGTACTTCGCCGGCGTGCCCGGCGACGCGTACCCCGAGACACGATGGAACCGCACGTCCACCGCGGCGTAGGCCGCCTGAGCGAGCGCGCCCGCGGCGACGACGGCCAGGATTCCCAGGAGCGCGAGCCGGCGCCCCGTGCTGGTCTTGCGAAGCATCTTTCCCCCCCCACGCTTTGCGCGACATCACCGACGACTGTTGCGCCGACCTTAGCGCGAGAGCCGCGACGTCGTTGCAGCCAGCTCACGTAATCCCGGCACCAGGCGTTTGGGTGATATGACCGCCACCACGATCCACGAGCGCCATGTCTGGACCATCTACGCGAGCCCGCTCGGGCCACTGACGCTGGTCGGCGGTCCAGCCGGCCTGGCGAGCCTGCGCTTCCCCGGGGGGGCCGGACCCCCGGCCGACGCCGATCACGACCCGGACGCCTTCGGTGCCGCACTCGGGCAGCTCGAGGAGTACTTCAGCGGCGAGCGCAACCGGTTCGAGCTCGCGCTCGATCTCGGCGGGACACCGTTCCAGCGCCGCGTGTGGAGCCGTCTGCTGACGATCCCCTACGGGACCACGACCAGCTACTCGGCGCTCGCGCGCGCCACCGGCCGCCCCGACCGGGTCCGCGCGGTCGGCGCCGCCGTCGGGCGCACGCCCGTGCCCATCATCGTGCCGTGTCACCGCGCCGTGGCCGCCGACGGAGCCCTGACCGGCTACGGCGGCGGCCTGCAGCGCAAGCGGGCGCTGCTCGACCTCGAGGCCCGCGCGGCCGCCGGTCAACTGTCATTGATCTAGTGCCGCGTCAGGCAAACGTTTGCGCGTTTGACCACCTCTTGACGGATTTACTACGGTTGAACAATAGTTTGTGCTACAAATGATTGGCAATGTCGACCGGACCCACGACTTCAGGAGGGACCATGACCGGCTCTTCGACTCAGGGAATCAAGACCGTGCTGCATCCCGTTTCCGACCTGGCGGCGGCCAAGGAGGTGTACTCCGCCCTGCTCGGCGTACCGCCGCAGGCCGACGCGTCCTACTACGTCGGGTTCGAGGCCGCGGGCCAGCACATCGGGCTGGTGCCGGGCGGTGGACCGCAGGGCATGACCTCACCGGTGGCCTACTGGCACGTGCCGGACCTCGAGGCGAAGCTGGCTGAGGTGACCGCGGCCGGTGCCACCGTGAAGGAGCCCGCGCACGACGTCGGTGGCGGTCGCCTGGTGGCCACCGTCACCGACCCCGATGGCAACGTCCTCGGGCTGCTTCAGGACCGATGAGCACGCAGTCGCCTGTGCTGCACGGTGCCGACACCCACGATCTGATCCGCGTGTACGGCGCGCGCGTGAACAACCTCAAGGACGTCAGCATCGAGATCCCGAAGCGCCGGCTGACGGTGTTCACCGGCGTCTCCGGCTCGGGCAAGAGCTCGCTGGTGTTCGGCACGATCGCCGCGGAGTCACAGCGGCTGATCAACGAGACCTACAGCGCCTTCGTGCAGGGCTTCATGCCGACGCTGGCGCGGCCCGAGGTCGACGTACTCGATGGGCTGACGACCGCGATCCTCGTCGACCAGGAGCGGATAGGTGCCGACGCCCGCTCCACGGTCGGCACCGCTACCGACGCCAACGCGATGCTGCGGATCCTCTTCAGCCGACTCGGGAAGCCGCACATCGGCTCGCCCAGCGCGTACGCCTTCAACGTCCCCTCGGTCCGCGCGAGCGGTGGGATCACGGTCGAACGCGGGGGCAAGACCAGGACCGAGAAGGCGACCTACACCCGCACCGGCGGCATGTGCCCGCGCTGCGAGGGCCGAGGCTCGGTCACCGACTTCGACCTGCCTGCGCTGTACGACGACGGCAAGTCGCTCAACGAGGGTGCGCTCACGATCCCCGGCTACAGCATGGACGGCTGGTACGGCCGCATCTTCCGCGGCTGCGGCTACTTCGACCCGGACAAGCCGATCCGCAGGTTCAACAAGAATGAGCTGCACGACCTGCTCTACAGGGAGCCGACGAAGATCAAGGTCGACGGGATCAACCTCACGTACGAGGGTCTGATCCCGAGGATCCAGAAGTCGTTCCTGTCCAAGGACGTCGATTCGCTGCAGCCGCACGTCCGCGCGTTCGTGGAGCGGGCGGTGACGTTCACCACCTGCCCCGAGTGCGATGGCACCCGGCTCAGCGAGGGGGCTCGATCGTCGAAGATCGAGGGCATCAACATCGCCGACGCGTGCGCGATGCAGATCAGCGACCTCGCCGAGTGGGTGCGGGGTCTGGACGAGCCGTCGGTGGCGCCGCTGCTCTCGTCGCTGGGAGAGACCCTCGACTCGTTCGCGGAGATCGGGCTCGGCTACCTCAGCCTCGACCGCCCGTCGGGCACGCTCTCGGGTGGCGAGGCGCAGCGCACCAAGATGATCCGACACCTCGGGTCGTCGCTGACCGACGTCACCTACGTCTTCGACGAGCCGACGATCGGCCTGCACCCCCACGACATCCAGCGGATGAACGACCTGCTGCTGCGGTTGCGCGACAAGGGCAACACGGTGCTGGTCGTGGAGCACAAGCCGGAGGCGATCGCGATCGCCGACCACGTCGTCGACCTCGGCCCGCGCGCCGGCACCGAGGGCGGCGAGCTGGTGTTCGAGGGCACCTTCGAGGGCCTGCAGGCCAGCGGCACGCTCACCGGGCTGCACCTGGACGACCGCGCCTCCCTGAAGCCGTCGGTGCGGACGCCATCGGGGGTGCTGGAGGTGCGCGGCGCCAGCACCAACAACCTGCAGGACGTCGACGTCGACATCCCGCTGGGCGTGCTCTGCGTGGTCACCGGTGTGGCCGGGTCGGGAAAGAGCTCGCTGATCGACGGCTCGGTGTCCGGGCGCGACGGGGTGGTGACGGTCGACCAGGCCGCGATCCGTGGCTCGCGGCGGAGCAACCCGGCGACCTACACCGGACTGCTCGACCCGATCCGCAAGGCGTTCGCGAAGGCCAACGGCGTGAAGCCGGCGCTGTTCAGCGCCAACTCCGAGGGCGCCTGCCCCAACTGCAACGGCGTCGGCGTCATCTACACCGACCTGGCGATGATGGCCGGCGTCGCATCCGTGTGCGAGGAGTGCGGCGGGAAGCGGTTCCAGGCCGAGGTCCTGGAGTACAAGCTCGGGGGCAGCGACATCAGCGAGGTCCTCGCTCTTCCGGTCGCCGAGGCTCTGGAGTTCTTCGGCTCCGGGGACGCGAACACGCCGGCCGCCCACAAGGTCCTCGTCCGGCTCGCCGACGTCGGGCTCGGCTACCTCAGCCTCGGCCAGCCGCTCCCTACGCTGTCCGGCGGCGAGCGGCAGCGGCTCAAGCTGGCCACCCACATGGCCGAAAAGGGCGGCGTCTACATCCTCGACGAGCCGACCACCGGCCTCCACCTCGCCGACGTCGAGCAGCTGCTCGGCCTGATCGACCGGCTCGTCGACTCCGGCAAGTCGGTCGTCGTCATCGCGCACCACCTGGCGGTCATGGCGCATGCCGACTGGATCATCGACCTCGGCCCCGGCGCCGGCCACGACGGCGGCCTGATCGTCTTCGAGGGCACACCCGCCGACCTCGTCGCCGCCCGCTCCACCCTCACCGGCGAGCACCTCGCGGCCTACGTCGGCACCTGACCGAGACGGCTAGCGAGGGACGAGCTGGAGGATCGGGATGCTGCGGCCGACACGGGCCGCGTTGCCTCGGTAGGCGGCGTACGGCGGGAAGATGCGGTCGGCAAGCTCCCAGAGCCGGGTGCGCGCCGATTCGTCCTCGACGATCTCCACGTGGAACGGCTGCCCGCCGAAGGTCACGTCGGGGTTCCTGCGCGCGTTGTGAAACCACGAGGGGTGCTCGGCTGCACCGAGCTTGGAGGCGATGATCGTCACCCGGTCGCCGTCGTGGAAGTAGATGACCGCGTTGCGGCGCAGGCGGCCGGTGCGCGCGCCGCGCGTCTCCAGCAGCCCGGTCGGGAGCATGAGCCCCAGGCCGAGACGGCCGCCGGTCAGCCGCATCAGGTAGGGGTCGACCTTCCACACGACGTTGAGCGAGAGCCACGCCGCCATGCGTGTGCCGACGAAGCTCACATACGCCCGATAGAGCGCGCCACGTGGGGCCAGGGGATCGACGTAGGGCAGGGTGACGGTGGGTCTCTTAGCGCGTGATCCGGAGGCCGCGGGCCAGCGTGGGTTGCTCGTCTCGCAGCTTCGTCGCCTGCCGGTCAAATGCCCTGGCGGCCGACGCGGGCTGGCCGGCAGCATGGGCGAGGTCGAGGAAGGCGTAGCAGAAGTACACCGACTGGGTGATCATCAGTGTGCCGTCGGTGTCAAAGGGGACGTGGCCGGCGCCCGGGAGTCCCTCGAAGACGATCGGGACCTTGGCGGCGTAGAGGTCGGCGGCGGTCCGCACCCCGTCCGCGTAGGCCACGGTCCTGTCGGCGGTGCCGTTGAACATCAGGATCGGCGAATCTGCCGGGTCGTAGAGGGTCGAGGCGACCGAGTGGGGAAACGCGGCCGAGATCGAGATGGCCGCGCCGACCTTGGAGGAGTAGCCGGGGTTACCGCTCGTGCCGGGGTCGCCGGAGTTCACAGCGACGGCCAGCGCGGTTCCCGCCCCTGCGGAGCCGCCTCCGATGGCAACCCGAGTCGGGTCCACACCGTAGGTCGCGGCGTTCCTGCGCAGCCATCTGACCGCCGCCTGCGCGTCGTGCTGGGCTGCGAGGACCGCGGTGACGCACGACGGCGGCGGCGGGTCCTGACCCGCGCATCCCCCACCATCGCCAAGCAGCCGGTAATTGATCGACACCGCGACATAGCCGCGCTGCGCAAAGGCCTTGGCCATCCTCACCATGGAGGCGTTCTTCGACGTGCCGTTCGCGAACCCGCCGCCGTGCACGAGCACGATCGCCGGCCGCTTGGCCTGCCTGTCGCCCGTCGGCCGGTAGAGGTCGAGCGTCAGCGTCACCGGGTTGCCCGAGGCGTCGGGTGCGCTGCCGTAGGTCAGGCCGGAAGTCGTCGTGACGGCCGAGAAGATCGCGTCGCGGTAGCGCAGCGGGGCGGCACCCGGCGGCGGCGGGACCGTGCATCCCGTCACCCCGAGGGCCAGCAGCCCGAGCGCCGCGGGCCACAGGCGGCGCGCGCATCTGCGCATGCCCCCTCCATGGGGCCCGGCGACACTGCTCGTGCACCCTGCTCGATCGCTGCGGACGCGCATGGCTCAGTCCTTTGAGAGAGGTGAAATCGTCAGCTCCAACCCCCCCTCACCCGCCAAGTTGCGACCCGAAGGTCGAACGTTACCTGCCACGATCAAGGCGGCCACCCCGAACGAAAGGAATGACCCGTGATCCTCCTGTGTTACGACGGATCGCCCGATGCCCAGGCCGCAATCGATCGCGCAGGCGAGCTACTGAGCGGGCAAGCCGCGACCGTCCTGACGGTCTGGGAGCCGTTCATCGACGTGATGGCACGCACGGGCCTCGGCTTCGGCCTCGGAAACCCGGCGGTGAACGTCGAGGAGATCGACGCGGCCAGCGAGCAGGCAGCGCGCGAGCGAGCGGAGGAGGGTGCCGAGCGCGCCAGACACGCCGGGCTGAACGCCGAGCCACGCACCAGAGCCCGCGGCGCGACGATCGCGGAGACCATCCTGTCCGAGGCCGATGAGATCGGCGCCGACCCCATCGTCCTCGGCAGCCGGGGCCTGACCGGCCTCAAGTCGGTGCTGCTGGGAAGCGTCTCCCACGCTCTGGTACAGCACACCGATCGCGCGGTCATCGTCGTGCCCTCCCCAGCGGTGGCCACCGAACGTGCGGCGCACCGGCACTGACAGCGAGTGTGCCTGGCTACCCTTGTCTGGGCACGTGACTTTGCCCCCGATGTGCCGGTGGCCAACCACGTCTCCCACAACCGCAGGGAGGCCACATGAAGGCTCTCGTCTACCACGGCGCGCACCAGCGAAGCTGGGACACGGTCCCCGATCCGTCCATCGTCGATCCGACCGACGCGATCGTTCGGATCGACGGCTCCACGATCTGCGGGACCGATCTGCACATCCTCAAGGGCGATGTGCCCGAGACGACCCCCGGCACGGTCCTCGGCCACGAGGCGATCGGAACCGTCCAAGCGGTCGGCACCGCCGTGACGACCGTAGCCGCGGGCGACCGCGTGCTGGTGTCGTGCATCAGCGCATGCGGGCGATGCCGCTTCTGCAAAGAGGCGCGCTACGGCCAATGCCTCGGCGGCGGGGGTTGGATCCTCGGCCACACCATCGACGGTCTCCAAGCCGAATACGCGCGCACCCCGTTTGCCGACAACTCGCTGCACAAGGTTCCCGAGGCGCTCAGCGACGAGCAGGTGCTGTTCCTCGCCGACATCCTTCCCACCGCCTATGAGATCGGCGTGCTCAACGGCATGGTCCGACCCGGCGACGTCGTTGCGATCGTCGGCGCCGGCCCGATCGGCCTCGCCGCCATCCTCACCGCCCAGCTGTTCACGCCCAGTCAGATCGTCGCCATCGACCTCGCCGACAGCCGCCTTGCGCGTGCCGACGAGTTCGGCGCCGACGTGACGATCAACAACGGCACCCAGGACGCAACGGCGCTGATCATGGAGCTGACCGAGGGCCTGGGCGCCGACGTCGCCGTCGAGGCCGTCGGCATTCCGCAGACGTTCGAGCTCGCCACGGCGCTGATCCGCCCCGGCGGACACGTCGCCAACATCGGCGTCCACGGCCACCCCGCGACCCTGCATCTCGAATCGATGTGGAGCCGCGATGTGACCATTACCTCGGGACTCGTCGACACGTCGACGATCCCGGACCTGATGAACCTCATCCAGCACGGGCGACTCGACCCCACCGTCTTGGCCACCCATCGGTTTGGCTTGAGCGACACGATGGACGCGTACGACACCTTCGCCGACGCGGCGACCACCGGCGCCCTGAAGGTCGTCTTGCAGGGCTCCCGTGTCGCGCCTGCCGATTCAACAGCTCGGGTTCCGGTTCTGGCTGCCGGCTGACTTGCCCAGCCCTCAGCGGCGGATCTGCGGCATGACCGGTCCCTGCAAGATGCTCGGCACCCGCGGAACAGCGCGACTGCGGGCGCTTGGCGCCGGCCCCGTGAACGGAGCGTTCTGACGGCAGGTCGTGCCCACCGCGGGCAAGGCGCCGGTGACGAGGTAGCTCTCGATCTTGCCGTCTATGCAGTCCGGGCTGCCGTTGAGGTACGCGGTGTGGCCGTCGCCGCGCATCGTGAGCAGCCGCGCGTTGCCCAGGTCGCGCACCAGGTTCTTCGCGCCGCGGTAGGGCGTGGCCGGATCATGGGTCGTCGCGAGCACCAGCGGCGTCGGCGAGGAGCTGGGCACCCGGAACGGCCCGTAGAACGCATCGCGATCGGTGATCGGGTAGAGCCCGTAGCTCAGCTCGCTGTACCCGGTGGTGAACCAGAAGTGCCGATCGTTGCGCCAGGCCCGCGCGCCGGCGCGCAGGTACGGTTGGATGAAACTCGGATAGCGCACCTCGGCCGCCCGGATCGCGAAGTAGCGATCGGACGACTGGTCATATGACCCGTCGGCATTCCTGACGTAGTAGAGGTCGGCGAGCAGGCGGGTGAACGAGCCGTCACCGGCCTCGGCGCCCGCCAACGCCTGGGCGAGAACCGGCCAGGCCTGCTTGCTGTAGAGCGCGATGGCCGTGGCGGCACGCAGATCGTCACCGTCGACGGGGCGCGGATCGGGCATGTACCCGGCCGCCGGAATTCGCGCCGCGTCGAGGCGCTTGGCCAGCCGGTCATACGCCCTTCGCGGGTTCTTGCCCCCGAAGCCGCGGCACGCGGCCTGATCGACGGCGCACGCCCGGAAGAAGCGTCCGAGCGCGCGCTCCAACGCTGAGGCCAGGTCGGCCGATGAGGAGAGCGGCGAGTTCATGTAGACGTCCGCGTCGAGCGGACCGTCGAGCACCATCGTCCGGTAGCTCCGCGGAAAGAGGGTGGCGAACGTCGAGCCGAGGAGGGTCCCGTAGGAGAAACCGAGGTAGTTGAGCCGGTGCTCACCCACCGCGCGGCGCAACAGGTTCAGGTCGCGCGCCACGTTGGCCGTCGAGACGTGCGCCAGGATGCTGGTGGGGTTGAGCGCGAGGCAGCGCCGGTTGTAGCCGGCGGCCTCGGACACCAGCGGCGAGACCCTGAGGTTTCGCGGCGTCGTGAACGGCTGGGCGAGCGGGCCCTGCTTCTCCTGGTTGACCTTGCAGTCGATCGACGGCTGACTCCGCCCGACGCCGCGCGGATCCATGCCGACGATGTCAAAGCGCCGGTTGAGGACGGTGAAGAGTCCTGCGCCGTTGGCCTCGAGGGTGTCGGCTGCGCTCGTGCCCGGGCCACCGGGGTTGACGAACAGCGAACCGATCCGTCGCCCGGGCCCGGTCGCGGGTGACCTGGCAACGAACAGCTTCACCGTCCGGCCGCCTGGCTGGTCGTAGTCGAGCGGCACGCGCGCGCTCGTGCACAGCACGCCCGCGGCGGTCCCGCACGGCCGCCAGCTCAGGGCCGGCACGGACGGGGACCTCGTCGCCAAGGCGGGGGGCGCACCGATCGCGAGCGCCGCGAGACATGCACAGACACCGAGTGCCGGTCGAGGCGCCGATGAGGTCCCTGCATAGTGCCCCCTCGAGTTGTCGCGTCGAGCCTCTGGGCATCACCCCAGAATTTCGTGCAGGGCAAGCTCTAACAGACCGGACATCACGCCGCAAGCCAAACGGGATGTGGCCGGGTTGGACGACCGATCGCGCCCGCGGATAGGCGCTGCGCTCAGCCGCTCCGATTCTCATCTCGACTGGTCGGCCGGCGCGCATCCGAGTCGAAGAGACCGGACTGGTAGGCCAGCACGACTGCCTGGACGCGGTCGCGGAGGTTGAGTTTTTGAAGGACATGCGTGACGTGTGTCTTGACAGTCGTCTCGCTGATGAAAAGCTCTTGCTTGCGCGATCTCCGCATTGGAGAGGCCACCCGCGACCGATCGAAAGATCTCCCGTTCACGTGCGGTGAGTTGGTCGAGTTGCTTGGGAGGCGCAGGACGCGGGATGCGGGCGAATTCCTCGATGACGCGTTTCGTGACCGCGGGTGAGAGCAGAGCCTCTCCGAGGGCGACCGTCCGCACCGCGGCGATCAGCTGTTCGGGAGGGTCGTCCTTGAGAACGAACCCGCTGGCGCCGGCGCTCAGCGCTTCGTAGACGTAGTCGTCGAGGTCGAACGTCGTGAGGATCAGGATCCGGGCACTGTCGTCGGCCGCGAGAATGCGCCGGGTCGCCTCGAGGCCGTCGAGCTCGGGCATGCGGATGTCCATCAGGACGACGGATGGGTGAAAGCGCGCCGCCTTGTCGACCGCCTCGAGCCCGTTGCTGGCCTCGGCCACCACCTCGATGTCCGGTTCGCCGGCGAGCAGCATGCGAAAGCCGGCGCGCACCATGGACTGGTCGTCGACCACGAGCACACGGATGCTCATGGCGCATCGCCCGTCAGTGGAAGGCGCGTGCTCAGGACGAAGCCGCCGCCCTTGGCGGTGCCCGCGGTCATCTCGCCGCCGTAGATCTTGACGCGCTCGCGGATCCCGGCGAGACCGTGGCCGAGACCGTCGCTCGGCGACGCGAGGTCGCCGTCGTCGCGTACTTCGAGCTGCAGCTCGTCGCGCCCGTAGTGGACGAGGACATCCGCATGGCTGGCGCGTGCGTGCTTGAGCGCGTTGGTCAGGCCCTCTTGGACTATGCGATACGCGGAGAGATCGATCCCGCTCGGGAGTGGGAAGGGCTCGCCCTCGACGTGCAGCCGCACGGGCAGGCCGGCGCCCCCGACCGCCTGCAGAAGCGAGTCGAGGCTTCCGAGGCCTGGCTGGGGTGCCAGTTCAGCGTCTTCGCCTTGATGGCGCATCGCGCCGAGCAGGCGCCGCATCTCCGCGAGCGACGAGCGGCCGGTCTGCTCGACCCCTCGGAGTGCCTCCGCGTCCTCCGAGAGAGCTTCGGGAAGCCTGTGCCGGACGGCGCCGACCTGAAGGACCATCACGCTGACCGCGTTCGCGACGATGTCGTGCAGCTCGCGCGCGATCCGTGCGCGCTCCTCGGCAACTGCGACGCGCGCCGCCGCCTCCCGCTCCCGTTCGGCGTGGGTCGCGCGTTGCTCTGCTGACTCGGCCTGCTCGGCCCGCTCGCGCAGGGCGTAGCCGGCCACCCAGACGATCGCGAACAGGACCGGAAGGAAGGCGAATTCGCCGGGATCGTTGGTGGGGTCGTTGTAGACGACGATCTCCACACCGCAGAGCAGGACGGCCAAGCCGATCCGCGCCCGGAAGGCGTCGCGATGGTTGCCCAGCAGGAACGCAGCCGCCATTCCCGCGACGTAGACGCCGGTGGTGAACACGATCAGCCGCCCATCGACGAACGAGAGCGCCGCGCTCAGCAGCCAGACCGACGCGGGAGCGGCGAAGGGGAAGCGACGGCGCCCGAGCAGGAGCAAGATCACGATCGCGACCGCGGGTGCGGCGAGCCAGTGCGCCATGCGCGGCTCTGCTCCCGGATCGTGCTTGAGAGCGACCTCGAGTGCGCTCGATCGCTGCGATCGCGATCAGCACGTCGAACCCGTACCTGCGCGCGAGCACCCACAGCCGTTTCACCACGTCGAACGTACTCGACTTGCCGAGCCCCGCACTACGGCCCGGAGACACGCGCCGAGCATGTCCCCGG
>JBBQNQ010000057.1:0-18955 GCA_038330095.1 Solirubrobacterales bacterium
GATGTGCTGTGGGCACGGCGTCCGAGGGCCAGCCGCGCGATCGCCAGCCTGACCAAGATGATGACCGCGCTGCTCGCCGACGACGCCCTGGGACGGGGCGCGACCGTGCCCGTGACCTCGGAGGTGCTCGACTACGAAGGCTCGGGGGTCGGCATGTTCCGCCGCGGGGAGCGCATCGACGCGGTGACGATGCTCTACGGCCTGCTGCTGCCCTCGGGCAACGACGCGGCCATCGCGCTCGCGCGCCGGGTGGCGGGGACCCAGGCGGCTTTCGTGGCGTCGATGAACCGCGCGGCGCGGCGCCTGCGCCTCACCTGCACACGCTTCTCCTCCCCCAGCGGGATCGTCGACCGCGGCAACTACTCGTGCGCGCGCGACCTCGCGCGCCTCGCCAGCCTGATGCTGGGCCGCCCGCGCCTGCGGCGCATCGTGGGGTCGGCCTACGCGGTACGCGCCCTGCCCGTGAGCAAGGGCCGCCCGCGCCGCCTCTACCTGTCGAACAACAACACGCTGATGACCGGCGGCTACGGCGGAGTCACCGGCGTGAAGACCGGCTACACCCAGGCGGCGGGCAGCTGCCTGGTGGCCAGCGCGCGCCGTGGCCGCCGCCACCTGGGCGTGGTCCTGCTCGGGTCGCCCGACACCGGCGCGCAGGGCGCGCGCCTGCTCGACGTGGCCTTCCGCCGCGCCCTGCGCTGAGCCGGCGCGGCGTCGGCGGCGGGCCGAAATGGCTCGTCAACTCTTTGCGCCCCTGCTCCGTACCACCCTGCGAGGCTTCCCCGATGGCCATTCTCGACCCCGTCCCCATCTCGTCCACGGCACGCTGCGCGCGCAAGGCCGATCACCTTCGGATCGCCGCCGGCGAGGGGGTGACGCACGCCTCCCCCACCCGGTTGGACGACGTGCGCCTTCGCCACCGCGGCCTTCCCGAGCGCAACCTGCGCGAGGTCGGGCTGGGCACGCGCCTGCTCGGGGTGCAGCTAGCCGCGCCGCTCGTGATCTCGGCGATGACCGGTGGCACGCCCGAGGCCTCAGAGCTCAACCGGCGCCTCGCCCGCGCCGCCGCCGAGCACGGGATCGGGCTGACCCTGGGCTCGGGGCGCCCGCTGCTCGACGCGCCCCAGCTGCTCTCGACCTACCGCGACGGCCCCCGGCCGCCGCTGCTGCTGGCCAACCTCGGAGCCGGCGAGATCCGCCGCCCTGACGGCCCGGCGCGCGGCGAGCGCCTGGTCGAGCTGCTGGGCGCCGACGGGCTGTCGATCCACTTGAACCCCATCCAGGAGGCGGTCCAGCCCGAGGGCGAGCCCGACTTCGCGGGCGTGGCGGAGCGGATCGCGGCGACCGTCGCGCGCCTCGCGCCGCTCCAGGTGGTCGTCAAGGAGGTCGGCTTCGGCATGGACGGAGCGGACGTGGCGCTGCTGCACGCGGCCGGGGTGGCGGCAGTCGACGTCGCGGGGGCGGGAGGAACGAACTGGGCGCTGGTCGAGGGCCGCCGCGACGCCGGCGCGGGCTCGGTCGCCGCCGCATTCGCCGACTGGGGCGTGCCGACCGCGGTCGCGCTCGCCGAGGCGCGCGCCGCCGCACCGGACCTCGAGCTCATCGCCAGCGGCGGGGTGCAGACCGGCGTCGACGTGGCGAAGTGCCTCGCGCTCGGCGCCCGCGCGGCGGGCCTGGCGCGGCCGTTGCTCGTCGCGGCGCAGGCGGACCGGGCCGGACAGGCGCTGGGCACGCTGATCGAGCAGCTGCGGATCGCGACGTGGGCGGCCGGCGCGGACGAAGCGGCGGCGCTGGGAGCGGAGCACCTGCGATGAGGGTCGCCGTCGTAGGAGCCGGCCTCGGCGGCCTGGCCGCCGCCCTTCGCCTGCAGGGCGCCGGGCACGAGGTGGTGGTGCTCGAGCAGCGCGACACGCCCGGCGGGCGCGCCTCGCGCATCCGCGACGCGGGCTTCACCTGGGACACCGGGCCGTCGCTGATCACCATGCCGTGGGTCCTGGAGGAGACGTTTGCGGCCGGCGGCCTGGACCTTCACTCAGAGCTCACGCTGCACCGCCTGGACCCCATCTACCGGATCCGCTGGGCCGGCGAGGAGCAGCACCTGGACTTCCACACCGACCGCGAGGCCCTGCGGGCCGAGATCGCCAAGCTGTCGCCCCGCGACGCGGGCGCGCTCGACTCCTATCTCGCGGCCGTCCGTCCGATCTACGAGCAGGGGATCCTCGACGCCGGCCGGCGGCCGTTCGGCTACGGCGACCTCGCGCGCTTGCTCCCGCGCATGCTGCGCCTCGGCGCCGCCCGCTCGCTGTGGCACCTCACCGCCCGGTACTTCTCCCATCCGCGGGTCCGCGAGGCGTTCTCGTTCCACTCGCTGTTCATCGGCGGCGACCCGTTCCGGGTGCCCGCGATCTACGCGGCGCTCGTGCACCTGCAGGTAGCCGACGGCGGCTGGTACTGCGACGGCGGGGTCTACTCGCTGGTGGAGGCGATGGCCAGGCCCCTCGACCTGCGCTGCGGCGAGCGGGTGGAGCGCGTGGAGCAGCGCGGCGGCCGCGTCACGGGCGTCGCGCTGGCGGGCGGAGGGCGGGTCGCCGCCGATGCGGTCGTCTACAACGGCGACGTGTTGCGCGTGCCCGAGCTGCTGGGGCGCAGGCAGCCCTCGCGCCCCCTACGGCCCACGATGTCGTGCCTGCTGCTCTACCTCGGCTGCGACCGGCGCTTTGACTCACTGCTGCACCACACGCTGCTCGTCGGCCGCGACTACCGGGGCTTCATCCGCGACGTCACCGCCCGCGGCCGGCTGGCTAGCAGCTTCTCCACCTACGTCCACGCGCCCGCGCGGACCGAGCCCGGCATGGCCGCGCCCGACGGCGACTCGCTCTGCTTCCTGCTGCCGGTCCCCAATCAGCGTGCCGGGATCGACTGGGAGCGCGAGGCCGATGGACTGCGCGACGCGCTGCTCGCCGACCAGGAGCGCAGCTTCGGGCTGGAGGGTCTGCGCGACTCGATCGTCGCCGAGCACCGCATGACCCCCGATGACTTCGCCTCGCAGTTCGGTGCGGTCGACGGGAACGCGTTCTCCGTCGAGCCGACGCTCCACCAGTCCGCGGCCTTCCGCCAACCCAATCGCGATCGGGCGTTGACGGGGATGTACCACGTGGGCGCGGGGACCCATCCCGGCGCCGGGATCCCCGGCGTGCTGTTCGGCGCAGAGGTCACCGCGGGGCTGGTGCTCGAGGACTTCGGGCGTGGCCGCCATGTCCGCACCACGAGGGGGTCGCGTGCTGCTGCAGCGGCGTGACCCCTCCTGGGTCGAGGAGGCGCGAACGACGACGCGGCGCGTGGGGCGCACCTTCGCGGTCGCCTGCCGCCTGCTCCCGCGCCACCTGCGCGACGACGTCTACCTGCTCTACCTCGTCTTCCGCACGCTCGACGATCTCGTCGACTTCGGCGAGCCCGACGCCTCCGAGCGCGTCGCCGCGGTAGAGGCCTGGTGCGACGGGTGCGAGCCGGCCTCGCGCGAGGCCCGCATCCTCGCCGACCTGGACGCCCGCCACGGACTGCCGCGCTGGGCACTGCGCGAGTTCTGCCGGGGGATGCGCGACGATCTCGCCGGCCGGCCGATCTTCACCGAGGCGGAGCTCGACCGCTACTGCTACCGGGTCGCCGGGACGGTGGGCATCACCATGGCCGCGATGCTGGGGACGCTCGAGCCCGCCGACGACGCCGCCGCAGCTCTGGGCATGGCCATGCAGCGCACGAACATCCTGCGTGACATCGACGAGGACCGGGCCAGCGGCCGCCTCTACCTGTCCTGCGAGACCGTGCAGCGCTTCGGTGCTCCCGACCCGGGTCGCCGTGAGGCGCTCCTGCGCGACCAGATCGACCGCGCCGACACCCTCTACGAGCAGGGCTGCGCCGGTATCCCCAAGCTGCGTCACGGGCGCCGCGCGATCTCCGCGGCCGCCGCGATGTACCGCGAGATCCTGCGCCAGATCGAGCGCGACGGCTACGGGGCGAGGGCGGGCCGCGCGGTCGTGCCCACCCGTCGCAAGCTGCTGGTAGCGGCGCGAAGCCGCCAACCCTGAGCGCCCCCAGCGGCGCCGGTTGAGAGGATGGCCCGATGAGCCACGCTCGCGCGCTCCTCGCCACCCTGGTCGGCGCGCAGGTCCTCTACCCACGCGTCCCGGAGCGGCGGCGCACCGCCGCAACGAACGGGATGGTCGCGTTGATGCTCGCCACCTCGACGGCCGAGGCGGTGGAGGCCCGGGGGGCCCGCGGGGCCGGCATGCTCGGAGTCGCGGGGGCGATCGCCCACGCCGTCGAGGTCGTCGGCGTGCGTACCGGGCTGCCGTTCGGCCACTACGCCTATACCGGCAAGCTCGGCCCCCGTGTGGGCGGGGTGCCGCTGGCCGTGGGTGCGCCTTGGGCGGTGATGGCTCGGCCGGCGTGGGTCGTCGCCGGGCTGCTGGACCGCCGGCCCCTGCGTCGCGTCGCGCTCGCCTCAGGAGCACTCACCGCGTGGGACGTCTACGTGGACCCTCGCATGGTCGCCGAGGGCTACTGGCACTGGGACGGCGGCGGGCGCTACGAGGGCGTCCCGCTCTCGAACTTCGCCGGCTGGCTGCTGTGCGGCGGACTGGTGTTCGGTGCCTGGGCGGCGCTCGACCGCGACGACGACCCGCTGCGCGACGGCGATGGAGCCCTGGCCCTGTACGTGTGGACGTGGATCGGCGAGGCGGTTGCGAACGCCGCGTTCTTCGCGCGTCCGCGTGTGGCGGGCGCCGGCGCCGCGGCGATGGGAGCCTTCGCGGTGCCGGCGCTCGCACGGCGGCTCGGTGGGGGCACGCGGGCGTGAGAGTGGTGGTCGTCGGCGCCGGTATGGGCGGGCTGGCGGCGGCCGTGCGACTCGCTGCGGCCGGCCATCGGGTGGTCGCGGTCGAGCAGGCGGACGCCCCCGGCGGCAAGGCGGGGCGCCTCGAGCGCGACGGCTTTCGCTGGGACACGGGGCCCTCGCTCCTAACCATGCCCTGGGTCCTGCGCGAGCTCTTCGCTGCGACCGGCGCGCCACTGGAGGAGGAGCTCGAGCTCATTCGCGTCGAGCCGGTCACCCGCTACCGCTTCGCCGACGGGACGCACTTCGACATGTACGCGGACCTGCCGCGTACGCTGGAGGAGCTCGAGGCGTGGTCACCCGGCGCGGGCGAGGACTGGGCGGCCTTCCTCGGCGTCTGCGCGCAGATGTGGAAGGCCTCGCTTCCGTTCCTCACCGGACCCGCCCCATGGCCGCCGCGTCGGCCCCGGCCCGGGGAGCGGGCGCCGGATCCACGCGACCTGCTGCGCGTTCGCCCGTGGTCCACTCTGCGCGGGCTCGCCCGTGCCAACGTGCGCGACCCGCGCCTGCGGATGGTCGTCGAGCGCTTCGCGACCTACGCAGGCGCCGACCCCCGGCGCGCGCCGGCGGCGCTGGCCGTCGCGGGCTACGTCGAGCACGCCTTCGGGGCGTGGCACGTTCGCGGCGGGCTGTACGCGGTCGTGGAGGCGCTCGTGCGCCGGCTCGAGGCGCACGGAGGTGAGCTGCGGCTGGGGACCGCCGCGCGAGCGATCCGCCGCGCTCGCGGCCGCGCCTCCGCGGTCGATCTCGACGGCGGGGGGCGGCTGGAGTGCGACGCGGTCGTGTGCACGGCCGACGCCCTGGCCCTGGAGCGCGACCTGCTGCCGGGAGCGGCCGCCGGGGAGCGCGAGGCCGAGCGCTCGCTGTCAGGCTTCGCGCTCATGCTCGGGCTGCGCGGGCGCGACCCCGATCGGGCTCACCACACCATCCACTTCCCCGCGCGCTACGACGAGGAGTTCGACGACGTGTTCACCGCACGGCGCCCGGTCCGCGATCCCGCGCTCTACGTGAGCGCTTCCTGGGTGAGCGACCCCGGCGAGGCGCCGGCGGACTGCGAGAACTGGTTCGTGCTGGTCAACGCCCCGAGCGGTGGGGTCGACTGGGAGACCGAGGCCGATGCCTACGAGCGTTCCCTGATCGACCGGCTCGGCGTGGCCGATCGCGTCGTCGTACGCGAGCGCCGCACCCCGCACGACCTCGAGCGCGAGACCGGAGCGCCGGGCGGCGCGATCTACGGCCGCGCACCCCACGGTCGCCTCGCCTCGCTGCGCCGGCCCGCCAACGTGTCGCGCGCGCTCCCGGGCCTCTATCTCGTCGGCGGCACGACACACCCCGGCGGGGGGGTGCCGCTGGTGATGCTCAGCGCGGCGACCGTCGCGCGCGAGATCGGCGCCGCTTGAGCGCCATGCGGGCCTGCCGCAGGGCGACGAGCCGGTCCGCGCGCTCGTCGTCTGCGGTGCCCACGCGGGCCATGATCCCCACGATCGCCCCGAGCATCAGCGCCAGGGCGCACCAGGCGACAACCGCTATGACGAGGATCTCCACCGATCGGGCTTGCCCCATGGGCGAGCGCCGGAAACTCTCTCTCAGGCGTGAGTCAGCGGGTCCCGCCCGTTCCAGGCACCCTGCGACCGGTACGGCCGAAAGCGTGCGAACAGCTCCTCCGAGTACCAGCGCTCGGCGCGCGTTCGCTCGACCACCGCGCGGTGGTCGGGGCGCCGGTAGGCGTAGTCCCGCGCCTCGCCGAGGCTGCGCCACAGCGAGAACGTCGCCTGGCGGGCTACGGGCCATTCGCCGATCCCGACCGACTCGAGCAGCCCGGGCTGGCGGGCGAGGTCGACTGAGGGCGGCCGGATCGAGCGATAGAACGGCACCAGCCGAGCGGGCCGGATGGTGGCCCGGGTGAGGATCGCCACGGGCGCCTCCCCGCCCTCATCGCGGCCGCCCGGCCCAGGCGCCAGCGGGTTGCTCCCGCCCCACGCACCCCGTGCACGGAGCGGCTCGAGGCGCACGTGCCAGGCCTCCTCGCCGAGCTCTGCCCACCGCTGCGCGATGGGCGATGACGCGAGGAAGCCGTCGAGCGCCTGCTCGTCGTCCCACACGGCGAACAGCGCCCAGCGGCGAAGGTCGGCCGAGAGGGTCATCGTGCGCCCGCGGCCGGTCCCGAGCAGGCGCCAGAAGCGAAGCCCTGAGACCCGCGCGAGCTGCGGCCGGTCGAGGCCCATCCGCGAAAATCCCTCCGGGGCGTTGCGGCGCGGGTAGCGGATCAGGTGGAAGGAGGCGAGCACCCCTGGAGTATGTCGTCGCCATAGTCGCCGGCTATCTGCTCGGATCGCTTCCGATCGCCCTGGTGATCGGTCGTGAGCACGGCGTCGACCTGCGCGAGGTCGGCGACGGCAACCCGGGGGCGTGGAACGCGATGGAGCAGCTGGGCGTGCGGGCGGCCGCCCCGGTGTTCGCCGGCGACGCGCTCAAGGGCCTGGCCGCCGGCCTGCTCGGTCTCGCGCTGGGCGACGTGTGGGTCGCCTACGCCGGCGTGGCGGCGGCGATGGCCGGTCACGCGTTTCCGGTCTTCGCCTCGTTTCGCGGGGGCAAGTCGATCATGACCTTCGCCGGCGGCGCGTTCGCCCTGTCGCCGGTTGCCGCTGCGGCGGCGCTCGCGCTGTGCGTGGCGGTGAGCCTCACGCGCTCGTTCGCGTGGGGAGCGCGCGCGGGCGTCTTCGGCTTCCCGCTCGTGCAGCTGGCCTTCGACCCGCCGGCCCGGGTAGCGGCGACCGGCGGGTTGATGTGCATCATCGGCGCGCGCTTCCTGGTGGGCCGGCGACCGGGAGCCGGGTCCGCGGCGGCCGGTAGGCCCGCCCGCGCCACGTCCGGCGCGGGCGGACGGCGGCGAGCGTGAGGCACAGCGCGGCGGCGGGATCGGCGAGCGGCGAGAGCCAGTAAGGCAGCCCGCGGCGCTCGTAGCTGCGCGCGACGGGAACGAGCAGCGCAGCGCGGACCGCGAGCAGGGCGCGGTCCAGCCGCGTCGTGCGGCACGCCGCAAGCCGCAGGACGGGCAGCGCGAGCACCAGCCACAGGACGGCGAGGTCGAGTGTCAGCCACGCGGGCGGCGTGGTGTCCTGCATCGCCAGCGAGCGGCCCCACTCACGCCAGACCTCACGTGCGGAGGTCTGCATGCGCACGGAGATCACTCCGGCTCCGTCGACGAAGCGGATCCGCCAGCCGGCGGCCGCGAGGCCGCGCACGAGCGCGATGTCGTCGTTCATGTGCTCGCGCGCGATGGCGAACCCGCCCGCATCGCGCAGGTCGGTGCGGCGGAAGGCCAGGCACTGGCCGTTGGCCACGGCGCGCGACGGGGAGGGGTGCTCCTCGCCGGTGTCGGAGGGGCCGAAGCGGTAGACGAGCGTCGCGAGCATCGCGGGATGAAAGAGCCGCTCGGCGGCGGTCTCGCAGACGAAGCGGGTGCTTGCGGTGAGGAGGTCGGCGCCCTGGAGGCGCTCTATCGCGGCGGCGGCGAATCCGGGCCGCGGACGGGTGTCCGCGTCGAGCTGGATGACGTAGGCGCCGCGGGCGGCCTCGAGCCCGATCTGGCACGCCCACGGCTTTCCGACCCATCCCTCCGGCAGCGGCGGGGCGATGACCACGCGCGCGCCGGCGCGCGCCGCGAGGGCCGCGGTGTCGTCGCTCTCTTCGTGGTCGACGACCACGAGCACCTCGTCCACGGCAGGGTCGGCCGTAGCGCCGGCCAGGCACGGCCCGATGCGCTCCGCCTCGTTGCGCGCGGGCACGACGACCGACACGCCGCCCAGGGGCACGGGGCCACCCAGCGCGAGGGGCGGGGTGCGCCGCCGACCGCGGGCCAGCCTGCGCAGCGCGAGCGCGGCGGCGCAGGCCTGAAGTCCGAAGAGGACCTGGTCGCGGTGGTTGCCCTTCGGCACCGCCGGAGCGTACGCTCCGGCGCCGTGGAGCCCGACGCCGTCGAGATCCGGGCTCTGGGCTGCCTGCTCGAGAAGCAGCGCACTACCCCGGACGCCTACCCGCTGAGCCTGAACGCGCTGCGACTGGCCTGCAACCAGGCGACCAACCGCGAGCCGGTGCTGGAGTACGACGAGTCGACGATCCGCGAGGCGCTGCACCGGCTCGGCCGGCGTGGGTGGACGCGGCTGGCCAGCGGGCACAGCACCCGCGCTATCAAGTACCGGCACCTGCTCGACGAGGCGCTCGGATTGTCGGCCGACGAGCTGGCGGTGCTGTGCGTGCTGATGCTTCGCGGGCCCCAGACGCCGGGCGAGCTCAAGCAACGCACCGAGCGGCTGCACCCCTTCGCCGACCTCGCAGCGATCGGGGAGTCGCTGCGCCGGCTGGACGATCGCGAGCTGGTGGTGAGCACGGGCCGCCGTCCTGGTCAGAAGGAGGAGCGCTGGGCGCAGCTGCTGGGGGGCGAACCCTCGCCGCAGACGCAGCCCCAGCCGCGGCCCGTCCCGCACAGCGCCCCCTCCCCGGTGCCTCCCTCGCCGCCCCCACCGCGCGACGACGAGCGAATCGCACGCCTCGAGGCCGAGATCGCCGCACTGCGCGCAGACCTCGATGTGCTCCGGCGCGAGCTGGGCGTGTAGCGCGCCCCCCGGTAGGGTTCGGTTGGCCGGCCAGCCAACGAAGAGAGGAACGCAGCGTGGACCTCAACGACAGCCCGGACCAGGCGGAGTATCGGGCGAAGGTCAGGGCCTGGTTCGACGAGCACCGGGAGCAGGCGCCCGTGCTCCGCGGCGAGGGCTCGATCCGCGACGAGGAGGAGGCGACCCGCGCGCACCGCACGTGGCAGCGCACGCTCGCCGAGGCCGGGTTCGTCGGGCTCACGTGGCCCAATGAGTACGGCGGCCAGGGCCTCGGCCCTCTGCACCAGGTGATCGTCAACCAGGAGACTTCGCGCGCCGGCGTTCCGGGGATCCTCGACACCATCGGGGTCGGAATGCTCGGCCCGACGCTCATCGGCCACGGCTCTGACGAGCAGAAGGAGCGCTACCTCGCGCCGATGCTCCACGCGGACGAGGTCTGGTGCCAGCTCTTCTCAGAGCCGGCCGCGGGATCGGATCTCGCCGGGATCCAGAGCCGCGCGACCCATGAGGACGACGGCTCCTGGCGCCTTCGCGGCCAGAAGGTGTGGACGACGAACGCCCACATCGCGAGCTTCGGGCTGCTGCTAGCGCGCACCAACGCCGATGTCCCCAAGCACAAGGGGCTCACGATGTTCGTGGTGCCCATGGACGCCGAGGGGGTGACCGTCCGCCCACTGCGCCAGATCACCGGCGATCCCGAGTTCAACGAGGTCTTCTTCGACGACGTCGCGCTCGACGAGGGCTCGGAGGTCGGGCCGGTCGACGGCGGCTGGGGCGTCGCCCTCACGACGCTGATGTTCGAGCGCCTGAGCATCGGGACCGGCTCCGACCAGTTCGGCTACAGCGGGCAGCGCTTTGCGCAGGCCATCGCGGCCGATCCCGAGGCGGCCGCCGACCCCGAGGTTCGCCGGCGCTTCGGCGAGCTCGCGACCGAGCTGCTGGCTCTGCGGTTCACCGGCTTCCGTCAGCTCACGGCGATCGCGCGCGGCGGGATGCCCGGGCCGGAGGGCGCGCTGGGCAAGGTCACCATGGTCAATGCCGCGATCGCCGCCGGGGACCTGATCGCCGACGTGGTCGGCCCCGACGCGCTGGACGACGGCAGCGACTTCGCGCGCCTGATCTCCTTCCTGCCCGGTCTGAAGTCCGCCGGCGGGACCGAGGAGATCCTGCGCAACACGGTCGGTGAGCGCGTGCTCGGGCTTCCGCCGGAGCCGCGCCTGGACAAGGGCATCCCGTTCTCCGAGCTGCGGGCCAAGGAGCGCGAGGCGGCGGGGGCGACGCGATGAACTTCGAGCTCTCCGACGAGCAGCGCTTCCTGCAGGACGCCGCGCGCGACGCGCTCGGCCGCCACAAGACGGTCGACAACGCCCGCGAGGCGCTGGAGGGCGGCGAGCGCGTTGACCTGTGGCCCACCGCGCGCGAGGCCGGCTGGACCGGGCTGACCATCTCCGAGGAGCACGGCGGCGCGGGGCTGAGCGCGCTGGAGGCGATGCTCGTGCTCGCCGAGTGCGGACGCGTGCTCGCGCCGGTCGCGCTGCTCGGGCACGTGCCCGCCACGGCGCTGCTCGACGCGGCCGGGGCGGACGCCGATCTTCTCGGGCGACTTGCCACCGGCGATGCGCGCGCGGCCCTGCTGCCGACCCGGCCGCCGACCAGCCGCGACAGCGCCTGGACGGTCGACCCGCAGCGCGGCGCGCGGCGCGAGCCCGCGCCCGAGCTGGCCGGCGGAAAGGTGAGCGGGCGGGTCGCGTGGGTGCCCGACGCGCCGGGAGCCGACGTCCTGGTCGCGGTTGCCCAGGCCGGAGAGCGCCCGGTGGCGGTGCTCGTCGAGGCCGGCGACGCGGGGGTCTCGATCGAGGCCGTCACCCGCTACGACGCCACGCGCTCGCTGGGCCACGTCGACCTCGACGAGGCCGCTGCAACCGAGCTCGAGCTCGGCGAGGACCGGCTCGCCGCAGCGTGGTTCCTGGCCCAGGGGCTGCTCGCCGCGGAGGCCCTGGGGGCGGTGGAGGAAGCGTTGCGCCGGTCCGTCGAGTACGCGAAGGAGCGCTTCACCTTCGGCCGCGCGATCGGCTCCTACCAGGCGGTCAAGCACGCGCTGGTCGAGGTCCTGCGCCAGATGGAGAACACCCGCTCGCTGCTGTATTACGCGGGCTGGTCGTTCCGCGACGCCCCTGACGAGTTCCCGCTTGCCGCGAGCGCAGCCCGGGTCGCGGCCGGCGGGGCGCTCGACTACGCCTCGCGCGAGCTGATCTCCGTCCACGGCGGGATCGGCGCGACGTGGGAGCACGACGCACCCCTGTACTTCCGGCGCGCGCAGCTCTCGCGCCGCCTGCTCGGCGGCACCGGCGACGCGGCCGACCGGGTGGCCGACGTCCTGCTCGCGGGCGCAGCCGCCGCGTAGCGGGCGGGCGGCGGGCGGCACGAACGGCGCGACGAAGGGAGAGGTTCGGGGGGGGTGGGGCAGATTCCGGTCGCTATGCGGCCGCTATTCGACCCACCCCCTCCTCCACCGCGCTTCGACCCACCCCCTCCCTCTCCCTCGTCGATGCTGTTCGCTCGCGCCCGGAGCCGTCCTATCTCGAGAGGCCGCTACACGACCCACTCGCCGCGCAGCATCACCCTCTGCACGCGCAGCTCTGCGTCGAGGAGCACGAGGTTGGCGGGCGCGCCCGGGGCTAGGCGGGTGGGCAGGCCGACGAGGTCGGCCGGTTTCTCTGACGCGGCGGCCCACGCCTCGGCAGCCGAGCAGCCGGTGGCCTCGCGCCAGCGCAGGACCATGCGATCGAGGAGCAGCGCGGAGCCCGCGAGCCGGCCCTCGGAGTCGGTGACCATGTCGCCGCTGCGCTGCACCGGCACGCCCTGCAGGCGGTGGATGCCCTCGGCGGCGCCGGCCGCCGGGCTGGCATCGGAGACGAGCGCCACGCGCTCGCCCGCGGCGCGCTCGACGATGGCCAGCACCACGGGATCGACGTGAACGCCGTCGGCGATGACCATCGGGGTCAGGCGCTCGTCGGCCAGCGCGGCTCCCACCAGGCCCGGGTCGCGGTGGTGCAGGGGCGCCATCGCGTTGAAGAGGTGCGTGACGGCGCGCGCTCCCGCGTCGGCGATCCCGAACGCCTCCTGCGCGCCGATGGCGCTGTGGCCGAGCGACACGGTCACCCCGCGACTGGCGAGCACTCGTACCGCCCCGCGCCCACCCGGCACCTCGGGCGCGAGGGTGACCATCCGCACGGCCGGATGGTCGTAGCCCTCCGGTAGCCCCTCCTTCGCCTCCTCGAGCAGGCGAGGATCGTGGACCCGGTGCAGACGTGGGTTGAGCAGCGGGCCCTCCAGGTGCACGCCCGCCGCCGGCGAGCGCGGATCCTCTACGCGGGCGGCCAGGCGCTCGATGGCGGCGACGCGCAGGTCGGGCGGCGAGGTGATCAGGGTCGGAAGGTAGGCCGTCACCCCCGCTTCGAGCAGGCGTGCCTCGAGTGCATCGAGCGCCGCCGGCTCGCCCGTGACCGAGCGGCCCGCCGCGCCGTTGACCTGGAGGTCGCACAGCCCCGGCGCGAGGTAGCCGTCGTGCAGGACGTCCACCTCGTCGCGGGCGGCGCGGCCGAGGATGACCTCGGCGACGGCGCCGTCCTCCACGACCACCGTCCCGGCCAGCTCGCGGCCGCCGCTCAGCAGGGTGCCAGAGACGCTCAGCGACTCCATGAGGCGGACTGTATGCGGCGATTGACATCGCCGTGGCGGGGGTGAAAGGGTGGCGTGCGTGGCCGAGATCTCGATCCACCGAAGCCACGTGCTCCTCCGCGCGGCCGTCCTGCTGGTCATTGCGGCGCTCGCGACGTCAGGACTCGCAGCACCGGCAGCGGCGAAGGACGTCCTCTCGCCACTGGTGGTTGAGGTGATTGCCGCACCAAAGCCCGTCCTCGGGGCCGATCGGCGGGTGCACCTCGTCTACGAGCTGAAGCTCGCCAACCAGAGCGCGTCCTTCGTGACGGTCAACTCCGTCCAGGCGCTCGGGCCGAGCAAGCCGGTCGGCGGCAAGCTCGCCGGCGCCGGGCTCGACCGCGTACTGCGGCTCGACGGCGGCAAGGAGGGAACGCTGATCGGGCCTGGCGAGGGAGCGATGATCTTCATGGACGTGAGGTTCGCGAGACGGGCGACCCTCCCCCGCACGCTCAGGCACAAGTTCGTCCTCTCGCTACGCGACCCGGCCGCTCTGCCGCCGGGCGGCAGGGACGACGACCCGGCAGCGATCCCGCCCACCAAGCTCTCCTTCGCGGGCGTGCCGACTCCGGTGAGCCGGCGCAAGGCGGTGGTGGTCTCGCCGCCGCTGCGAGGCGGCAAGTGGGTGGTGGGCAACGGGTGCTGCGCCACCTTGAACGCGCACCGCGGTGCCACGCTGTCCATCAACGGCACGATCCACGTCGCGGAGCGCTTCGCGATCGACTTCGTCCAGCTCAACGCGCAGGACCGGCTGTTCGACGGCCCGGTGGACAAGAACTCGAGCTACGCGTTCTTCGGCGACAAGGTCTACTCGGCGGCCGACGGGGTGGTGGTGCGCAAGCAGGACGGGCTGCCCGAGCAGGTCCCCGGCAAGCTGCCGGCGGACGCCACGGTCAAGACCGCCGGGGGCAACTACCTGGTCATCGACATCGGCGGCGGACGCTTCGCGTTCTACGCCCACCTCCAACCGGGGAGCCTGCGCTTCAAGAAGGGTGATCGAGTGCGCCGGGGCGAGGTGATCGGGCTGCTCGGGAACACCGGCAACTCCGACGCGGCGCATCTGCACTTCCACATCATGGACGGCCCCTCACCGCTGCGCTCCAACGGCCTGCCGTTCGTCTTTGACTCCTTCAAGGGCCAGGGCGTGGTCACCGACGAGCGGGCGCTGGTCACGGGCGGCGTTACGCCCATCGACCGCAGCGCGCTAGCGGGCCGCCGCCTAAAGGCGTTGCCGCTCAACGACCAGCTCGTGGCCTTTCCTAAGTAACGCCGGCCCGACGCCACTGCCGCGCATCGGGCAGCGGGGTGAGCACCCCGTCCAGGCGCTCGCGCATGGACTCGTAGTCGGGGGGAAGGGTGAGGCGCTCGCCGAGCGTCTCTAGGGGCTCGTCCGAGGTGAAGCCGGGGCCCCGGGTCGCGAGCTCGAAGAGCACACCGCTGGGCTCGCGGAAGTAGACCGAGCGAAACCAGAAGCGGTCGATCACCGGGGTGGGCCGTGCGCCGGCGGTGATCACGCGCTCGCGCCAGGAGTCCTGCTCGTCCATCCCCACCGACCAGGCGACGTGATGGACCGTGCCCGCGCCGGGCACACCGCGCTGATCGCTGAGGTCATAGACGATGCGTCCGCCGCGCTGCTCCCCACGCGCCTCCCACTCACGGTCAGAGCGCTGCTCGAAGGAGAGCCCCTCCTCGAGCAGAGCGCGACTGTGGGCCGGGTCGGCGGTAAAGGCGTGAACGGCGTCGAAGCCCTGCAGCGCGTGCTCGTCGGGCACCTCGGCCGCGTGGGCGATCAGCGCAGGGTCGGGGACCGTGGTCACCGCGAACTCGTGCTCGAGGCCCTCGGGGTCGGCGAAGCGCAGCGAGCCGTCCTCGCGCGCGACCTGCGTCCCCTCCTCGCCGAGCCGCTGCGCCCAGAAGTCCAGCGTCTCCGGCGACCCGACCCGCCAGACGATCCGGTGAACCATCCCCACCCCTGCACGACCGGGCTTGGCGCCCGGGTACTCGAAGAACGTCATGTCGTTGCCCGGCGCGCCCTCCTCATCGCCGAAGAACAGGTGGTACACCGTCGGGTCGTCCTGGTTGACCGACTTCTTGACCAACCGCAAGCCGAGCACTCGCGCGTAGAAGTCGACGTTGCGAGGGGCGTCCCCGGTGATCGCCGTGATGTGGTGGATGCCTTCGAGGTTCATGCCCCAAGGCTACCCAGGGCGCTGCGCACGCAGCTCTGCACGACCTGCTCGGGCTCCACCCGGAAGAGCTCGGGGATGCCGGGGGCGACCTCCCGCACGCCGACGCGGATGCGGGCCAGGTGCATCGCGCCGAGCGTCTGCGTCCACAGCAGGTTGGCCATGTAGTCGGGGTCCTCGACCTCGAAGGCCCCGGCCGCGACGCCGGCGTGCAGCACCGCTGCCACCTGCTCCAGGCAACGCGCCATCCCCTGGCCCAGCCTCAACCAGACCGACTCGGAGACCATCGCGTTCAGCTCACGAGCCGGCCGCTGCATGAGCGACAGCGAGCAGTCCAGGAACGCCGGGTAGCGCGCGCAGAAGCGCGCATAGGCCTCCACGCAGCTGCGCGTCTGGTCCACGGGGCCGGCGGCGGAGGCGACCGCGTCCTCGAGCACGCTCGCCAGCTCGGCGAGGTAGTCGGTCACGGTGAGCACGAAGAGCTCCTCCTTGGAGGAGAAGATGCGGTAGATGAGGCCGCGGGCGATGCCCACCGCCTTGGCGATCTCCTCGATCGGCGCGTCCTGCACGCCGCGCTCGTCGAACAGGGCGCGCGTCGCGTTCACGAGGTCGGCCTCGCGGACCCGGCGTAGATCCCTGGGTCGCGCCGTGGCCATCCCGGCAGCATATGAGAACCCTCGGCTGACACCTGTTCTCAGTGGTCCGCTAGGGTGGGGCGCCGAATGGCTGAGCGCGGCGCGCAACCCAAGGTGTCGGCCACTCGACGGCGCATGCTGAGAGCGGCCAACGTTCTGTTCACGCCGCTGCTTCCCGACGACTACCTCGAGCTCATCAACCCGCTGTGGTCGACGCGCGAGCTCCGCGGTCGCGTGGAGCGCGTGCACCGCGAGACCGGCGACGCGGTGACCGTGCTGATCCGCCCCGGGTGGGAGTGGGAGGGCCACGAGCCCGGCCAGTACCTGCGCATCGGCGTCGTCGTCAACGGCGTGCACCACTGGCGCGCGTACTCGCTCACCTCCGACCCCGGGCGTCCCGACGGCTTCATCAGCATCACCCCCAAGCTCGTGGAGACCGGCGTCGTGTCCCCCTTCCTCACCCGGCAGATGCGGCCGGGGGCGATCGTCCGCCTCGGCGGGGTCGAGGGCACCTTCAAGCTGCCCGAGCCGCTGCCCGACAAGCTCCTGTTCATCAGCGCGGGGAGCGGCATCACGCCGATCATGAGCATGCTGCGCCACCTCGATCACCGCGACGAGCTCGGCGACGTCGTCCACCTTCATTCGGCGCGCATACCGGACGACGTCGTCTTCGGCGCCCAGCTGCGCGACCTCCACGCGCGGCATCCGGGCTTCCGCTTGCACGAGCAGCACACCGCGCAGCACGGCCGTATGGGCCCGCAGGACCTCGACCGGCTGTGTCCCGACTGGCGCGAGCGCGAGGCGTTCCTCAGCGGGCCCGCCGACATGCTCGACGCCCTCCTCGAGCACTGGGAGACGCACGGGGACCGCGAGCGCGTGCACCTGGAGCGCTTCCAGCCGGTGGTCGGCGGCTACGAGGGAGGCGGGGAGGGCGGTACGATCCGTTTTCGCAGGAGCGATCGCGACGCCGAGTCAGACGGCTCCAAGCCGATCCTCGTCGCCGGCGAGGAGGCCGGCCTGGAGCTGCCCTTCGGCTGCCGCATGGGCATCTGCCACACCTGTGTCGGGCAACTGTGCTCGGGGAAGATCCGCGACCTGCGCACAGGCGAGGTCTCCGGCAAGGAGGGCGAGATCGTCCGCACCTGCGTCAACGCACCCGAAGGCCCGATCGAGATCAATCTTTAGCCGACTGAACCGAAACGAGGAAACCACATGGAGACGATGATCGAGAGCCCGCTCGCGCGCCTGACGCCCGAGCAGGTCGAGGAGCTCGGGCGCGAGTTCGACGGCATCCACGACGAGGTCTTTGGCGACCTCGGCGAACGCGACCGCAAATACATCACGAGCATGATCGAGATGCACCGCCGGCTCGTGGTGCTCAGCCGGATCGTCCTGTTCGCGGCGCGCTACAAGCCCGCGTGGCTGCTCGGCACGTCGGGCCTCTCGATGGCCAAGATCCTCGAGAACATGGAGATCGGCCACAACGTGATGCACGGTCAGTGGGACTGGATGAACGACCCTGACATCCACTCCACGAGCTGGGACTGGGACTCGGCCTCCACCCCCGAGGCGTGGAAGCACTCCCACAACTACGTGCACCACACCTTCACCAACATCCTCGGCAAGGACAAGGATCTCGGCTACGAGATCATGCGGATCGACCCGCACCAGAAGTGGAACCCGGTCTACCTGGCGCAGCCGTTCTACAACCTCTTGCTCGCGTCGTTCTTCGAGTGGGGGGTCGCCTTCCACGACCTCGACTTCGAGGCGCTGCGCAAGGGCGAGAAGTCCAAGGAGCAGGTGCGCGAGCAGCTCAAGGGCATGGCGGGCAAGGGCGGGCGCCAGATCGCCAAGGACTACCTCGCCTATCCGGCGTTGAGCGGCTTGGCGGGCGCGGTGCGGGGCGGGACGCGTGGCTTCTGGCGTGACTACAAGGCGACGCTGGCGGCGACCTTCACCGCCAACATCGTGCGCAACGTCTGGGCCTACGCGATCATCTTCTGCGGCCACTTCCCCGACCAGACCTACACCTTCACCCGCGAGGAGACCGAGAACGAGGACCGCGGCGCCTTCTACATCCGCCAGCTCCTGGGCGCGGCCAACATCGAGGGCAGCCCGCTGTTCCACGTGATCAGCGGGAACCTCGGCTACCAGGTCGAGCACCACCTCTTCCCCGACATGCCGAGCACCCGCTACGCGGAGATCGCTCCGCGCGTCAAGGAGCTGTGCGAGCGCTACGAGCTGCCCTACAACACGGGCCCGTTCCTCAAGCAGCTCGGCGCGGTCCAGCGGACGATCGTGCGCCTGGCCTTCCCGGGCGGCAGGCCGCGGCCCAAGCCGGGCCCCTACCGCGGCGAGGGTCCCCCGGAGTCGTCCAACGGCCACTACAACGTCTCCCAGCGCCAGCCACAGGGCGCGCCGGAGGCCGGGCCCGAGCAGCCCTCCGAGGGAGTGCGGGTGTCGCTGCCGCCGCGGGACTAGCGAGCGCCGGCCGTGGTCCACGAAGGCTTCCCGGGACCTGTTCCGAGCGGGCGGCGCGGGGCGATCGAGCCCGCCGCCGACCTGCCGGTGCAGGGCTCCGTAGAGCTCGCGATGCTGGTGCAGCGGCTCTGGGAGACCTTCCTCGACGTGCCGTCCTGGCCACGCTGGAACCACTGCATCTGGCGCTCCTCGGTGCGGGGCGGCCGGCTGCGCACCGGGGCGACGCTGGTCTGGACGTTCAACCCGATCGACCGCCGCTACCCCTACAAGCTCCCGGCGACCGCTGAGATCGTCGAGCTCGAGCCCGCCGACCGGGTCACCTGGGAAGTGAGCGCGCCGGGCTTTCACGCGCTGCACAGCTACCGCTTCGCCGAGGTCGGCGAGGCACGCTGCCGCTTCGGCTCCTGGGAGGTCGCCGAAGGACCGGCC
>JBBQNQ010000058.1:0-18576 GCA_038330095.1 Solirubrobacterales bacterium
TTGCTGGCATAGCGCGTCGAATAGGTGTCGAGGGCGCCGCGGAGCAACTTGCTATCTCCGTCCGTGACGCCCGCTTTGCAGTTGCCTTTGAACAGAAGCTCGCCGAATCCCGTAACTAGGTCACACTTTCAGGCTTGCAGCCGCTCCTCCTTGACGAGGGTTTGCCACCGGGTGTCGCGCACGCGTTAGATCTCCTTGGCTGGAAAGCCCACGCCGTGCGCGATCCGGGGGCGCCCATAAAAGCGAGTTCGGACGAGGACAATTGCAAGTGGTGCGCTGCACGAGGCGCCGTGTTAGTCACAAACGACCTAGGAAAAAAGAACCGCGAGATCCATAGGTTTCTGGCTCAGTATCGAGTCCATGGCATCTTCGTACACCGGGACCTACGGAACGGGCCGCCTCATCGGCTGGCGCGAGCGGTTCTGGCCGCTGAGGGCCAGATAGACACGATTGTTAGCAGCTCGAAACTCCTCCATCACCGCCTACGCGTGGGTGGTGGACTCACCAAGTGTTAGGTGGATTTCCAGCGGGCGCGAGCAGCCTTCTTTGCGATCTCAGCTCGCGCCTCGGGCGTGAGCTTGGAGGCGCGGGCACGTCCGCCCTTCTGGCCGCCTAGCCGTCCAGCACGCACTTGCGCACTTTCGGGCTCGGCCGGCGTCTCGGCGGTCGCCTCGCTGACGATCCTCGCCGCAAGGCTGTTGAGGTCCCGCGGCTTGCTTGACCGCTTAGCCATAGCCGGATCGTAGCCGAGGGGGCGGGCGCTCGGCCTCATCGGGGCCCGTCCGGCCGAAGGCAAGAAGGGCGCCGACCAGGGCGTGGATGGGCGGCTGTTCTTCTTCGACGGCGGCACGGAGCCGAGGCAGGTGATCGCGTCAGTCAAGGGCGGCAAGCTCAAGGCCGAGTACGTCCGCGAGCTACCCGCCGTGATTGACCGTGAGAAGGCGCAGATAGGCGTGCTGATCTCGATGCAAGAGCCGACGCAGCCGATGCGAACGGAGGCCGCCGCAGCCGGGTTCTACACATCTCCGTGGGGCACTCACCCGAGGATTCAGTTGCTCACGATTACCGATCTTCTCGCTGGCAAGCGCATCGACATGCCAGCCGGCGGCGCCCACATGACGCAAGTCGCGCTGCCGCCCACGCCCGAGGAGACGATCCACCCGGATCAAATGTCGCTCGGCGCAGATTCAAAGTGACCCACTACCGATCGACCGGCTGGCCGCGCAGGCGGAGGCGAAGACGGAAGGGGCGCCGTTCTAGTGACCCTTCACGACCTCACCGATGCAATGGAGGCGCAGGGCCACCAGATCATCTGCGCGACGTTCTACGGACCCACCGCGTGGAAGATCCGCGCCGTGAGCGTCTACACCGGCCAAGAGTTCGAAGTGCGCTCGAGCGCGATCACCGGGACGGTAGAGCGGTGAGCGACCTGGCCGTATCGCTGCGGGCCGTGGGCGAAAGCCTGCGGCCCCACGCTGACCCTGAGCTGGGCGAAGGGCTCGAGCTCGTCCGGCTCAGGCTGGGCGTCAAAGACGCGATCGCTGACTGGGAGTTCGACCATCGCCGGCCGAGAGGCAGAGAGGGCCGGAAGTCCGGCTGGCGGAACGGTCCGCCGCGTTGCCCGGTCTGCAAGCTGTTCGTGACCGGACCGGACGCTGAGTGTGCGTCGTGCGGCTACTCGCCCGCGACGGGATTTCGACGGTAAGGAGCCGCACAAATGACCTACAAGGAACGACGGGAACGCAAAGCGAACCGGCTGCGCGAGTGGGCCGACAGGCGCGACGAGAAAGCCCAGCTGGCTCTGGACGGGTCGCAGCAGGCGACAGCCGGCATCGAGTTCGGCCAGCCGATCCTGGTCGGCCACCATTCCGAACGTCGGCACCGCAACGCGATCGAACGGGCCGACCGTGCCTTGGGCCGCGCGGTCGAGCACTCGCACCGGGCCGACGAGTTCCGGTCGCGAGCGAGCAACATCGAGCGGGCAGCCGACAGCGCTATCTACTGCGACGACCTGGACGCGACGGCCAGGCTTCGCGAGAAGGTCGCCGGCCTCGAGGCGAGGCGCGACAGGATCAAGCGGTACAACGCGACCTGCCGCAAGGGACAGCCTGACGTCGCGATCCTCGAGGACGACGAGCAGCGGGAGATGGCTCAAGCAATCGAAGTGTGGGGCGACGTCCAGTGCAAAGGTGCGCGGTTCCCCAGCTACGTCACGTCGAACCTGACCGGAAACATCGCGCGCCTACGAAAGCGGCTCGCCGCGCTGGAGTCATGACCCGACGCGTAGACCCTGCCAGTCTCGCTGGCCCGGGCGAACTTCAAGACCTGTTCGGAGTGTCAAGGCCCACGCTACTTCGGTGGCGTGGGCTTCCTGACTTCCCGGCACCGGTCGTGGAGCTCAAGGCCGGGCCGGTATGGGATCTGCGGGACGTTGAAGCGTGGGCGGCCAAGACGGGCAGGTCCGCGACTGACTCGAGACCGCGCGGCTAATGCGATCGCGCCTCCGACCCGTATTTCGTGTCTTTCCACTGTCTTTCCACGCTGTCGGAGCTCCGCACGGGAAGCGGGTTTCTAGGACGAGCGCTTGCTCTCTTAGCAGGCGCTCAGTAGGGTCGCTCCATTGAAAGAGACGCCCCCGCAAGCCGCTTCCGGCGGCCGCGGGGGCGAAGCCACTCGACAGGATCCAAAGGGGGTCGAGCAGCATGGCGAAGGGTACGGGCAAGGCGCGCCGCACGCGAGTTGAACGCGGCATCTACCAACGGGCGGACGGCACGCTCGAGGTTTGCTATCAGGACTCGACGGGCCGCACGCGCTGGCAGACCGTAGGAACAAAGATCACCCAGGCCCGCGCTGTCCGGCGTGACCTCATGGCGCGCAAGGACCGCGGCGAACACGTCCAGCCAAACCCTCGCCTGCGGTTCGGTGATGCGGCTGACAGATGGCTCAAGGGGCAGGTATCGGATCTTCGCCCGGCCACACAGGCGATCTACCGCAACGCGATCGAGACTCACCTACGGCGACGCTGGGGCCTTCACCGCCTCGACGCGATCACCGTCGATGACGTCGCCGCGCTGGTACGCGAGCTGCGCACCGAGGGCAAGTCGGAATGGACTATCGCCGGCATCCTCAAGGCCGCCAGCCGCGTGTTCAAGTACGCGCAGCGGCGCCTGCACTGGCACGGCACAAACCCGGTCGACGGGCTGGAGAACGGGGAGCGGCCAAAGACCGGCTCGACAGCCCGGCGGCGGATCTTCCGCGGCGACGAGCTCGGGCAGACGCTCGCCGCGTCAAGGGAGCCCTATAGGACGCTGTTCATGCTCGCGTCGGTCACAGGTGCGCGCTTGAGCGAAGTGCTGGGCCTGACCTGGGCTGACGTCGCCCTCGATGACCCGGACACCGCAGAGGTCGCGATCGTGGCGCAGGTAGATCGCCAGGGCCGCCGGCAGGCGCTCAAGACTCAGGAGTCGCGCCGCACCGTAGAGATTCCCCGGGCGCTCGCGGCAATGCTCGCTCAGCACAAGCTCGCGAGCGGGGACGGCCGACCGGAAGCGTTCGTGTTCGCGACCCGTACAGGCCGGCCGATCTCCCAGCGCAACATCATGCGGGCCCTACGGAACGCTCAGGGGCGCGCGACCGACGAGCACGGACGGCCGACGTTCCCCGCCCTGCAGGAGCGGGATGCGAAGGGTCGGCCAGTGCCGGTCGCGCACGGCGCCATTCCCAGCTTCCATTCGTTCCGCCACACCGCGGCCAGCGAAGCAATCTCAGCCGGCGAGTCCGCCGAGGAAGTCTCGTGGCAGCTGGGCCACAAGTCCTCGGTGGTCACGCGAGCGGTCTACACCCAGGAGATCAAGAGCGCCGAGCGCACCGCCCACAGGCGAGCGAAGATGGACGCGCGCCTTGGAAAGATCATGGAAAGCGCAGACCGCAGCAGAGAGGCAGCAGAAGCCTCCAAGGGGGCTGGTCGCGTGGTCAATCTCGTGCCTGCGGACGACGCACGGCAGTAGACCGCAGCAGCACGCGCGCGCCTTACAAGCAGGAGGTCGCCCGTTCGAGCCGGGCACCGCCCACTGCAGAAAGCCCCGTGCGCTTGCCGAAGCTCAGCAGCGCTGACCGGGGCGGCTGCTGCCGGGCGCTCTCCCAGGCCTGAGCGCTCTACTGGCCCTGCGACCGCGCGCTCGCGGCGCGGGGGAACTGGGCGTCCATGCCTGCGCGCAGGGTGTCGGTACCGATCGCGCCCGGCAGGATCGGCACCGCGCGGTACGTGAAGCGGCTGAAGGTCAGCTTGGAGATGCGCAGGTGTTCGGAGGTGTACTCGCTCACGAATCCTCCCGGACCGCCCCAGTCCACGAGCCAGCCGCGCGAGGGCAGCTTGCGCGTGCTGCCGCAGCAGGCCGACGTGAGCGGTGCGAAGTCCTTGAGGTTCTCGACGATCGTCGCCGTGCGCTTCGACAGATCGATCCTGAAGCGCAGCACACGCGGCGGGCGCCCGAGATCGGTGTCGTTGTCGAAGACGCTTACCGTTCCGTCGGAGAGCCGGCGCACGTCGTGCTGGCCGCCGAGGGTCGTCGTCACGTCGTCGCCCACGACCGTCAGGCTCTTCGACGTCGTCCGACCGCCGAGCTTCCATTCTATGTTCCCGGTACTGCGGTCGATCGAGTAGATCGCGTCGAGGTGGCGCGCGGAGACGAGCAGCGAGCTTCCGTCGGGCTCGACCGCGTTGATGTGTACGGGGTCGTAGGCCTTACGACCGTCGGACAGAGTGATCGCGTTGTTGATGATGTACGGCCACCAGCGGTCGGGGGTCTCGCTCAGCGGGATGTGGTCCTTGCTGTTCCACCGCCACACGAGCGAGCCGCTGGGACTGATCTCCTGGATCTCCGCGTCCTGGACCGTCGCGTTGCTCGGGCCGCCGTACGGGCTGAGGTCGACGCCGTCCCGCGGCTTGTACGACGTGACGATGAAGTTGCCGTTCGTCAGCGGCTGTAGCTCGTGGAAGTCCGTCGGCGCGCCGACCGTCCCAACTGTGCGCACCAGCGTGCCGTCGAGGCGGCGGAGCTGGTAGTCCCCTCCTGGGTACAGACTGAACGCGACCAGGTTCCCGGAGAGCAGCTTCGCGTCCACCGGCGGACCGTTTGCCTTGTACCACCACACCGGCACGCCGCGACTGTTGAAGAATGCCACGTACGTAAAGGGCGCCTGCACCAGGGAGAGCGACGGCGTGACCAGCGTGAACGCGAGCGCGGAGGAGGAACTGCGCGAGTATGTCCAGTCCGGGAAGTCGCCGGGCAGGCAGCGCACGTGGTAGGTCGAGGTGTCGCCGCCCGAGGTGCTCGTAACGTCGAACCGCTGCCCCGCGACGAGGGCGACGTTCTGGGTGAAGCTTCCGGACCGGCCGGGCTGGCCGTCGATCGAGACCGCGGTCCCGGCTGGAGCGCTGACGCGCATGGCCACCGGACTGCCGGTGCAGCGCGTCACGTAGTCTTTGATCCCTTCCTCGAAGGCCGGGTAGAGCGCCGGGTCGGCCGAGATGGAGAGGGCCGTGCCGCTGGTCCTGAAGGCGATGTCCGCGCTGCAGTGTGGCTCGGTAGTCGCCGTCCGGGCGCAGACCGAGTAGTGGTAGACCACTCCCGACCTCAGGCCCGTCACGCTCTCGGCGACCGGCTTGTTCTGTCCTTTGGTGACCGAGACCGTTCGGTGCGGGGTCTCGCTGCCGTAGTCGTCGGAGATGCCGTAGGCGAACCAGTAGCTGACATCGCCGTCGACCAGGCTCTGCACGGAGCCGCGCAGCGTCGCCCCCGTCGCGGTGACGTTCGTGGGCGGCGCCTCGTGGCCGAATGCGCAGCCCGAGATACCGAGAGCTGCAACCAGCAGCAACAGAACAGTCCCTCGCCGAGTCACCATCGGCGAGCCTAACCGCATGGAGGCGGTAGATGTCAAGAATCTGGACCGATGCCCCTCGTGGCAGATCGGCCGGGGGCCTTCAGCTATTGCACGAGCCGAACCAGGCGTCCGAGTAGGAGCCGCCCGCCGAGCGCAGGAACTGGCCGGCGTAGCTGGAGGGGCCCAGCGTCAGCTTCAGGGCGCCGTAGGTGTTGCTCTGGCGGGTCAGGGACGCTGCCGCCGTCCACGGATAGAAGCCGACGCCGCCCGTCCCGACCGTCACGCCGGTAGCGCCCGCGAGGTTCTGGTGGAACCGCTCGTAGCCGTGCTGATGGCCGGTCAGTATCAGATCCACCCCCGCGGCCTGAAGCCGGTCGACCCACGGCTTCGTGTAGGCGCCCTCGAACGCGGGATGCTCGCTGGTCCCGCTGGAGTAGTAGGGGACATGCCAGAACGCCAGCAGGCACTTGGACCGCGGCTGCCGGTTGAGGTCGGCGTTCAGCCACGAGAGCGCGTAGGAGCGGTAGTTGGCGCACGGCTGGCTTCCGCAGGTCGAGTAGGTGTAGACGGCCGAGGGCAGCTGGATGATGTGCCAGTTGCCCAGATCAAACGAGTACGGCGCGTAGGGGTCACGACCCCAATAGAACCGGTAGAGCCCGGTGTTCGTGCCGTTCACGTCGTGCGTCGGACCAGCAGTCGGCCGAATCAGGCCCTTCGACAGTCCCGCCGTCGAGCGAGCCGCCTCGAAGCCCTGCGCCGAATTGCCGACTCTACTGCCGTCGTACGTGAAGTCGCCGAGGCCGAGGACCGCATTCGGACTCCAAGAACGGATCAGGAAGAGGGTGGCCACCGCCTCCGGGTCCGCCGACGTCGCGGCCCCGTTGAAGTCGCCGGCCACGCCAACCACGTAATTGACCGCCTGCGCCGGAGCAGGGAGCGCGAGCAGCAACAGCGCGATCAGGAGCAACCGACGCATCATGCCCGCTTACGGCCACACAGGAGGACGAACACGACCCGCATACAAGCAGAGCCGGGCAGCGCCAATGGCAGCCGCGTGTGCGCGAGGAGCCGTGGCTCGTTGCGCACAGTCAGCCGAAGACGGGAAAGCTCCGGCGCTTGGCGAGGCGGTCCATCCCCGCCTGGATCGCGGTCTCGAACTCGCCGTAGATTCGGTCGACGTACTGCCGGTCGTCCACTCGAGCCGGATCCGTGTCGACGCGGCGCGGCCGGGCCGCCTTTCCTGGCTACGAAAGCGGCCCCGACACTCACCCCTTCCGCCCTGAACGTAGTCCCGCACTCGGCACAGACCTGCCGTTGATCCGGCCAATCAGCGGCCTTGCATGGGTGCGCACGTACCTGACGCATGGGCGGGCGTACGCCTGCGCGAGCCAGTGCCCACCGGCCACGGGGCCGCGGCCGAAGATCTGCACCTCGTGCAACGCGCGCGCCCCCGTCGCGAACCGCAGCTTCCAATCTGCGGTGGCGCCGAGAAACTCAAAGGTCGACAAACCTTCCTGAGCACCGTAGCTCAGCATTTCCCGCGTGATGAGTATTCCTGGACTGGCTTCGGCGAAGGCCTCATCGAACCCGGTCTTAAGATCGTACAGCCGGTGGCCATCCTGTAGCACGAACGCGAAGGCGACCGCGCGGCCGGCGACGCGCAGGAAGAAAAGTCGCAGCAGGCCGCGCTGCGCTGCCCAGCGCGCGACTTGCTCGTAGAAGCGCCGGGTGTCAGGACGCGATCGAATAGCCGTGCCGTTACGCCCTTTCCATCCAGCGGCCTCAACCGCAAAGCCCTCATCCAGTACCCGAGCGACTTCGTCGGATGCTGTGACCACCTCGAACGTCACCCTTCCCCGCTCGCTGAGCCGCCGGTGGGCCTTGCGCAGGTGCTTGCGCGTGTTCTTGCTCAGCGTCTCGCGGCCGATCTCAACGTACGGGGAGTTCAGGATGATCCGCGTCGTAGCGCGATGTCCCACGGCGCAGTCCCGCAGCACGGCGGCAGCGTCATCGGGGAGGAACCTCAAAGACAAGCGATTGCGGACGTCGGCGATCAGCGCTTGGAGCAGCGCGCGCTGCGTCGCGTCGTCTTCGGCGATGACGCTATAGCCGGGTGAATGCCAGTTCGTCGGAGAAACCAGGGTTGAGCGGTACCGGACGACGGGAATCAGCCCCCGCAGCCCCTCTCGGCCTCTGAGCACGAGGCATGTGACGGGACGTTGGGAGAAAGCGTCCGTCCAAGCCTGAAACCACCCCGGTCGCAGCCACGGCTCGGCGTCAATGCGATCGGCCAGCGCGTCCCATTCGGCTTCGACCGACGCGATCGGGCACCACTCCGGCACACTCACGCGAACGTCGAATCTCCGTCTTGCGCCCGCTGTTGGCCGCGTGCTATCTCAGATCCATGTCGGCGGCGAGGGAGGCAAACTACGCACAGGAACCTGACACTGCGGACATGCGAGAGCACGCGATCCACAGTAGCTCTTCGATCCGCGTCCGCGCAGGGAGTGGTGGCTCGTCGCGCGGCGTCAGCCAAAGACGGGAAAGCTCCGGCGCTTGGCGAGTCGGTCCATCCCCGTCTGGATGGCGGTCTCGACCTCGTGGTAGATCCGGTCGACGTAACGCTGGTCGTCCACTCGAGCCGGATCCGTGTCGACGCGGACCGGCTCGAGCAACTCCGTCCGGATCTTCGCGGGCAGGGGGATGTGCGTGGGGAGGATCTCGGGCGCGATGCCGAACGGGATCCCGAGCGCAATCGGCAGAGTCACGCCACGCAGTCGCTTCTTGAGACCGATCAGCCGGTCCAGCCCGTCGGCGAGCCGGCGTCCCTCCGAGATCACGAAAACCGTGTCGTGCCCTCCGATCGTCGCCACCGGGACGATAGGAACGCCGGAGCGGATCGCCTGGCGCACGAAACCCTTGCGCCCGGCGAGCACGGCCTTGTCACGCTTGCGCCAAGAGCGCATCGCATCCTGTTCGCCGCCCGGCCAGACGATGACGTCGTCGCCGGCGCGAAGCGCCGCCGTCACGCCCTTGCGGGACGCGGGCAGGACCCCGTTGAGGCGAAAGTAGTCACCGAGGCCCGGGGCGGCAATGAGCACGTCGTGCGCCGTGCCGTGCAGGATCCGCTCTCGACCGAAGCGCCGCCACCACGCGTGGACGAAGGTCCATGCGTCCATGGTCAGCGACCCGCCCGAGTGCACCCCCACCAGCAGTGCCGGCTCGTCGGGGAGCAGGTGCCAGCCCTCGGTTTCGACGCGGAAGTAGTGATCCGCCAAGAAGTTCCACACGGGCTCCTGAAAGGCCATGAACCGCTCGTCAGGCCCCGACAGGGCATCCTCGGTGGCGTCAGCCACACGTCCGGCTATGAAGCCCTGAAGGCCGCCCGCGGGCGGCGCAGACCGGTCTGCACCGCCCTCCGATCCGCGGGCCGACGCCGGCGAGGCGGTGGGATGCGTATGGCGGGGGGCGGACTTCCGGGCCATCGTCGTACGGTCCTTTCGATTGACGCGTTGCCAAGGGGATGCCCCCCGAGCAAGCCAGGAAACCCGGGCGCCTGCGCGGCGCGGGCTACCGCGTCATACCGGCGACCTGCTGGAGCTGAACGCGCACCCCGGGCACTATCAAGTCGTTTGTCCCGTCGGGGTGGGCAGCACGTCGCGGCCAAGCTCGTGACGCGTCGTCGCGATCTCGACGTGTTCGAAGCGGCGGTACCCAAATCAAGACCGCTGAGTGACATACCTCTCTGGCCGGGCGGGCGCGCCGAGGTACGGTGCGCCAGTGGAGATCGAGCGCGGATCGCTTGCACGGGCGATCGTCGACCTCACCGCCTGGGCGCAGCGCACCGCGCCGCGCGACGAGTCGGCGCTGCGTGAGCGGCTCCGCCGCCACCTCGGTGTGAACCCCTCTGAGCTGCCGGTGGTTCGCGAGAAGATCGGCTCCTACGACCAGGTCAACCTCCAGGTCGCGCTCGACGCCTGGGCGGAGGGGGAGCACCGGTTGCTGGACGCGGTTGGAGTTCCCAGCAGTCACGGCTGGCGCATGGGCATCGGCGAGCTGGCGCAGGAGAGCCTTCTCAGGAGCTCCGGCGAGGCGGCTCCCTGGAGTACACGACGGTGGAGATCGCCGGCCGGCGGATCGCGTGCCTGCGCTCCGGGCTGCTGCTGCTGCGTGACGGCGACGTGCGCATGGCGGCCATGCTCCGGACCGATGATGGTTTCGACTCGGAGGAGCGCGGCATGACGCTGGAGGCGCTCGCACCCGAGCGAGACTGCGCGGCCGGGTTTGTCACCGAGATTCGAGCCCTCATGCACGAGCGCAACGTCTACCGCGGGCGCGTGCTGGAGGTCACCGGCGGCCCGACGGGGGTCGACATCACCGTGCGCTCGGTGCCGGAGATCCCGCGCGAGTCGATCGTGTTGCCGCCCGGCGTCCTCGATGCGATCGAGCGCCACACGGTCCGCTTCGCCGACCACGCCGACGCTCTCCGTGCCGCCGGGCTTCACCTCAAGCGCGGGCTGCTGTTGCACGGGCCGCCCGGAACCGGCAAGACGCTGAGCGCCATGCACCTGGCGGGGCGGATGCACGACCGTACGGTCTTCTTGCTCGCCGGATCGGCGCTGTACGGGCTGACCATCGCGTGCGAGATGGCGCGGGCGCTTACCCCGGCGATGGTGGTGCTCGAAGACGTCGACCTCGTCGCCGAGGACCGTGAGTTCACCGAGGACGAAAACCCGATCCTGTTCGAGCTCCTCAACCAGATGGATGGCATCGCACAGGACGCCGACATCATCTTCCTGCTCACGACGAACCGGCCACAGGTGCTCGAATATGCGCTCGCCGCGAGACCCGGCCGCGTCGACCAGGCTGTGGAGCTGCCGCTGCCCGACGGTGCCGGCCGGCGGCGACTGCTCGAGATCTACGGCAGGGGCCTGGAGATCCCGCCGGCGGCGCTCGAGGACGCCGTCGCCCGCACCGAAGGCGTGAGCCCTGCCTACATCCGCGAGCTCGTGCGCCGGGGCGCCCTCGCCGCGGCCGCGGCGGGGCGCTCCCCGCTCGCCGTCGCCGCCGAGGACCTCGACGTCGCACTGCGCGAGCTCGAGCAGGCGGGGGCCGTCACCAAGATGCTGCTGGGATCGGCGCCTCCACGAGACAGCGGCCGGTTCGGCGACGAGCCTGAGTCGGACTGGGACGTCGAGCTCGACGACGAGTGAGGCGCTAAGCGGTCAACGGGTGGGGCCGAACGAGCTGCTCGTCACGCGTATCGCGGTGAGCGACGCGGATCCCACGTCGAACTTCTCGTCGGCGGTGGTCGCGTTGCACTTGACCTTCATCGTGCCGGGCTCGGCGAGACTGCTGATGGTGGTGAAGGCGAGGTTCTCCGTGTCTCCGCCCGTCGTCGGGTTGAGCGTGTTGAGCGGCTGCTCTCCGAGCTCCGTGCTCCCAACCGCGTCGAGTGTGCAGACGGCGTCCACGCGCTTGCCCGCCGGACTCGGGTTCTGCACCCGCACGCGGGCGACAACCGCGTAGGCGCCGGCCGGTACGTCGAGCGACGCGACCACCGTATCCCCGGTGCCGCTGACCGTGGTCCCTCCGCCTAGAGCGTTGAACGCCTCGACTGGCCCTGGAAGCTGGCCGGACTTGAAGTCCTTCTCGAGTAGCGACCCATTCTTGATGTCCTTGGCGGTGATCGAGCCGTCCTTGATGTCTCCGCCGGACAGGGATCCGTTCTTGACGTTCTTGCCCGTGATGGTGAGCGCGGCGTACGAGGTGCCGCCGAGCGCGAGGAAGAGCGCCAGCGTGGCGACCACGTTGGCGTAGGACAACCGGCTGGTGAGGCGTGTGAGCATGGAGGGTCCTTGGTCGCGGGCCCGCCACATACTACTTTTCCGGCCATCGTCCTGCAAACGGTGCGGTTTCGCCGCTCGCCGCTCGCCTACCGCGCCGCCGCGAGCAGCGAGGCCGCCGTGAGGCGGTCGCAGTTCTCGGCCAGGGCCCGGGAGTGGTCGAGGGCGTGGCGCAGCAGGCGCGATACCTGCATCTGCGACAGCCCGATGCGCGCACCGATCTCCGACTGCGTGAGGTCCTCGACGAAGCGCAGGTACAGGATGTGCCGCTCGCGCTCAGACAGCCCGCGCAGGCTGCGGGCCACCGTGTCGCGGCACTCGGCGAGCTCGAGCTGCGCGTCCTCGCACGTGAGCCGGTCCGCGAGTGTCCTGCGCTCGCCGTGCTCCACCTGCGCTGGAGCGTCGAGCGACGCGGGCGTCGCCGTCGCGGCCGTCTCCATCGCGTAGAGAACCTCCTCGAGGCTCAGGCCGAGCGCCTCGGCGACCTGGGCCGGGGTTGCAGGGCGGCCCAGCTCCAGGGAGAGATCAGCCTCCGTCCTGGTCACCTCGAGCGCCCGTTCCTTGTCGGCGCGCGGGACGTGCATCGCCCAGCCGAAGTCGCGGAAGTAGCGCTTGAGCTCGCCGAGGATCGTCGGCACCGCGAAGGTCGCGAACTGGGTGCCCCGGTCGGGGTCGAAGCGGTCGATCGCCTTGAGCAGCCCGATGCTCGCAACCTGCACGAGATCGTCCACGGAATCCTGGTCGCGGTAGTAGCGGCGGGCGAGCCGCCGTGCGAGCGGCAGAAAACGCTCGAGCAGCTCGTCGCGTGCGGCGAGGTCGCCTAAGCGCTGGTAGCGCTGGAACAGCCGCTCGACTCGCCTGGGACCCAGGCGCGCCGGTTCCCCCGCGGCCGTCGCCGGCGACGGAGCAGCCAGAGCAAGAGCAGAAGACATGAAGACCGAACCCCCCTTGAAAGTGGACGAAGCGCGATGGCTCGCCGGCGGGGATTCGGCCGGTCGCCGGAAGTGTACCCGCGACGGCGTCTCGGCAATCGCGGAGTCAGTCCTGAGCGGCGAGCAGCTCGTCCACTACGTCGATGACCTTGCGACGCGTGCTGCGCGCGTCCTGGCGGATGCGTTCGAAGGCCTCGCGATCATCCACGCCGTGGCGCTCCATGAGGATGCCCTTCGCCCGCTCGATGCGCGCCCTGCGTGCGAACGCCTCCAGTAGCTTGCGGTACTGCTGGTAACGCTGGAGGGCGACGTCGATGGCGCCCTGGAGCTCGACCTTCTCGGTGGAGTCGAGATGGGCGAACACCCCCCGCTTGGCGGCCTCGGCGACGAAGTCGCGACTCGCGTCGTGGGCCAGCGCCATCACCGGGCAAGTCGCCTCGTCGACGATCTGGCTGATCAGATCCAGTGCGTGCTGGGTGTCCTCGTGTAGGGCGACGATGGCCACGTCGGGTCGTCGCTCGATGGTGGCCTGGCCGACCTCGGAGATCTCGGTCTCGTGCGCGATCACCTCGTGGCCGAGCTCTCTGACGGCGTCGGAGATCGCCTCGAGGTACTTCTGGCGCTCGTCGGCGACCAGGACCTTCAGATGGTGAGGCTCGGCATCGGGCATCCGGGCCTCAAGCTAGCCAGACCCAGTTGCGGTACCCGCCCGCTCGCTTTCGAGCGCGCTCAGGAGCGCGGCGTCCTGCGCGGACATGCCCGGGATCGGGGCACCGTCCCAGCAGATGTCGTCGGACATCGCGGCGAACAGGCCCTCGTGCTCCTTCAGGCTGATGCGCTCGTGATGGCAGAGGGCGAGGAAGGAGTAGAGCTGGGGCACGAGGTCGTTCCAGCCGCGGTCGGCGCTGCGCAGGTGGACCAGGTCGTGGAAGGAGCCGGGCATCTCGTGCAGCGGCTCGTCGAAGGCCTGGGCGAGCAGCGCCCAGTCGAGCTGCACGACGCGGCCCGGCTCGACGACGCTCAGCTCGCTCTGCGGCGCGGTGATCCCGCGCGCCAGCTGCTCGTCGTCCATCAGCAGCACTCCGTCGGTCGGGCGCGGGTTGCACTCGATGAGCTTCAGTCCGTCGGCGGCCGCCACGAAGTCGAAGGACACCTGCCCGGTGTAGCCCAGCCGCTCGACGATCCGCCGCACCAGGGCAAGCGTCGGCTCGGGGTCGACCGACTCGAACTGGATCCCCGTGCTGTGCTCCCACTGCCGCGGCGCGCGGTAGGCACAGTGCGCGGTCACCCGCCCGTCGTGGACGGTGCTGTACGAGCAGTTCATCGGCCCGTCGACGAACGGCTGCACCAGCCAGGGCGAGGTCTCGCTGGGGTGGACGTCCCCCGGGTCCAGGCGCCCGGCAAGCGGCCCGGTGTTGGTGAGCAGCGAGATGCCGCCCCGCGAGAAGGCGGCGCGGGCGAAATAGCGCGGGAAGCGCCCGAGCGCGGTATGCAGCTCCTCGTCGCTGCCCACCACCACCGTCTCGGGCACCGGCAGCCCGTTCTCCACGCACAGGCGCTGAAAGCTCGACTTGTCGTGCAGGCGCGCGAGGGTGGCGAAGGGCGCGGTATAGACGCGGGTGACAGCCGCAAGCCGCTCGTGCGCCACGGCGAGATAGAAGGCCTCCTCGAACGCCGGCACGACGAGCTCGATCGCGTGCTCGCGGCACGTGCGCTCGACGTCCGCCACGAAGCGCTCGGGTTCGTCCTGGGCGGAGGCGAAGGTGAAGTGACCACACAAGTAGCGCGAATGGCTTCCCGGGGCGGCGACGTAGCTGTCGGCGGCGTAGACCTCGTGGCCGGCGCGGCCGAGCTTGCGGACGAGGTCGATCGCGAAGGGGGTGCGGGATGAGGTGACGAGGATGTTCATCGATGCTGTATCGACCGCAGGACGAAGACCTCGACCGGCTCGGCCTTTCCCTTGACCTCTATCTCGCCGCGCGGCTCGACCTGCGCTCCCTCCAGGAGCCGGAGGGTCTCCGCGCCGATCGCCACCCCGCCGACGGGCGCCGTCGCCTCCAGCCGCGCCGCCAGGTTCACCATGTCTCCGATCACCGTGTAGCTGCGGCCGCCCTCGGCACCCAGCACACCGACGAGCGCGGGTCCCGAGTTCACCCCGACGCGGAAGCGCGGCCAGCCGGGGTTCTCGTCGGCCAGCCCGGCGGTGGCGCGCTGGAGGGCGAGCGCGGCGCGGGCCGCGCGCGGGGCGTGATCGGGCTGGTCGCCACGGCGGTTGAAGGTCGCCATCACCGCGTCGCCGATCAGGCGGTCGATCTCCCCGCCGTGCTCGCGCACCACCGCCGGGATCGCCCGTTCGAAGTAGGCGTTGAGCATGATCGAGACCTCCCGCGGGTCGCGGCCCTCAGAGAAGCTCGTGAACCCCGCGAGGTCGGCAAAGATCACGCTCACGTCGCGCATCCCGGCAGCCGTCTCGTGACCGTAGAGCGCGCTGAAGCGCTCCTCGCCCCACTGGCGGTTCACGCTCCAGGCCACTAGCCCGAACGCCGCGAGCATCAGGAGGTGCCACTCCCACCACGTTGCGTGCCAGTTGCGCGCGAAGGCAACGGCGATCATCGCCTCGCCGAGCAGCGCCCAGGCGGCAACGATGCACAGCAACAGCCCGGAGGAGAGCTCCAGCCACAGCGCGAGGTAGCGCACGGCGGCGAAGGCGTAGAGCGCGAGCCCGGCGACGGCGAGCGCGACGATGGGCGCGGATGCCGCCTCGGCGGGAGTGGGGTCGTCGAGCGGCGGTATCCGGGCGAGCGAGACCGCGGCCCACGCCGCCATCACGCCCAGAACGGCCAGGCGGATCGTGCGCGCGTTGCGCATCGTTGCCTCGGTGCGGCCGCGCGTCCAGACGACCGTTGAGCCCGCCGCGAACGCCGCCGCGGCAGCGAGCCCGACGGGCGTCGCGATCACGAAGCCCGCGGTGCGCCCGTCGAGCAGAACGCCGGGGGTGGCCAACGCATGCAGGCCGAGGAAGCCGGCGGCGGTGAGGAAGGCGAGCGAGACCACGAACAGCCGCGCGTCGCGCCGGCGCCGGGCGGCGTCGCCCGTCAGGTAGGCCAGGATCGCGTTTATCCCCGACGCCGCGAGCACGAGCCAGAAGTGCGCCGGATGGTCCTCCCAGTGCGCGTCGAGGCCGGGCGCGGCCAGGAGCAGGAAGAAGCCCGCAAGCGGCGCGGCGAGCGCCACCGTCCACGGGGCGATGGGGCGGGCGGCCTTCATCCCGGTGGAGAGGTTACGGCGACTCGCGCAGCCCGTTTGCGTCGCAGACGATCCCGCGGCGCAGGCAGCGCACGACGCGGCGGCGAAGCGCACCGCGGTCCCATGCGTTGAAGAAGTCCCCGTGCACGGTGAAACTCTTGCCCGAGGCGATGCGCATCGAGCGCAGCCCGCGCGTCGGGTAGGGGATCACGAAGCGCAGCTCGGGGACCGGGACGGGATGGCTGCGCGGGCAGCGGCCGTCGACGCTGTAGGCCATGTGGCGGCGGTGGTCGGCGCTGTCGCGGTCGCGGCCGTTCCAGCAGTCGGGGAAGCGCAGGTCGAGCTGCAGCCGGCTTCCCCGGGGGCAGCGTCGGATCACCGGCGAGCGGGCCGCCGGCCCGTCCTCGCAGCCCCACCGGCCCGCGGGGTGCTTCGCGGGACGCCGCGCCATTGCGTCCCCGGCGAGCATCACGAGCCCGGCCGGATACGGCCTGATGCGCCGCAGCGGGTGGGTGGAGGCGACGTAGTAGAAGGTCGCGGTGGTGGCCGTCAGCGGCCGGCCGCGGGTGTCGTAGAGCGTCGGGACCCAGTAGCCGGCGAGGTCGACGTCGGGCTCGCAGCTCGTCCGGCCGCGGCGAAGCGAGGAGAACGTCGAGCTCGCATCGGTGGACCGGTTGCCGTAGAAGTCGTGGCGGTGAGAGGCGCCCGGCATCCCGGGATGCACGATCGGGTCGTCCATCGCGCGATGGCTGAACAGGCACTCGGCGCGGAAGCTCGGCGAGGGCGCGACGGCGTTCGCGGACGCCGTCGCAAGCGCCACGGTCGCCACGGCGGCGAGCAGGCCGAGGAGGCGCCTCACTCGGTGATGACCGTGTCCTCGTGGGTGTAGGCCGGTGCGCAGCAGCAGAGGATCCGCAGCGGGCCCTCGCCCGTGTTCCACACCTTGTGGCGGGCGCCCGGCGGGATCACCACGCAGTCGCCCGCCGCCACCTCGCGCTCGGCATCGCCCAGCCGCATCCGGGCACGGCCCTCGAGGAAGAAGTAGAGCTCCTCCGTGCGCACGTGGTAGTGCTCGGCGGTCGCCCCGCCGGCGGGAACTGTCGCCTCAGCGAGGCTCTGGTTCCCGGCAGGCGTCCACGCCGGCCCGACGAGCTCGCGGATCTGCGAGCCGTCCTTGGTGGTGAAGGGCGCAAGCGCGGCGAGCTTGGATACGTGCACGGCCACAGCGTACGTTCCACAACACGGCGGGCTATGCGGCGCTTCGCTCGCGTACGACGACCGGCAGGCCGCCGCGCGGGCTGAGCGTGGGCATCTGGCGCACGCTGAGCGTGTAGCCGGCCTGCAGCTCGAGGCGAAAGCGCCGCAGGATCGTCGCGACGATCGCCTTGACCTCGAGCTGGGCGAAACGCATGCCGATGCACGTCCGCGAGCCGCCGCCGAAGGGGACATAGGCGCCCTTGGCAAGCCGCGCCCGGTTCTTCTGCGAGAAGCGCTCGGGCACGAAGGCCTCCGGGTCGGGGAAGACCTCGGGCAGGTGATGGCTCGCCCACGAGCAGTAGTTGACGTGGACCCCGGCGGGGATGCGATGGCCCGCGAACTCGAAGTCGCGCACCGCGCGCCGCGGGCCGATCCAGGCGGGCGGGTACAGGCGCAGGGTCTCGTCCACCGCCATGTCCAGCCGCGGCAGCGCGGTCATGAGCTCGGCGGGCCCGAGCCGGCCGCCGGGAGCGACGGCGCCGTCCAGCTCGGCCACGAGCCGCTCGAGCTCGGCGGGTGCGCGGGCCAGCTCGTAGAACAGGAAGGTGACCGTCGAGGTGGCGGTGTCGTGGCCGGCGAAGAGCAGCGTGACCAGTTGGTCGAGGACCTGCTCGTCGGTGAAGCGCCAGCCGTCCTCGTCCCGTGCCTCGATGAGCAGGCTGAGCACGTCCTCGCCGTGCTCCTCGCTGGCCCGGCGGCGGGCGATCTCCTCGAGCAGCACCCGCGAGAGGCGGCCACGCGCCTGCTGCATCGCCGCCCAGGGGGTACGCGGGCCGCGAAGGATCTGAAGCAGGTAGTCGCGCCCGTAGTAGCCCAGCCCGCGCTCGAAGTCATCGACCATCTCCGCTTCCCTAGCGCCGCGCTCGGGGTCCAGCCCGAACAGCGCCTTCATGGCGATCCGCAGCGCGAGCGCGCGCATCCAGGCGTAGAGGTCGAGCGCGCCGCCCGGCGACCAGGGGGCGCTCGCGCGCTCCGCCTCGGCGACCATGACGTCCGTTGCCGCCTCGAGGCGCTCGCGGTGGAAGGCGGGGAGCATGACCTTGCGCGAGCGCCGGTGGTACTCGCCGTCGGTGGTCAGCAGGCCGTCGCCGAGGAACGGGATCAGGTCGCCCATGCTGCCCTCGCGCCAGCGAAAGCTGTCGGCGTGGGAGACCGTCATGTAGTGGTTGGCCTCTGGGCCGAGCATGAAGACGCCGGTCGCATGCAGGATGCGCATCGTGAATACCGGCCCGTGCGTGCGGTAGGCATCGAGCAGGAGCGGCAGCGGGTTGCGCGCGAAGGCGCGCGTGCGCGCGAGGCTGAAGTCGGTAGGGCCCGGGGGCAGGCTGCCGTCCAGCCCGCGCTCGTCGCGCACGTCGGAGAGCAGCCGGCGCAGCGGCCCGGTGACGACCGGTGTCGGTGCGGGGACGGCC
>JBBQNQ010000059.1:0-18153 GCA_038330095.1 Solirubrobacterales bacterium
AGCGTGGAGGTCCGATTGAGGCGGGGGGCCACCTGCGCCCCGGAGCCTGGGGCGGCCGACGACATCGGCTCAGCGCCGCCTGAGCGTGACCATCACCTGGTAGAGGTCTCCGACCAGCACGTCGACGTCGAGCAGCTCGAACTGCGGCGACCAGTGCTCGCGCATATAGGGCAGCGTGATCACCGTCTCGCCGTAGGTCATCTCCCCGCCGGCGTACTGGAAGTGGTTGGGGTCGGCCTCGTGCGGCACGAAGAGGTACAGCGGCTCCTCGAGCCGCGCCCGCGGGTCGGCACCGAGGCTCGCCAGGGCGGGCTGCATGAGCGGGCTGAACTGCAGGTACTCCGGCGGCCGTACGGTCACGACCAGGATCGCGCCGGGGCGCAGCGCGGCGTGCAGCGCGCGCAGGCAGGCCTCGTGAGCGCGCTCGGAGATGTGGGTGAAGACCGAGAACGAGAAGGCGAGGTCGAAGGTCTCCTCGAACGGAAGGCGCTTTGGCAGGAAGTCCGTCTTGGCGAGCGTCGCCGGGACGCCGCTCGACCGGGACACGTCGAGGATGTGCTCAACCGGGTCGCACCCGTACAGGCAGCCCGGAGCCACGTCGCGCGCGAAGAAGCGCGTGAGCCGGCCCCAGCCACAGCCGTAGTCGAGCACGCGCGCGTCGGGCAGCGAGACGTCGGAGTGCTCCTCGAAGCGCGCGCGCAGCTTCGCGTAGAACGACTTGCTCTGGTTGGCCAGGGCCACGCCGCTCAGGCCGTTCCACAGCTCCTGAAGGGAACGGTCGGGAACGTCGGGTAGCAGCGCGCGGATGTTCGGATAGGCCTCGTAATCCTGGGTCAGCAGCAGGGCCCAGAGGTCCACGTCGAGGTCGCGGAAGAGCGCGAAGCCCTCCGGGCCGGCGTCAGCGCAGGCGGCGTCGATGCGTCCGAGGGTCTCGCCGTGGAGGTGCTCGAGCCAGGAGTCATAGCGGCCCGGGGTGAAGCTCACGGAAGGGCGCCAACCCTGGCCCTGGACCGTGGACCGCGCCGATCGCGCCCGGCGCCGCAGCGCTCGCAGCGGCCGCGTGACGCGCCAGCTGAGCGAGGACTCGTACTCGCGGCGGACCGGATCGAGCTCGGTCGCGGCGTCTGCGCTCTGTGGACTCGCCATGGCCGCAGCGTACAAACGAGCGGCGCCGGGCGGGCCTGTGGCCCCGGCGAGCGATCCCTATAGCATCGGCCGCGATGACCCCTGGCCCTTCGACGGGCGCTGCGCGCGCAGAGGCGCTGCAGGCCAGCCTGAGAGCCGTTCGCCAGCCGCGCGCCAGCGGACCCGGTCCAGAGGCCGACACGCTGCGAAGGGCCTATCTCGATCTCCTCAAGCTCTGCCTGACCGACCTGGCCGGGACCGCCACGGTCTCCGTCGGCCCGACGCCTGACGGCGTCGCTGTCGCGCGAGAGCTGAGCGGCGATCACATGCAGCTGCGTGCCGCCGGCCTGGACTGGCCGTTCCAGGGGCTCACCATGGGGGGTCTCAGCCGGCTCGACGACCTGCAGTCCTGCGTGAGCGCCGTCGTGCGCGACGGCGTGCAGGGCGATCTCATCGAGGCGGGCGCCTGGCGGGGCGGCTCGTCGATCCTGATGCGCGCGACGCTCGACTCGTTGGGCGACGACCGCGCAGTCTGGGTCGCGGACTCCTTCGAGGGGTTCGTCAAGAGGGAGGACACGGAGGAGGTCGACGGCGACGTGGCGGACCTCCACGCCTACCTCAGCGACTTCGAGTTCCTCGCGGTGTCGGTGCAAGAGGTGAGGGACAACTTCGTGCGCCTGGGCTGCGAGCGTGGCGTGAACTTCGTCCGCGGGCTCTTCCAGGACACGCTTCCCGGCCTGGCGGATCGGCGCTGGGCGATCGTGCGCCTCGACGGCGACAGCTACGAGGCGACCCGGGTCGCGCTGGCGTCCCTCTACCCGGGACTCGCTCCGGGGGGCTACCTGATCGTGGACGACTACGGCGTCACCGAGGAGTGCCGGCAGGCCGTTGATGAGTTTCGGGCCGAGCATGGGATCACCGAGCCGCTGCAGGAGGTCGACTGGTCGTGCGTGCGGTGGCGTCGCGAGGGCGGGCGCCGTGGCGAGGGCGAAAGGGAGGGTGCGGCGGCGCAGGGCAACGGCGCGATGGCGGAGCCCGCGGGCCCCGGTCAGCAGAGTCTGAGCGTGCCGACGGTCAGCGAGCTGATCCTCAAGGGGGAGATGGAGAGACCCGGCGCGGACCTGGCCGAGGCAGAGGCCGAGGTCGCGAAGCTCGGCGCCGGCCTGGCGCAGGCCCAGGCCGAGATCGAGCAGCTGCGGGCCGCTCTGCCGCGCGCTCGGCTCGCACGTCTGCGCGACAGGATCGATCCGCGGCACCAGGGAGGTAGGGCGCCGCGAGGGTAGAGGCCCTTTGTAGGGTGGCCGGCTCACTGTGACTGGCAACCCGGCCGTTCTCGACGCAGCTGCGCCCCGGCAGGGCGACTCCGAGCTGCATCTCCAGCTCGACGCTCCCTTCCCGTCCTCGCTGGCGGTCGGCGAGGGCACGGCGCTGTTCGTCGCGGGCTGGTGCTTTCACCCGCGGGCGCCCATACGCTCGCTGGAGCTCGTGGTCGACGGCCGGGCGCAGCCGGTGGTCGCCCATGGGATGCCGCGTCTCGACGTCTTCCGGGCGCTCCACCCCGGCGTGGACCCCTTCGCCACGACCGGGATGGCGTCGGATCCCGCCTCCTCCGAGGACCCCGGCCTGCACAGCTACCGCAGCGGCTTCTGGGGGATCGCCCGCGTGCTGCCGGGTGCTGCGCAGGGCGGGGAGTGCGTGCTCGGGCTGCGAGCGGACTTGGACGATGGCCGCGAGGCTACGGTCGAGCTTGCGAGGATCCCGATCGTCGAGAGCCTCGAACTGCCCGCCGCGGCGGCACGGGCGCCTTCCGGGGAACCGCTGGTCGCCGTCTGCATGGCGACCTACGACCCGCCGCTCGAGCTCCTGCGCCGCCAGCTCGACTCGATCCGCGCGCAGACCCACGGCAACTGGGTCTGTGTGATCAGCGACGACTGCTCCAAGCCCGAGCTCTTCGCCGCGATCGAGGAAGCGGTCGCGGGCGACGAGCGCTTCGGGGTCTCACGCTCGCCCCGGCGGCTCGGCTTCTACCACAACTTCGAGCGTGCGCTCGCGATGGCGCCGGCCGACGCGGACTACGTCGCGATGGCCGACCAGGACGACTTCTGGCACCCCGACAAGCTCACGTCGCTGCTCGGGGCGATAGGTGACGCCCAGCTCGTCTACAGCGATGCCCGGATCATCGACGAGAGCGGCGAGCTGCTCTCCGAGACCTACTGGAGCCGGCGCCGCAACAACCACTCCAGCCTGCTCTCGCTGCTGGTGGCAAACGCGGTGACCGGAGCGGCTTCGCTGTTTCCGAGGAGGCTGCTCGACGACGCGCTTCCCTTCCCGCCCGCGCAGTTCGCGCACTTCCACGATCACTGGATCGGGCTGACCGCGCTCGCGCTCGGCGATGTCGCCTTCGTCGACCGGCCGCTCTACGACTACGTCCAGCACGGGGAGGCCACCCTCGGGCACGCGGCGGCCAACCGGATGACCGGCCTGCGATCGCGCCTCGGAGGGCTGCGGCGCGACCCCCGCGAGCGGATTCGCATGTGGCGCATGCACTACTTCGTGGACGTCTGCCGCCTGATGCAGTTCGCGACGGTCCTGGACCTGCGCTGCGGCGAGCGCATGGCCCCCGCCAAGCGCCGGGAGCTGGAGCGCTTCCTGAGCGCCGATCGTTCGCTGCTGGGGCTGGCGGGCCTGTGGGCCAGGGGCGCGCGGGAGCTGCTCGGCCGCCCGGAGACTCTCGGTGCCGAGTGGATGCTCTCCTACGCGTTCGCCTGGCGCCGGGCGCTCGTCGCGACGACCCGCGAGCGGCCGGTCAAGGGGCTGCGGCTGGACGCAGTGCCGCCGCCGAGCCTCGCGCCGCGGCCCGGGCACAGCGGCCCGGAGGCGCCCGCCGCGCGTGCGATCGCGGAGAAGATCGCGCCGCTCGAGCTCGCGGTGCGCGACGACGCGCCCGAGCGGGTGAACCTCCTGATCCCGACGATCGACCTCGAGCACTTCTTCGGGGGCTACATTGCGAAGTTCAACCTCGCCCGGCGGCTGGCGGAGCGGGGCCTGCGCGTCCGGATCGTCACCGTCGACCCCGTCGCCCCGCTGCCCCGGTCCTGGCGCCGCCAGCTCGAGTCCTACAGCGGCCTCGCGGGGACCCTGGACCAAGTCGAGGTCGCCTTCGGGCGCGAGTCCCAGGGCCTCGAGGTCAGCCGTTCGGACCGCTTCATCGCCACCACGTGGTGGACGGCCCACGTGGCCGCGGACGCTCTCCGCTCGCTGGACGGCGAGCGGTTCCTGTACCTGATCCAGGAGTACGAGCCGTTCACCTTCCCGATGGGGACCTACGCCGCGTTGGCGACCGAGTCCTACCGGTTCCCGCACCGGGCGCTGTTCTCGACCGAGCTGCTGCGCGACTACTTCCGCCGCCACGGGATCGGGGTGTACGTCGAAGGCACGCAGGCCGGCGACCGCGCCTCGGCGGCGTTCGAGAACGCGATCACCGCGATCCCCCCGCCCTCGGCAAGCGACCTCGCCCGCAGGCAGAGCCGCAAGCTGCTGTTCTACGCCCGTCCCGAGCCCCACGCGGCGCGCAACCTGTTCGAGCTCGGCGTGCTCTCCATGAGCCGCGCGGTGGAGATGGGCGCCCTGCGCGGCTGGGAGCTCCACGGGATCGGCACGGTGGAGGCCGGGCGGCGGCTGGACCTCGGGGGAGGGGCGGCCCTCGACCTCCTCCAGCGCTCGGGGCAGGGCGCCTACGCCGACGTGCTGCGCGACCACGACCTCGGCCTCGCGCTCATGTACACGCCACACCCGAGCCTGGTGCCGATCGAGATGGCCTCCGCGGGGATGCTGACGGTGACCAACAGCTTCGAGAACAAGACGCCGGAGGCGCTGTCCGCGATCTCCCCCAACCTGATCACCGCCAAGCCGAGCATCGAGGGCGTGGCGGCGGCGCTGGCCGAGGCGGCGGCCGGAGTCGACGACGTCGAGCGCCGCGCCCGCGGCAGCGGGGTACACTGGAGCAGCGACTGGAACCGGTCCTTCGATCACGACCTGCTGGCGCGTGTCGTCTCCTTCCTCGGGTCCTGAAGCCGCGGTGACCGACGTCCCCGTCCACGGGGCGGCTGACGCACCTTCACCCGCGGTCGCGCCACCGCCTGGCAGCCCGCGCTTCGCCCTCTTCGACTCGCTGCGCGGGATCGCCGTGCTCTTCATCGTCACCTATCACGTCGCCGCGGTGACCGGGGCGATAAACAACGGCACCGCTGGGGATCTGATCATCGTGATGGGTAACCAGGCGCTGCTCATGTTCTTCGCGATCTCGGGCTTCCTGCTGTACCGGCCCTACGTCTCCGCCCGCGCGAAGGGACGGCCGCTGCCCAACACCCTGCGCTACGCCCGCCGGCGCGTGCTCCGCATCGTCCCCGCCTATTGGGTGGCGCTCACGGTGCTCGCGATCTTCCCGGGGATCGTCGGGGTGTTCAGCCATGACTGGTGGCGCTACTACGGCTTCAACCAGCTGTACTCCCACGACACGATAGGAAAGGGCATACCTCCGGCCTGGAGCCTGTCCGTGGAGGTCACCTTCTACCTTGCGCTGCCGGTCTTCGCGCTGGCCGTCCGCCGGCTGCGCCTCGGCTCGGGACAGGGGGCGTGGCTGCGGTCCGAGATTGTGGCGCTGGGCCTGGTGGTCGTATGTGGCGTGTCCTTCCAGGTTCTCGCAGCCCGGCAGGTGATTTCCGACCTGGTGGCTCAGAGCCTGCTGGGGCAGTGCGCCTGGCTTGCGGTGGGGATGACGCTCGCCGTGGCAAGCGTCGCCGTGGAGCGCAGCGATCGGCGACCGCGAGTGGTGAAGGTCGTCGTCGAGCACTCCGAGCTGTGCTGGATCGGCGCCGTGGCCTCGCTGGCCGGGCTCACCGCGCTCCTGCATCCCGGCGGGCTCTTTGGGCTGATCGAGCAGCTCAGAACCAAGCAGCCGTTCCCGACGATCCTCGGATCGATCGCCCTCACCGCCAGCCTCCTCACCCTGTTCCTTCTCCCGGCGGTCTTCGGGGAGCGCGCCGGGGGCCTACCCCGCCGCCTGCTTGCCTGGGCACCGATCGCCTGGATCGGCTTGGTCTCCTATGGGATCTACCTGTGGCATCTTCCCATCGCTCACATGCTGGGTCTCACCTCCGATCGCCAGCACTTCTCGGGTACGGGGTTGGGTCTGGCCGACAAGATCGGGCACGCCACGACGCCGATCCTGTACGTTCTGACCCTCGCGGTCACCTGCGCGATCGCGGCAGCCAGCTACTACCTCGTCGAGTTGCCGTTCCTGCGGCGCAAGGAGCGCTGACCGCCGACCGGGGATGCCGCGCAGGAACATGCTCTACAGTCCGGCCATGCTTCGACGACCCTTCACCCTCCTTCTCGCCCTGCTCGCCCTGGCCGCCTCGGCGGTCGCTCTGCCGGCGGTAGCGGGAGCGCAGGGCGCCGGCGACCAGCAGTACCAGGATCCGTTCGGCTCCTCAGGCAGCAGCGGATCTTCCGGCACCGGATCGTCCAGCAGCGGCTCCTCGGGCAGCGGCTCGTCGGGCAGCGGAGCGGACACCGCCTCGGCCTCCGGGACCGGCACCAACGCCGACTCGACGAGCGGCACCGGCAGCGCCACCGGCTCGGGCAGCGGTACGTCGGGCGGCAGCGGCCAGCTCGCACGCACGGGAGCGGACCCGCTGCTCGCCGCGATGGCCGGCTTCGGGCTGCTGATGTTCGGCGCCGGGCTACGGATGCGCATCCGCACGGCCGAGTAGCGCCCGATAACCGGACATCGCGCAGGTGAGCGCGGGCGGGTGGCCGAGACGGCCGGCCCGCTTCAGACCGAGGCGCTGGCCGCGGCGACGGCGTGCGGGCTGCGTGCGGGCGACGTCGTGCTCGTCTCGGGCGAGCTGGGGGCCGGAAAGACGACCTGGGTGCGCGGCGCCGCCCGTGCGCTCGGCGTGGCCGGCCCGATCACCAGCCCGACCTTCACCGTGGGCGCCCGCCACGCCGGCAGTGGGACGGACGTCTCCCACCTCGACCTCTACCGCCTGGCCGGGCTCGGGGACGAGGACCCCGCCCTGCTCGCCGACTACCTGGGACCGGACACGATCGCCTTCGTCGAGTGGCCCGAGCGGGCGGACCCGGCGGCGCTCGGCCCCGTAGCACTGCGCGTGGACCTCCAGCACCTCGGCGGGGACCGGCGGAGGGTGTTGACCGAGTGGCCGGCTCGGGCGGCATGCAGCGCCTGATCGTCTGGAGCGGCGTGGACGGCTGGCGTGCAGAGGCCGCCTCGGTGCAGCTGGGTGACGGCGTGCTGCGGGCACGCGGGACGCAGATCGGCGAGGACCCCGAGCCCTACCGGCTCGACTACGAGCTCGACGCAGCCGGGGAGGGCTTGCGCACCCGCACGCTCACCGTCACTGCGGCGGGCGGGGGCTGGGACCGGCGCCTGGCCCTCGAGCACGACGGTGAGGGCGAGTGGTCGTGCGCGACCGAGCAGTCGGGCCGCTGCACGCTGCCCGAGCCGGGAGGAGACCCCGAGGCCGTTCGCGGAGCCCTCGATTGCGACCTTGGCCGCTGCCCGCTCACGAACACGATGCCCGTCCTGCGCCACCGCCTTCACCGGCGGCCGGGCGCGGTGGACTTCCTGATGGCGTGGGTGTCGGTGCCCGACCTCGGGTTGCACCCCTCCCGCCAGCGCTACGAGCACGTGCGCGCGCAGGACGAGGGCTCCATCGTCCGCTACGTCGGCGAGCACCGCTCGTTCGTCGGCGAGCTTCGCTTCGACGCAGACGGGATCGTGACCGAGTACCCCGAGCTGGCTCGGCGCGTCGGGTAGCCGATGGCGACCCTCGCGCTGGACACCGCGACGCCGGCGACGGCCGTGGCGGTGTGCCGGGGACCGGAGGCGTGGGAAGCGCGCCACGACCCGGAGCCCGCCGAGCGGCCCGGCCACGCCACCCGGCTGCTCGCCCTGGTGCGCGAGGCGATGGACGCCGCCGGCACGTCATGGGAGGAGATCGAGCGGATCGCCGTCGGCGTGGGCCCGGGCAGCTTCACCGGCCTGCGCATCGGGGTCGCCACCGCGCGCGGCCTTGCACAGTCTCGCGACCTCCCGCTCGTGGGAGCGTCCACGCTCCACGCGCTGGCGCGCGGGCCCGAGGAGCAGGACCGCGCCATCCTCGCCGTCCTCGACGCCCGCCGCGGTGAGGCGTTCGCGGCGGCCTGGATCGGCGAGCGCCAGTTGCTGGCTCCCGCCGCCCTCGCCCCCGACGCGCTGGGCGAAAAGGCGCGGGCGCTTGCGCCGGGCGCTCTGGCAGTGGGCGACGGGGCGGTACGCTTCCGGGGGTGCCTGGAGGGCGCCGGGGCGCGGGTCCCGGCCGACGGCTCTCCGCTGCACGCGGTGCGCGCCCGGCACCATTGCCGGCTCGCCGCCGGCCGCGCAGCGGATCCACCGGCCGCGATCCTGCCCGACTACCTCAGGCTTCCCGACGTCGACACCATCCGCCGCACGTGAACGAGCAGCCGCAGATCCGCCGCCTCAACTACGCCGACCTGCCCCAGGTCGTGGCCATCGAGCGGCGCGCCTTCCCGACGCCGTGGTCGCTGGCCATGTTCGTCCTCGAGCTCTCCAAGCCCTCGGGCATCTGCCTGATCGCGCTGCGGTCCGGGCGCGTCGTCGGCTACTGCGTGTGCTCGCGCTACGACAGGGTCTGGCACCTGATGAACATTGCGGTGGACCCGGACGACCAGCGCACGGGCGTGGCCACGGCGCTGCTCGCGGCGCTGTGGGAGCGGGTCGGCGACCCGCAGGCGCGCTTCACCCTCGAGGTCCGGCGCTCCAACACGGCGGCTGTCGTCCTCTACGAGCGCCACGGGTTCCGCGGAGCGGGGCTGCGCCGGCGCTACTACCAGGACAACGGGGAGGACGCCCTCATCATGTGGTCCACTCCCGCGACCCGCAACGGGTCGCACGCGCTCGAGGACATCCCGAATCCCCAGCGCGTGCGCTCGGGGTGATCCTCGCGCTGGAGACGAGCTGCGACGACACCTGCGCCGCCGTCCTCAGCGGCGACGGGGAGATCCGCTCAAACGTCATCTCCTCGCAGGGGATCCACGACCGCTACGGCGGCGTGGTTCCCGAGGTCGCAGCCCGGCACCACCTCGAGTGGGTGAACGCGGCGGTCGACGACGCGCTGGCCCGGGCGGCCACCACGCTCGACGAGGTCTCCCTGGTGGCGGTCACCCAGGGCCCGGGACTGGTCGGCGCGCTGCTGGTGGGCATCGCGACGGCCAAGGCGCTCGCCGCGGCGCGCGAGCTGCCGCTCGCCCCGGTAGACCACCTCCAGGGCCATGTCGCCGCGAACCTGGTCGCCCCCGAGCCCTTCGCGCCGCCGTTCTTGTGCCTCCTGGCCAGCGGCGGGCACACGCTGCTGGCGCGGGTGGACGAGCCCGGCAGCTTCGATGTGCTCGGCCGCACGCTCGACGACGCCGCGGGCGAGGCGATCGACAAGGGCGCGCGGCTGCTCGGCCTGCCCTTCCCCGGCGGGCCGGCGCTGGAGCGCCTCGCCGCGCAGGGAGATCCCGAGGCCTTCCGCTTCCCGACCGCGCGGCGCGTCGCGGGCCTGGACTTCTCGTTCGCGGGGGTGAAGACCGCGCTGCTCTATGCCGTTCGCGACCTCGGCGAGGCCGAGTCCCGCCGGCGGAGCGCGGACCTCGCCGCCTCCTACCAGCGCGCGATCGTCGAGGGGCTGGCCGACCGCGCAGCGCGCGGGCTGGACGCGACCGGCCTGGACCGCCTCGCGCTGGGCGGTGGCGTGGCGGCCAACGGCCCGCTGCGCGAACGGGCTAGGACGCTCACCGGGCAGCTGCACGTCCCCGCGCGCGAGCTGTGCACCGACAACGCGGCGATGATCGCCAGCGCAGCGCGCTTCACGGAGGCCCTCGCCTATCCCGATTACCTCGACGTCGACGCCTACGCGACCGGCGAGGGGCCGGCGGCATGAGCGAGGTCGTCCTCTACAGCCGCCCGGGCTGCCACCTGTGCGTGGAGGCACGCACCGTGCTCGAGCGCGTGCGGCTCGAGATCCCCTTCGCGCTGGTCGAGCGCGACATCGAACGCGACGACGCTCTCCTGCGCGCCTACCTCGAGCGCATCCCGGTCGTCGTCATCGACGGAGTGCAGGCGTTCGAGCTCGAGGTCTCCGAGGCCGAGCTGCGCGAGCGCCTCGTTAGAGTGCCTCGCTGATGGCCTTCCGGGACGGGACGACCCTGCCGCCGGCGCAGCCGCCCGCCGGCGACCGCCTCTCGCTCGGGGTCGCCGCGCGGCTCTCGCGCTACCTCCAGGTGCTCACCCAGGCCAAGAAGATGGGCAAGGAGACGATCTCCTCGCAGGAGCTCTCGGACTACACCCACGTGAACTCGACGCAGATCCGCCGCGACCTGTCGGGCTTCGGCAAGTTCGGCAAGCGCGGCGTGGGCTACAACGTCGACGCGCTGGTCTCCCAGATCCGCAAGATCCTGCGTACCTCCGGCCAGCACAACATCGCGCTCTTCGGCGCCGGAAACCTTGGCGCGGCGATCGCCGGCTCAGACATCTTCGCCGACCACGGGTTTCGGGTCGTGGCGATCTTCGACACCGACCCCGACAAGGTGGGCACACGCGTCGGCGCGCAGACCGTACGGCCCGCCGACGAGCTCCAGGCGGTGGTGGAGGACGAGGACGTGGTCGTGGCGGTCCTCGCCGTGCCCACGGCAGCCGCGCAGCCGCTCGCCGACAGGCTCGTGGACGTCGGGGTGAAGATCATCTTCAACTACTCCGAGGCGCTGCTGCAGGTGCCGCCGGAGGTCACGGTGCACACCTCGAGCCCCGCCGTCGACCTCCTCTACGCGCTCTACTTCTATCTGACCTAGCCGCGCCGCCGTGCCGATCGACCTTCCCGCCGCCCGCGAGATCCTCGAATCCTCCACCGACGCCACGGTGGGGATCGAGGAGGAGTTCGCCGTGCTCGACCCTACGACGCTCGACCTCGTGCCGCGCTTCGAGGAGCTGCAGGACGCGGGCGGACAGGACCCCGTGCTGGCGGAGGCGATCTCGGGGGAGCTGATCTCCTCGGAGATCGAGATCCGCTCCGGTCGCGGCGAGGACGTCCATGACGCCCTGAGCCGCCAGCGCGCCGCACGCCGGCGCCTGTTCGCTCTCGCCGCCGAGCACGGGATCGCCCTCGGCTCGACCGGCACCCACCCCTGGGCGGACTACCGCGAGCAGCGCATCATCGACACCGAGCACTACCGCCGGGTCGAGCAGGGCCTGCAGTACGTCGCCCGGCGCAACAACACCTTTGGCCTGCACGTCCACGTCGGCGTCCGGGGCGCCGACCGCGCGATCCGCACCTGCGATCGCCTGCGCCCCGTGCTGCCCCTGCTGCTGACGATCTCGGCCAGCTCTCCGTATGTCGACGGGCGCGACGCCGGCCTGCACTCGGCGCGCACCCAGACCTTCACCCGGGTGTTCCCGCGCTGCGGGGTGCCGGACGCCTACGGCTCGTGGGACGCCTTCGCCGCCTACGTCGACGCGCTCGTGCGGACCCAGTCGATCGTCGAGTACACGCAGGTGTGGTGGTCGGTGAGGCCGCATCTGTCGTTCGGGACGGTCGAGGTGCGCATCTGCGACGCGCAGGCGACCGCCGCCGAGTCAGACGCGCTGTGCGCGCTGCACGTCGCGTGCGTCGCGCAGGCTGCCCGCGACGAGGCGGAGGGCGTGCCCTTCGAGGACCCGGCGCCGCGGATGGTCGAGGAGAACATGTGGCGCGCGATCCGCCACGGTCAGGACGGAAAGCTGCTCGACCTCGAGCGCCTCGAGGAGTTCCCCGCCGGGCAGGCGACCGAGCGACTGCTCGCCTGGACGGCGCCGGTGCGCGAGGAGCTCGGGATCGAGGTAGCGCTGCCCGAGCTCAACTCCGCCCAGCGCCAGCGGCGCCTGATCGAGGTGGGCGCCGGCATGGAGGAGGTCTATGCTGGATGCGTGCGCGAGACCCGCGAGACCTACGCCGCGAAGGTGCCGGCATGAGCGCACCGGGCGGGGCGCCGGGGCCCGAGCCCTCCGAGGAGGAGATCCGGGCGGCGCTGGAGGAGGAGATGCGGCGGGTCACCGTCGACCAGATCCTCCTGCAGAGCGTCGTCTCGCTGGTAAACCTCGCCGGCCGTCGGCTCGGCCTCGCGCCGGGCTCGGAGGGCGAGCGCGACCTCGCGCAGGTGCGAACCGCGATCGACGCCGTGCGTGCCCTGCTGCCGGTGATCGAGGGAGGCGAGGCCGCCCCCGACGTCGGAGCGATCCGCGATGCCCTCTCCCAGCTGCAGATGGCCTATGCGCAGGAAGCGGGCGCCGGCCCGCCCGCACCCGAGGGCGCAGCCGGGCCACCCGGCGCCGGGCAGCCACCCGCCGAGAAGCCTCAGCCCGAGCCGGGCACCGGCCCCGCTCAGTCCAGCGGGCGCCTCTGGGTCCCCGGCCAGTAGCGCGGAACCCCAGCGCGCTTTTCGCCCCGAACGGCGGGCGACGAAGGAAGCCGCTCGTCGCCCCGAACGGCGTCGGGCCAGAACGGGGAAGGGCGAGCCCTCGGGGGGTGGGTCGATGTCCGGTCGATATGCGACCGCTTTTCGCCCCACCCCCTCCCGTAGCCCGACGATGTTCGCCCCGCCACTACCCCCGCGCCGCGTCCGCCGGGGCGCCCCGCTACACTCCCCGCCGCCTTTCCCGGCGGGCCGCGCCGTTTCGCTGCGCCCGTTCCCCCTTTTTCGCGCGCCTCCCAAGGGGCGCGCGTTCTCGTAACTTCGGAGGAAGCTTCCCTTGTCAGACTTCGTGACCGACCACGGGGTGATCATCGCGCTCGTGTGCGCGGCCTGCGCCGTGCTCTACGGCGTGGTCACCTCCCGCCGCCTGCTCGCCCTGTCGCCCGGAAACGAGCGGATGCGGGCCATCTCGGGCGCCGTTCAGGAGGGCGCGTCCGCCTACCTCAACCGGCAGTACCGCACGATTGCGATCGTCGGCGTCGTCCTCTTCGTCGCGCTGATCTTCATCCAGAACATCTCCGTGGCCGCCGGTTTCGCCGTCGGCGGGATCCTCTCCTCGGCGGCCGGCTACATCGGCATGAACGTGTCGGTGCGCGCCAACGCGCGCGTCGCAGAGGCCGCGCGTGGCGGCGTGCCGCCCGCGCTTTCGGCGGCCTTCCAGTCGGGGGCGGTCACCGGCCTGCTCGTCGTGGGCCTGGGCCTGCTGGGCGTCGCGGGCTACTACGGGGTGCTGACCTACTTCTTCGACAAGGGCCAGAAGGACGCAATCGACGCGCTGATCGGCCTGGGCTTCGGCGGCTCGCTGATCTCCGTCTTCGCCCGTCTGGGCGGCGGCATCTTCACCAAGGGCGCCGACGTCGGCGCCGACCTCGTGGGCAAGATCGAGGCCGGCATCCCCGAGGACGACCCTCGCAACCCGGCGGTCATCGCCGACAACGTGGGCGACAACGTGGGCGACTGCGCCGGCATGGCGGCCGACCTCTTCGAGACCTACGCCGTCACCGCGGTGGCGGTCATGCTGCTCGGCGTCCTGAAATTCGCGCCTGAGAACTGGACCCAGGTCGCGCTCTACCCGCTGGTCCTGGGCGCCGTCTCGATCATCGCCTCGATCATCGGCACCTTCGCGGTCCGCTCCCGCGCCGGCAACGTCGAGCGCGCGCTCTATCAGGGGCTGATCGTCTCCGGGGCGCTTGCCGCCGCCGCCTTCTACCCCGTGACCAAGTGGCTGATGGAGGACCTCTCGCTCAAGGACGCGGCGGCGCCCGGCGACATCCCGGGGGTCGGCGACCTCTACCTGTGCGCGCTGATCGGCATCGGCGTCACCGCCTGCCTGTTCGTGATCACCGACTACTACACCTCTACCCGCTTCAACCCGGTCAAGAAGACGGCCAAGGCGTCGGAGACGGGGCACGCGACGAACATCATCCAGGGCCTGGCCCAGGGCTACCAGAGCACGGCGGCACCCGCGATCGTGCTGGCTCTCGGCATCCTCGGCGCCAACGAGCTCGCCGGCATCTACGGCATCGGCGTGGCGGTCATGGCCCAGCTCTCGCTCACGGGTCTGATCGTGGCGCTCGACGCCTTCGGGCCGGTGACCGACAACGCCGGAGGCATCGCCGAGATGGCCGATCTCCCTCAGGACGTGCGCGACGTCACCGATCCGCTCGACGCCGTCGGCAACACCACCAAGGCGGTGACCAAGGGCTACGCGATCGGCTCGGCGGTGCTGGCGGCGCTCGTGCTGTTCAACGCCTTCGAGCTCGAGGTGGCCGACGAGGCCAACAAGATCTTCAGCTTCCAGATCGCCGACCCCAAGGTGCTCATCGGCCTGCTCGTCGGCGGCCTGATGGTCTACCTGTTCGCCGCGCTGTCGATGGAGGCGGTCGGCCGCGCGGGCGGCGCGGTCGTAGAAGAGGTGCGCCGCCAGTTCCGCGAGAAGCCGGGGATCATGGAGGGCACCGACCAGCCCGACTACGCGACCTGCGTTGACATCGTGACGCGGTCGGCCCAGCGCGAGATGATCATCCCGTCGCTGATCCCGATCTTGGTCCCGTTGTTCGTCGGCCTGCTCAGCGTCCAGGCCCTCGGCGGGCTGCTGATCGGGGTGATCGTCGTCGGCCTGTTCGTCGCGATCTCCATGACCTCGGGCGGCGGCGCGTGGGACAACGCCAAGAAGCTGATCGAGGACGGCGCGTTCGGCGGCAAGGGCTCTGAGGCCCACGCCGCCGCGGTCACCGGCGACACGGTCGGCGACCCCTACAAGGACACCGCCGGCCCGGCGATCAACCCGATGATCAAGGTGGCCAACATCGTGGCCATCCTGATCATCCCGCTGATCGCCTAGGAGGAGGCCGCAGGCCAGCCGGTGGGACGCGCGCCCGAGCGCTCGGCCGGCGCGTTCTCCCGCGCCAGCGCGACGAGTGCCGCGAGCTCGTCGCGCAGAGCGTCGATCAGCGTCCACGTTCGATATCACGAGGTTGAGGACCGGGTCGACGGCGGAGCGCGTGCCCAGCGCCGCGGTCGCGCGCGCGGCGCGCGCGAACAGTGCCGGCGGGATGAACTCGTTGACGTCCTTCAGCAGCGTCGCCGGGATCGCCTTGTGGCGCTCCTTGGCCGAGCGAAGCGCCTCGTGCGCATGGGTCAGGCGCTCGCCCGGATCCGCCTCGTCGGTGGGGATCGGGGCGATCATCATCGAGACCTTGTTGCCGAAGGTGCCGAACTCCTCCGGCGTGCGGACCGATACGGGATCATGGCGAGCAGCGGGCGGTCGGGCAGCGCCTCGTGGGCCTCGAGCCAGCGGCGCGTCGCCGCCGCGCACATGCTGACCACGACGTCGTTTCGGAACGCCGTGACGTCCAGATTGGGCAGCGTGCTCGGGAGTGCGCGCAACGCGCGCAGCGGCTGACGCGGCATCGCGGCCAGGCCGCGACCGAGCATCTCCAGGTCGTTGGGCCGCCTCTCTCCGCAGGGATCCTCCGGCGGCGGCGGGACATCGCGGCCGTCCGGATCGAGGTCGAGGATCTGCGCGAGGATCTCGGCGCCTGACATGCCGTCGATCGCCGAGTGGTGCATCTTGGTCATCACCGCGACGCGGCCGCCTCGCACCCCCTGGATGACGTAGAGCTCCCACAGCGGGTGCGAGCGGTCCAGCGGGCGGGAGTGCAGCCGGGCGACCTGCTCGGCGAGCTGGTGGTCGCTTCCCGGCTGGGGGAGAGCGAGCTCGCGCACGTGGAATTCGACGTCGAAGTCCTCGTCCTCGATCCAGTAGGGATGGTCAAGGCCGAGCGGCACCCCGACGAGCTTCCAGCGAAACGGGGGCAGGAGATGGATGCGCCGCTCGAGCAGGTCGCGCATCCGCTCGACGGTGAGCTCGCCGTCCGGTGCGGTCGAGGGGTCGTAGAGCGCCAGGCTGGAGACGTGGCCGTGGTTGCGGGAATCCTCGATCGCGAGGAACTGGGCGTCGAGGCTGGTGAGCTGGCGCATCTTCTCCGCTGCGGTCGTGGTCATGAGCATCTTGCCCGCGGACGCGGGGATCGACGCCCCGTGAGCTTGCTGAGAATTCCAACCTTGACCGCGCCGCTCACGTATTCCTCGTGTTAGGACCACGATGCGACTACTGCGCCTTGCCATCTTCACCCTTGCCCTGACCGGCGGGCTGGCCGCTCCCGCCGCGGCGCAGGCCGCCCGTCGCGTGCTCCAGCCCGTGACCCTGGGATCGCCAGGCGAGGGTGTGATGAAGGACACGATCGTTGAGGGCAGCCGCGCGGTGCTGCCGCGCGCGAGCGCCGCCGCCACGGCGGGGATCTTCCACACGGCCGACGGATACGCGGTCTCGGTCACCGTGTCGGCCACCTACGCTGCGACCCACGCCTCGATCCAGTCCTTCGTCGACCTCCTCGGCAAGCTTCCCCACGGCTCAGAGATGGGCCGTCTGAAGCTCCTGATCGCCGCGCCCGAAGAGGTCGGATCGCTGTGCGGCGGCGGTTCGGAAACGCTCGCCTGCTACGTGCCCTCGGCCCAGCAGCTCATAGCCCCGGGCGAGCAGCCCCCGAACACCGACCTCACTCCGGCCTACATCATCGCCCACGAGTACGGGCACCACGTGGCCAACAACCGCACCAACTCCCCGTTCTCCGCCGAGGACTGGGGACCGAAGTACTGGTCCTCCAGCAAGCTCGTCTGCCTGGGTGTGACCGACAAGCGCTACTTCCCGGGCGACGAGGGCGACAACTACGCGGCCAACCCGGGCGAGGCGTGGGCCGAGACCTACGCGCAGCTCACCTACCCCGGGGTCGCCTGGGACTACCTGCCGAGCCTGAAGCCCGACAGCGCGTCGCTGGCCGCCGCCCGCCGCGACGTGACCTCGCCCTGGAAGCGGCGGCGCAGCGCGCGCTTCTCGGGCGAGCTGAGCTCCAAGACCCGCAAGCGCGACTTCCGCCTCACGCTCAAGCTCGACGGAAGCCTGTCCGTCGCGCTCTCCGGCCCCAAGCGCTCCAACTACGACCTCGCGGTCAGGGCCCAGAGCGAGCGCCAGGGCTCGACGAGCCGCGCGGGCAGCCGTGACAAGCTCTCCTTCCGCAGCGCCTGCCGCGCGTCGGCGAGCGAGAACCTCACTGTGCGCGTGGTGCGAAGGAGCGGCAGCGGCCGCTTCAAGCTGACCGTCAAGTACGCCGGCTGAGGCCGCTCTCGGGCGACTTAGACTTCCGGCTCCATGGCCGAACGCCGTCTCGAGGGCCTCCAGCGCGTACTGGGGGTCAACGCGCTCTTCTCGACCGCCTACGGCAACGTCGGCTCCTCGATCTACTACGCACTCGGCCTCGTCGCATCGTTCGCGCTGGGGCTCACGCCGGTGGTCTTCGTGATCACCGGGATCATCTTCTACCTCACGGCCGCCACCTACTCCGAGGCGACGGCGATGTATCCCGAGGCGGGCGGCTCCTCCTCCTTCGCGCGCCACGCGTTCAACGAGCTCGCGTCGTTCTTCGCGGCCTGGGCGCAGATGCTCAACTACGTCATCACGATCGCCATCTCGGCGTTCTTCGTCCCGCACTACGTCGGCGGCCTGTTCTGGGACCCGCTGCGCCATTCCCCCGGGGACGTCATCGCCGGGATTGCGATCGTCGCGCTGCTCTCGGCGATCAACGTGGTCGGCGTCAAGGAGGCCGCGGGCCTGAACATCGCGCTCGCGGTGACCGACTTCATGACCCAGCTGCTGCTGGTGGTGGTCGGCGGCGTGCTGGTGTTCTCGCCCGACACCCTGGTGAGCAACGTGCACCTCGGGGTGGCCCCGAGCTGGAAGGACTTCCTGCTGGCGATCCCGGTCGGGATGATCGCCTACACGGGCATCGAGACCATCTCCAACATGGCCGAGGAGGCCAGGGAGGAGACCAAGACGATCCCGGCGGCGATCAACCGCGTCGTGATCGCCGTCTTCGCCATCTACGCCGCCCTTCCCGC